>JAZQWA010000046.1:0-3841 GCA_045632065.1 Eubacteriales bacterium | reverse complement strand
ACATAAAAGAATTTGATGCCACAGTTTTATCCGTTTGCGAGTGCGACGGCGGCTTTGACGTCATTCTTGATAAAACCGCATTTTTCCCCGAGGAGGGAGGACAAAGCTCGGACACAGGATATATAGCAGATGCAAGGGTGAGCCATGTTTATGAAGCTATGGGCGTTATCCATCATATCTGCGACACTGCACCTTCTTTAACCGAGGTTAAATGCAGAATTGACTTCGAGCCGAGATTTGAGAAAATGCAGTGCCATACCGCAGAGCATATTCTTTGCGGAATCATACATCGGCTCTTCGGCCTTGATAATGTTGGCTTTCATCTTGGCGAGGACGAGGTTGTGTTTGATATAGACGGTGTTCTTTCGAGAGAAGACCTTGACAGAGTAGAGGACCTTGCAAACGAGGCAGTCTTTTCAAACGCGCCCGTCACTGCTTGGTTTCCCGATAAGGATGAGCTTTCTTCGATACAGTACAGGGCAAAGCTTGATTTAACCGATGGAGTTCGTCTGGTAAAAATCGGAGAATACGATATCTGCGCTTGCTGCGCTCCTCACGTTGAGCGTACAGGTGAGATAGGGCTTATAAAAATACTTGATTTTATGAAGCATAGAGGCGGCACTCGTATATGGATGGTTGCCGGCAGACGCGCTCTTGTGGATTATAGAGCAAGGTATGAAAATATCAAGAAAATTTCAGGTCTTCTTTCCGCGCCGCAATCGGATGTTGCCGAGGTTCTCTATGACTTTGTAAATGAAAACACAAGGCTGAAGAATAATCTCAAGTTTTCAAGGCTGAAAATTGCCGAGCTTTATGCCGAAAGAGCAGAGAACACAGATTCATCTGCCGTTTTTTTACTTGAAGATTTTACCATCCCTGAGCTTATTGCGTTTTCCAATATTGCCTGCCGTAAGGTTTCGGGCATTTGCGTTGCGCTCTCGGGAGTGGATGGCGATTACAAGTACGTAATATCATCTCAAAGTGAAAATCTTAAGGCTCTTGCCCCCGAAATCAATAAAGCGCTTATGGGAAGCGGAGGCGGAAAGCCGAATATGATACAGGGCTCGTTTGCATCTACCATCAAGGATATCAAAGCATATTTTAATGTATAAAAAAATAGCCGCAAAGTATCCTTTGCGGCTAAAATCAATATTTGAAATCTAAAACAATGCTTGCTTTCGTAGGCTTTATCTGTCTGCAAACAACTCCTGCTGAGTCAAGCATCTTGCGGGAGGCAATCACCGAAGGCGTGTCGTGGTACTTATCAGAAAGATAAACCACTTCCTTGACGCCTGACTGAATAATCGCCTTGGCGCACTCGTTGCAGGGGAAGAGCCCAACGTAGAGCGTAGAGCCTGCAAGCTTTTTACCGCTTGCATTGAGAATGGCGTTAAGCTCGGCATGTACAACGTACTGATATTTTGTTTCGCCCTGGCTTTCATCTCTGTTCCAGGGGAAGCTATCGTCGGAGCAACCCTGTGGGAAGCCGTTATATCCTGTTGAAAGTATTCTTTTATCCTCATCGATAATGCATGCGCCTACCTGAGTGCTGGGATCCTTCGATCTCTGCGATGCAAGAAGCGCAACGCCCATGAAGTATTCATCCCAGGAAATATAATCGTTTCTCTTAGCCATTTTAGGTTTCCCCCTGATATTAGATGCTTTATTTTACCACAAAAAAACGGCTCTGTCAATATATAAGCCTCATAGAAGGAGAAATAATGGAAAAACTATATGAAAAATGTGAGCTTTGCGCCAGAAAATGCGGCGTAAACCGTCTTACGTCATACGGAAGATGCGGTATGATGGCAGATGTATTTGTCAGCCGAGCTGCGCCGCATTTTTGGGAGGAACCACCCATATCAGGCGAAAATGGCTCTGGTACTATATTTTTTGACGGATGCTCGCTTGGTTGCGTTTTTTGCCAAAACAGAGATATATCCCGAGGCAGAAATGGTAAAAAGCTCTCAGCGACTGAGCTTGCCGAGGTTATGCTTAAATTGCAATCTCAAGGAGTTCATAATATCAACCTTGTGACTCCAACGCATTTTGTTCCTTCTATTATTGGCGCGATAAAGGTTGCAAAATCAAAGGGGCTTTCTATTCCAATAGTGTATAATACAGGCTCATATGATACCGCCGAAACTATAAAAAGACTTAATGGACTTGTAGATATTTATCTTCCCGATTTCAAATATTACACCGCAAAAACCGCAAGGCAGTATTCAAGTGCAGAGGACTATCCTATCGTTGCAAAAGAGGCTATTGCCGAAATGGTAGAGCAGGTAGGTGGATGCGAATTTGACGGTAATGGCATGATGAAAAAGGGTGTTATCGTAAGGATATTACTTTTGCCGGGGCACGTAGCCGAGGCGAAGCTGATATTGAAGTATCTTTATTCCACCTATAGCGACAGTATATACATAAGCCTTATGAGCCAATATACTCCGATGGATGGTATGAAATCGCCTTTAAACAGAAAAGTAACCGTCGAAGAATACAATCAGCTTCTGGATTACGCGGTGAAGCTTGGATTAACGAATGCCTTTATTCAAGAGGGGGCAGCGGCATCCGAGAGCTTTATTCCGCCGTTTGCTTCTGCAGACAACAATTTATAAAAATATAAAAAAAGAGAGAAAACCACAACGGGTTTTCTCTCTTTTTTTGTTTATTTGTTGGCCTTAGCCTTTTTTAATTCTTTATCGCGAAGGCGATAATCCTTCGAGCGATGTTTCTTTATTATAACCGAGTAAACCGCCCACACGAGAACAATCAGAATAATAGCTCCGCTTGTGATGTGAATCCAAGTCTCGGAAGTTCCGTATATTTTCAGCTCTTCCCAAAGCGAGTTTGTATATCGCTGAATCTCGGGGGTAAAGTTTCGATATATCGGATTGTACTTATACTTAAATTCACCGTCGTGCTTATAAAGCAGATTGAAGATGCTGTTGGCCTTTTCGGTAGCCTCGGCAATCTCCTCCTCGGTAGGATTTTCCTCATCCTCTGCATCAAGGAAGAAGTCGTAAATGAGTCCATCCATGTACATCTCATTGTACTCTCCGTATATATCATCAAGACTGGGGTCGTCATTATAAACGTATCTTGAAGGGGAAGAGTAGCCGAGATACAGAGCATTTGCAAGCGCCGCATCGGGAGAGAGCATGAAATTGATATATTCCATCGCAATATCGGGATATTTCGACGAAGATGGAATACAGAATGCATCAACGAAAACGTTTGAGCCCTCTTTGGGGTAGTAGAAAGCGAGATTGTCGTTTTCGGAGTACATCGTAACGAAGTCACCTACGAAATAGGTGGAAATCGCAGCAGATTCACCTGTCATCTTATCGAAAATCTCATCGTTTACATAACCCTGAAGATAAGGCTTCTGCTCTTTGAGAAGCTCGAGCGCGTAATCCCAATCGGAAGTCTCGGTTGAATTGATATCAATGTTTTTCCAATACATTGCAGTGCCGAAAGCATCTCTGGGGTTGTTAAACTGAAGAATCTTGCCTTTGTACTTAGGATTCCATAGAAGATCCCAGCTGCCGATATCCTCCTCGTCAACCATGGTGGTGTTGTAGATAACACCCGTGCGACCGTAGGTATAGGGAACAGAATACTTATTACCCGGGTCAAACTTAAAAGCATTGCCGGTATAATCGGGATTTATGCTGTCTTTGTGGGATTCGCCCTTAACTCCGTCCCAATCAAGCGGAAGAAGCATATCCTCGTCGATAAGCTTTTCAATCATATAGTCCGAGGGGCAGATAACGTCGTATGAGCCAGAGCCGCTTTTCAACTTCGAATACATATCCTCGTTGGTGGGGTAGTTGGTGTA
>JAZQWA010000045.1:0-73272 GCA_045632065.1 Eubacteriales bacterium | reverse complement strand
TCAAAGCAGGAGCTTAAAGAGCGTATTGAAGCCAAGCTGATTACTCGCGGTATCTTTAATGCTCAGAGTGCTACTCCTGAACAACTTTATCAGGCATCCTTCCTTGCGCTCAAGGATATTATGCTCGATTATCGCGAGGCGTTTAAGAAGAGAATTAAGGAAACCAACGGCAAGAAGATTTGTTATCTTTGCATGGAGTTCCTTGTGGGTCGCGCGCTGAAAAATGACTCTATGAACCTCCGTGTATATAACGATCTTTGCGAGGTTTTAGAGGAATTTGGCTCTTCCTTTGAGAAGGTATACGCATGCGAGGTTGACCCCGGACTTGGAAACGGCGGTCTTGGTCGTCTTGCTGCTTGCTTCATGGACTCACTTACCGCGCAGGATTATGCCGCTAAGGGTTACTCTTTGCTTTACGAAAACGGTCTTTTCCGTCAGCGTATAGTTGAGGGAGAACAGGTTGAGCTTTCTGATGAGTGGCTCGCCTCCGGCGGTGTTCGCCTTGTTCCCAGAACTGACAGAATTATATCTGTAAAGTTTGGCGGTAAAATAGAAGAGAAGTGGGAGAACGGAAAGCATACCGTATCTAACTATGAATATGATGAGGTAAATGCTGTTCCTTACGATATCCTTATTCCCGGAACTACCACCAATGCAGTTAACGTTATTCGTCTTTGGAGAGCAAGACCTGTTCCTGCTGCATCCTCTGTATTTGCTACACAGGGCGGATACGTTAAGAACTTCTCTGCGGATTATAACGCTGAATCTATTACAAAGCAGCTTTATCCCCCGGATAACTATGACGAGGGTAAGCTTCTTCGTTTGACTCAGCAGTATTTCCTTGTTTCCGCATCCTTGCAGAACATCATCAACGAATATCTTGCAGAGCATGGCTCTCTTGCTGGCTTTGAGGATAATATTGCAATTCATATTAACGATACACACCCTGCGCTCTGTATTCCCGAGCTTATGAGAATACTTATGGACCAGTATTCATACAACTGGGACGATGCATGGAACATTGTTGTTAAAACTGTTTCTTACACCAACCATACAGTACTTCCCGAAGCGCTTGAGTGCTGGCGTCTTGACTTGTTCGGCATGAAGCTTCCCAGAATTCTCATGATTGTAAATGAGATTAACCGCAGATTTACTGCTGATCTCTGGAATCTTTATCCCGGCGACTGGAACAGAATTTCCAGAATGTCTATCGTTGCTTACAACCAGGTTAGAATGGCGAACCTTTCTGTTGTTGGCTCTCATACCGTTAACGGAGTTTCTAAGCTTCATAGCGACATTTTGAAGAAGACAATCTTCCATGATTTCTATAAGATGACTCCCTGGAAATTTACAAACGTTACCAACGGTGTAGTTCACAGAAGATGGCTCAATTATGCTAACCCCGCGCTGTCCGAGATGCTTACCGAGCTTATTGGTGACGGCTTCAAGAACGACGGCAGAGAGCTTATAAAGCTTGCAGATTACAAGGACGATAAGGCTGTACTTGAGAGAATTGCCGATATTAAGCATCACAACAAGGAAACCTTTGCTTATTACGCATATAATAAGTGTGGAAAGCGTATTGATACCGACTCTATTTTCGACGTACAGATTAAGCGTTTGCACGAGTATAAGAGACAGCTTCTTAACGTGCTTAAGATCCTCTCTCTCTACACCGAAATCATGGATAATCCCAACGCTGACGTACCTCCTCAGACCTTTATTTTCGGTTGTAAGGCGGCGCCCAGCTACGTTATGGCTAAGAAGATTATCAAGCTTATTTGGTTCCTTGCTGAAGAGCTTGAAAGAAATCCTATTACACGTGACAAGATTAAGATTGTTTTCATGGAAGAATACAACGTATCTCTTGCTGAGGTTCTTATTCCTTCGGCAGATATTTCTGAGCAGATTTCTCTTGCAGGTAAGGAAGCCAGCGGTACAGGCTGTATGAAGCTTATGATGAACGGCGCTATCACAATGGGTACAATGGACGGCGCTAACGTTGAGATTTACGACGCCTGCGGTAAGGATAACATCTATATCTTTGGTCTTAACACCAACGAGGTTGACGATCTTTGGAGAAGCGGCTATAATGCAAGAAGCTTCTACACCGCATCCGAGCATTTAAGACGCGTTGTTGACAGACTTTATTCTCCCATTGGCGGTCAGGACTTCTCTCACATTGCAGATTACCTTATCAACGCATCCTACGGTGTTGCTGACCCCTTCATGTGCCTTGCTGACTTTGAGTCTTATACTCATACCTACCGCAGAGCAATGAAGGATTATGCAAACAAGGAAAAGTGGTCCAGAATGTCGCTTATGAATACCGCTACAAGCGGTGTGTTTGCATCTGATAACAGTATCAGAAATTATGCAAATGAAATCTGGCACGCAAAGCCTATTAATCAAATTAAGTAATTTTTAAAATACCGAGGTTTTAAGTGAAGACACTTCGACTTTCGGCTGAAGAAATGCTGAATGCTTGCCGTTATGAGTATATTCATAACGGCAAGGTAGGCATTTCCACCGCCTTTGAGATAAAAGAGAAAAAAGAAATTAGATTGTATATTCCTCGCAGCGTTGGCGCGACGACTGTTGTTCTCGAGATTTACAATGAATCGGTTAATAACCGTGTTCTTGAAATTTCGGGAGAATGGGACGGATGCTCAGGCTTGGAGGATATATATTCGTTTTCAATTTCTTCAAAGGTTCTTGGCACGGGACTCTATTATATGAGACCGCGCCTTTTGGTGTTTGATGAATGGCTTTTCGGGCATGGATACGATAATAAAATCTATTTCAATAAAAACTCTGCCACCGACTCGCTTCTACAGCTCAGCATTTGCTATTTCTTATATTCTGAGCCGCAAGCAATCAAGGGCGGAGTTATATATCATATCTTTGTTGATAGATTTAAAAGGGGCGGGGAAGTCACCGTTCCGGAATATGCTAAAATAGTCGACGGTGAGTGGTCAATGATTCCCGAATATCCCGCATATCCGGGCGCTGACCTGAAAAACAATACGTTTTACGGCGGTACGCTTTGGGGAATAATTGATGAGCTTGATTATATATCCTCGCTTGGCGTAAGCGCTATTTATTTAAGCCCCATATTTACATCTGTTTCTAATCACAAATATGATACGGCAGACTATATGACCGTTGACCCAATGTTTGGCGGTGAAGAAGCCCTGAAGGCGCTTATTGCCGAATGTAATAAAAGGGATATAAAAATTATTTTAGACGGTGTATTCAATCACACCGGCGCAGACAGTATTTATTTCAACAAATTTGATAGATTTGATTCCCTTGGCGCTTACCAATCAAAGAAGTCGGAATATTATGATTGGTTTGACTTTCAGAATTACCCCGATAAGTACACTTGTTGGTGGGATATTGGAATTCTGCCTCGAATTAACCCTGATAAAAAAGTTTGCGGAGATTATTTTGTAGGCGATGGCGGCGTAATAAAAAAATACTCCGATATGGGAATTTACGGCTTCAGACTTGACGTTGCCGATGAGCTCTCGGATGATTTTATTTCGCGTATAAAATCAAGGCTATCCGAACACAAGGATGACTCCATTCTTTATGGAGAGGTCTGGGAGGACGCGTCGAATAAAATCGCCTACGACAAAAGAAAGAAATACTATCTCGGCAGCGAGCTTGATGGCGTTATGAATTATCCTATTAGAGTTGGAATTATTGATTTCCTTCTTGGACGTGGATATTCCAAGCTTTACTACGCATTGACCGACGTTACAAACAATGCTCCTGAAAGAATACTTCATACGCAGATGAATCTGCTTGGTACTCACGATACTGAAAGAATTATTACTCTTTTAGGCGGTGTTTCATCGTATGGCAAGAGCAACAGTGAGCTGTCAATTCTCAGAATGAACAAAGAGCAAAAGTCTCTTGCCATTAGCCGACTTATTTGCGCATATACAGTTCTTGGAAGCTTGCCAGGTATTCCTGCTATATTCTATGGTGATGAGGCTGGTCTTGAGGGGTATAGCGACCCCTTCAATCGTATGCCATATCCGTGGGGAGAAGAGAATCTTGAGCTTTTGGCTCATTATAAGAAAATTGGAGCTATAAGACGTAAAAATAAAGTTTATATCGAAGGTGAATTCAAGCTTATCGCCTTAAATAACGATATGCTAGTCTTCTCAAGATGCGATGGGAAAAATTCTTATATTACAGTAGTAAACAATTCAAGCAAAACTATAATACTTAATTTCAGCGCTTCGGCATCGTCACTCCTTGATAGCAAGAGGGGTGCAATACACAGACTTTTGCCTTGTACGTCTAATATATATAAGGTAAAAACCGACACAGAGCTTGAAATTATATAAAGGACAGGAAAATGATTATAACGCTTATTGGAATGCCTGCTGCAGGAAAGACCTGCATGGGAAAAAAGCTTTCTAAGATGCTTAATATGAGGCAGTTAGACGGTGACAGATTGATTGAACAGGTAACCGGAAGAAAACTTCAGGAAATTATTGATACAGACGGCCTTGACGCTTTTAAAAAAATAGAAGAAGAGGTCCTTTTAAGCATAAAGGATGATAACGTTATAATTTCTCCCGGTGGAAGCGCGGTGTACTATGAATCGGTTATGGAATACTTCAAAAGCCGGGGTCCTGTAGTTTATATTTGCGTAAGTCCTGAAATATTGATAAAACGCTTGGGAGATTTTTCTAAAAGAGGAGTCGTTCTTGCCGAAGGACAGACAATCAATGACTTATACAACGAAAGAGCGCCTTTGCTGGAAAAATATGCTGATATAATCTTAAACTGTAACGGAACAGCCTTTGGAAAATATCAAAAAGAAGCTGTGGAAAAAATTAAGGAAATTTCAAATCGATATAACTAATTAAAAGGGATTATTCATAAAAGAATAATCCCTTTTAATATGCTTTTTTTATAAACTTTAAAGCCTTATACAACCTTTCTAATTCGCATTTTTTGTTAAAATGTGAAAATGAGAGCCTGATCGTGCCTTTGCTTAAAGTGCCAAGCTTCTCGTGGGCAAGTGGCGCGCAATGAAGTCCCGCGCGAGTGCATATTCCCATTCTGTCAAGCTCATAAGAAATCACATCAGATGGTATATCATCATAATTAAAGGATAAAAGGCTATTTCCTATAGGGTAAATTTCTATTTCAGAGAAAGATGATAAGATATTATAAGCCTCCGCAACAAGTGAATTCAGCTTAAACTGCATATTTTCGAGACCTATATCGTTTATAAAGCGTATTCCGCACCCCAGAGATACAATAGATGGGGTTGCCAGCGTTCCTGCTTCGTATCCCTCAGGCAAAAGACTCGGCATAAACTTATTTTTGCTGTCTGAGCCGCTTCCGCCCTCGATAAAGCTATCTTTTCTATTGCCGTCGGCAAATATTGCGAAACCGCAGCCTTGAATACCAAGCATTGCCTTGTGAGCCGGGGCGCATAAGACGTCGCATGGAGTTTTTGTGAGATTTATATCAACGTGTCCGGCCGCCTGAGATGCGTCAATTATTAAAAAGAGATTATAAGCCTTTGCTATTTTTGATAATTCATCAAGAGAAATTGTAAACCCGGCAACGTTTGAGGCAATACTCGCTATTATTCCGATTGTATTTGATTTTAAATAGGGAATTATACCTTGTAAATTAAAGGCCTCTGATGGAACAATGGAATATTGAATATTATGAGTTGCCTTTAATTTTTCAAGAGGCCTTATTACAGCATTATGCTCATAATCGGATGTTAAAACGTGGCAGTCGTGAGTTATATATGATTTTATAGCGAGATTTAAAGCGTAGGTAGCATTATAAGTAAATACTACACGCTCGGGACTTGTGGTGTGAAAGAAATTTGATACAAGCTCTCTTGCGGTATAAACAGCCTCGCTTGCTTTTAGGGAAATTGTATGTGTACTTCTTCCGGGATTTCCGCAATATTTCTTTAAGCATCGGTTAACCTCTTTGATAACAGAAGTGGGCTTTGGAAATGTCGTTGCAGCGTTGTCAAAGTAAATCATATCTATTTATAAACAGAGTAATTTATTCCGTTTTCCTTCAAAACTACTACTGCGTTATAAAAATCAGCTCTGTCAATTTCAATGCCGTGCGCACAGCCATTTTGTACAACCTTAACGAGTTTAGACTTAATACCCGCGCGTAAAAGCATGCGTCTTAATTTCATCGCGATAGTGACGCTTTCTACCGTAATTATATTCGTATTCAAGTCAAAACACCTTTCTTAACCCGCAATTATAGCAGGTCTAATATTATTTTATGTTTATAAGGTAAAAAAGTTATTAAAATAATAAAAAATGCTGGACTTTTCGGCTTTTGTGTGATATACTATTATTCGTAGAAATTTTCGTTTTTTAGGAGCCTAAAACAATGGAAATTATATTGACAAAAACACCTCATTCCTTTGCATCGAATACTTATATCATCAGTTGTAACGGGGAATGCGCTGTTATTGACCCATCGACACCTTACGATAAGGAACTTTATGAGGGCAATCTCAAATATATACTTCTTACGCACGGACATTTTGACCACATGCTTGATATCGATTCATGGGTTAACTCAACTGATGCTGTGGTTGTTGTCTCGATAGATGAGCAACTGATGCTTTCTAATCCAACGCTTAACTGTTACAAGATTTTTGACGGCTCTGATAGCGGTTATTTTGGTAAATTTCTGACTGTTGAAAATTCGGACACCTTACCGCTTGGAGATAAAGAAATAAAGGTTATTTCAACTCCCGGACATACAAAGGGAAGTGTAATTTATCTTGTAGATGACAGCTGCTTTGTAGGTGATACAGTTTTTGCAGGCGGTGGCTACGGTCGCTTTGATTTGCCAACCGGAAATGCGATGGAGTTGAGGGAATCAATTAAGCTGGTGACAGACTTACCGAAAAATACTGTTTTATATCCCGGTCACGGAGCAAGCACAACCGTTGAGCAATACATTTTTGATTTTTATAGATAAGGAAGCCATATAAAATGGAAGAATTAAAAAACAATTTTATACATGACATCATTGACGAGGACTTGGCGGCAAATCCCGAGCTGAAGATTCACACAAGATTTCCTCCCGAGCCTAACGGATACCTTCATATCGGCTCTGCGAAGGCAATCTGGATTAACGCCATGACTGCAAAGAAGTACGGTGGTCAGTTTAATCTTCGCTATGATGATACTAACCCCTCGAAAGAGGATAATGAGTACGTTGAGAGCATTTACGAGGACCTTATGTGGCTTGGTTGCGAGCCTACAGGCGGTATCTTCTACGGCTCTGATTATTTTGATAAGTGCTACGAATATGCTGTACAGCTTATTAAGGATGGCAAAGCATACGTATGCGATTTGAACGCCGATGAAATGCGTGAATATCGCGGAACTCTTACAGTTCCCGGCAAGGAGAGCCCCTATCGCAACAGAAGCGTTGAAGAAAACCTTGATTTGTTCCAGCGTATGAAGAATGGCGAGTTCCCGGACGGAGCAAAGACTCTTCGCGCTAAAATTGATATGGCATCATCTAATATGAACATGCGTGATCCTGCGATTTATCGTATCGTTCACGTTTCTCATCACAGACAGGGAAATAAGTGGTGTATTTATCCTCTTTACGACTACGCTCATCCTATCCAGGACGCACTTGAGGGCATTTCTCACTCGCTTTGTTCTATCGAGTTTGAGAACCACAGACCCCTTTACGAGTGGGTTATTGATAATATCGGCTTTGAAAAGAAGCCTAAGCAGAGAGAGTTTGCACGTCTTAACGTAACTCACACCGTTATGTCCAAGAGATACCTCCGTAAGCTTGTTGAGGAGAATCTTGTTGACGGTTGGGACGACCCCAGAATGCCTACTCTTTGCGGTCTCAGACGTAGAGGATATACACCTGCTTCTATTTTTGACTTTGTTGCCCGTGCAGGCGTTGCAAAGGCTTATAGCGTTGTAGATTATGAGCTTCTTGAGCATTGTATCAGAGAAGAGCTTAATACTACCGCCGACAGAAGAATCGCAATTCTTAATCCTATTAAGGTTGTTGTTACCAACTATCCCGAGGATAAGGTCGAGTATTTTGATCTTCCCAACAACCCCGGCAATCCCGACGCAGGTACAAGAAAGGTTGCCTTTGCTCGTGAGCTTTATATTGATGCAGATGACTTTGCAGAGGTTCCTCCGCCCAAGTTCTTCCGTATGAAGCCCGACGGTGAGGTTCGTCTTATGGGAGCTTATATCGTTAAATGCAATGAAATCATCAAGAATGATGATGGTAGCATTAAGGAAATCAGATGTACCGCAGACCTTGAAACAGGTAACGCTATGCCCGTTGACGGTAGAAAAGTGAAGGGAACTATTCATTGGCTCGCTTCTGATTATGCCGTTGATACAACCGTAATGCTTTACGACTTCCTCTTTGATATCGAGAATACAGGTGACATTCCCGAGGATAAGACCTACGACGATTATCTCAACAAGGCTTCTGTAAAGGCTATTTATAATGCCAAGGTTGAGCCTGCTCTTGCTGAAGCAAATCCCGGTGAAAGATTCCAGTTCGTCAGAACAGGCTATTTTGTAAAGGATATCAAGCACGAAAACACCTTCAACAGAATCGTTGGACTTAAAGATAGCTTTCCCAAGGCGCAGAAATAATGAATATTAGAGAAATTAAGGACAGGGTATTATTTGCCCTGTCCGTTCCTAAATGTATTTGTTGTAATGAAAGGCTTTATTATGGACAAAAGGCATTCTGCCCTAAATGTTCTGCCGATTATGAAGATTTTAAGACTCGCAACTGTTCGCGATGTGCTAAAATTCTACATGAATGCTCTTGTTCAAACGAGTATTTGCGTGGGCATTTTATCAGCAAAACAGTAAAGTCCTTTCGCTATAGGGTAAGGGATGATTCAAAGCCTGCCAATTCACTGATATTCAGCTTGAAAAAGGACAATCGACAGGATGTTCTTGATGTTTGCGCTGATGAAATGCTGAAATCAATTGAGAATTGCATTTCGGAGCCTCAAAATTACGTTATAACAAATGTTCCGAGACGTAAGGCGGCAATTATAGAGTATGGAATAGACCATTCGGCGCTTTTAGCAGAGGAAGTTGCCAAAAGACTCGGAGCAAAGTATATTCCTTTGCTGAAATCAAATTCTAAAAAGGCGCAGAAATCGCTCGAGCATTCGGAAAGAATGAAAAATGTTAACTTTGATTTGATTAAGAATGTTGACCTTAGCGGTAAAAGTGTTATTATCGTTGATGATGTTATTACCTCGGGAGCATCTATGGGAAGCGCTGCAGCACTTATTAGGTCGCTTGGATGTAGAAATATTGTTGCGGCATCACTTGGAATTGCATATAAGGATAGTTGAATATGAAAATCTTAACAAATTTATTTGAAGAGAGACGTTTTATTAAAATTGAAGATTATAGTTGTCCCCATTCGAGCTTTTACAAGTCTGAAAGCGACGGTTTAACTATTCATAGAGTTGTTTTAGATATAGGATTGGGTAACGAAGAAAAGAATATTCTTCTCTTTGCGGACACTCATTTTGCTACAATTGATCAGTGCGATATTGTTGAAAACAATGAGCTTGTACTTGAGTCGTATAACCGCAGAAAAGATGCGTTCCCATTGACTCGAACGCAGAAAAACGTTGAGAAAATTCTTGATATGACAAGTCATTTTGATAAGGTTGTTCTCGCGGGTGACACGCTTGATTTTCTTAGCCGTGGCGGACTTAATTTTATCAAGGAACATGTATATCCCTGTTGTCCTCAAATACTTATACTGGTAGGCAATCATGATGACACTCGTATCTCGGGACACAAAGGAAATGATGATTCAACCAGAGAATCCAGAGAAAAAATGCTGGCAGAAACAATAAAAACAGATATTTTTTATCACAGTGAAAAAATAGGCAATAAAATATTGCTTGTTGGTATGAATAATTGCCATAGGAGATATAACTATTACCAAAAGAATAAATTTATTGCCGATATTGAATTTGCAAAAGAAAACGATTTAAAGATTATTCTTGTGCAGCATGAAATGATTAACACAGGTAATCCCTCTGATGCAAAACTTCCGGCGATTTATAAAAACTCTGAATGGTGTTATAACTCGGCATATAATTTTTACAATGAAAAAGATAAAATCGGTCCGGAAATCAATGATAATATTACCCGTGATGTTTATGAATTAATTACCCATAATGCAGATGTAATTACGGCTGTTTTTTCAGGTCACTGGCACACCGAGGCCTACTGTGAGATTAAAGGACAATACGTAAAGGGCGGGGAGGTTATTACGAAAAACATCCCTCAATACGTTGTTGCTTCGGCTGCATACGGAGACGGATATGCAATGATTATTACAGTAAAATAAGCGAAATTAAATGTAAACAAACGTTATTCCACAAAAACGTGGAGAAGGTGTTGAATCCACCTTACCGCCAATATAAAAAGGCACCCGATTGGGTGCGGAGTGAAAGGGGTACTCGTAAACGAGTATGCCCTCGATTTACGCCTGACAAGTGAGCTTGTCGATCTCCAATCGTGGTATGCGAACCCTATTCCGTGCATAGCACGGAGAATGCTTTGAATCCTCTTTCTCAGCAATAGCAAAAGGCACCCAATCGGGTGCCCAAAGGATATGTGCATAGCCCAGATTTTTCGCTCGTCGCGGGTAAGCGAGCTTCCCGACGACTTTCGCTCAAATGCGAACCCTATTCCGTGCATAGCACGGAGAAGGCTATGAATCCTCTTTCTCGGCAATAGCAAAAGGCACCCAATCGGGTGCCTTTTGCTATTGGCGGAGAGAAAGGGATTCGAACCCTTGATACCGGTTAGGGTATACACGATTTCCAGTCGTGCGCCTTAGACCAACTCGGCCATCTCTCCACGCGACTCCTATATTATAGCAGAGTAGTTTAAAAATGTCAAGATGTTTTTAAAATGTTTTTTAAAAAAATAATATATCCGACATAGTTTTGATTTTCTCTTGACAAATATATTTTTTTTTCATATAATAAGATAGTAACTTTTTTAATTAGGAGAATTTACTTTTATATGAGTTTAAAAGTATTAAAATTTGGCGGAAGCTCTTTGGCTGACGCTAATCATTTCAGACAGGTAGCCGAAATTGTTAAGGCTGATGACACAAGACGTTACGTTGTTGCATCTGCGCCCGGTAAGAGAGCAAGTGGTGATTCAAAGGTAACCGACCTTCTTTATAAGTGCTATGCTTTGGCAAGCAATGATGAGGATATCACCGAGGTGTTTGATGAAATCAAGCAGAGATACATAGATATAATCAATGAACTTGGATTAGAGCTTGATTTGACAGAAGCTTTTGAAAAAATCAGACTTTCATTGCTTCACAGCTCGGGTCGTGATTATATAGCATCTAGGGGAGAGTATCTTAATGCAATGATTCTCGCTAAATATCTTGGATTCAGCTTTGTTGATGCAAAAAAGGCAATATTCTTTAACGAAGACGGTACATTCAATTCCGAAAAGACCAACGACGTTATGCGTGATATTCTTTCTAATCACGAATATGCTGTAATTCCCGGATTTTATGGTTCGATGCCTAACGGTACAATCAAGACATTCTCTCGTGGCGGCTCCGATATTACAGGTTCTATCGTTGCTCGCGCCGTATCGGCGACTCTTTACGAAAACTGGACTGACGTATCAGGATTCCTTATGGCTGACCCCAGAATCATTGAAAATCCTCAGCCTATCAAGACTATAACATATAAAGAGCTTCGCGAGCTTTCATATATGGGCGCAACAGTGCTTCATGAGGATGCGATTTTCCCGGTTAGATATTCAAAAATTCCAATCAATATAAGAAATACTAACAAGCCTGAGGACAACGGTACGTTTATTGTACCCGAGACTGATGAGCTTACTAATTCTATCATAACAGGTATTGCGGGCAGAACAGGATTCTCCAGTATCACCATTGAAAAGGATATGATGAACTCTGAGCTTGGCCTTGGAAGAAAGGTGCTTCAGGTTCTCGAGGATCATGAGGTATCATTTGAGCATTTTCCTTCAGGTATTGATACAATGACCGTAATTGTTTCAACCAAGTCTTTAGCGCAGAAAAGGGCAGACGTTCTTGCAGGAATTTGTAAAAATGTTAATCCCGAAAACATTTTCGTGGAAGATAATCTTGCGTTGCTTGCGGTCGTAGGACGAGGCATGGTTAAGGCGAAGGGAACTGCTGCGAGAATATTTATGGCGCTCGCAAATGCGGGAGTAAACATCAGAATGATTGACCAGGGCTCAAGCGAGCTTAACATAATCATCGGTGTTGATGCAAACGATTATATAGTTGCATTAAATGCAATTTACAATGAATTTGTAAAATAAAAGAAAAAGGCAGGGAAGAGCAGTTCCTTGCCTTTTGTTATAATTCATGAAAATTATTCACTCAATATTCCCTTGCTGATAAATTTGTCCCATTACTCTGTCGGATTTTTACTATAAGCGATAATTGTTTTCTTGTAGTTATCAATTATAAAACTCCCCAACAAATTTACCTTTTTTATAGATGGGGCAAAATTTGAGGTATTTTATGATAATATGCTATAAAAGGGGAGTAAAGAAATATATCACCAATTATACAAAAGATCAGGTTTTGTACGGCTTGCCGTACAAAATCAATATTTTGTAGCCCGTAGGGCCTTGTAATTGGTGGCAAGTCTGCAGGAACGTTTTGGCGGTCTTTCGAGAGCGGAACTATACTTCGTTGGAACTTTTTTCGATTTGCCTATTGACAAATAACGTGCCTTGGGTTATAATGTCAATAGGTCCATACGAGGTAAAACTTGTATAAGCAAATCGAGGAGTTTTGGCAGAGGTATAACTCCCCTCTACCGCTTTTTCTCCTGCCAACACCACCAATTTCTGTTGATTGGATATGGTCTGCGATTTGTCAAACAGAAGATTAGCACTTCACTTTCGGGTGAGGTGCTTTTTCTTTACCTTGGCGGACCTGCCCCTCTGGCGAAGAGGTCGTCGGCAGACCGAGCCTCGCAAGGCTCGCAATCTCCAAGTGCGCAGTGCGGGGATACTGCGAAGCGGAACAGGCAAGGTCGCAGGTCTTGCCGTTGTGGAGCGTAGGTCAGGTGAAACCGCCTGCGCCCCTCTTCCGCCTCAGCGGGCGAGCGTAGCGAGCTTATTGTCGTTTCTAACTTTCTCTCACTCTTGTAGCGACTGACTGAGAGTCGGACTGCGCACGCCTGCCGTTTTTCCGCTTTTTAGGCCGTTTGAGCGTAGCGGACGGCCAAGCGGACGGCAGGCAAGCAGAACGACCGAAGAAAGAAGCGAAAAGAGAGTGTCAGCGACTACAAAGGGGGCGCTGATACTCTAAAAAGAGAGAGTTGAGTGAATTTCGTGCCGGGGCGATGCCGACTTTTTGTCGGCATCGGGGCGGGTCCCGAGAGCGTTCAGCGGTCCGAACGAGGAACGAAGAGACGAGTAGGACGAGGCACGGGGTGGGATATAAAATCTCCTTGATTAGCATAATTTTTGAAAGGAGATTTTGAATGTACGTCGAATTGAAGAAAAAATGCGAGGTAGTAACTACCAAAAAGTTGGTAGTTATACTCGATTTTAACAATATCGGTGAGGCAACAGATTTTATTAGGCCTTTCGTTTCTGCTACGAAAGGTCCTGCAGTAATTGACCTCACCGATAAATGCGAAGTGACTATTCGTCACGAAGCTTTTGAAACGTTCGATTAGATGGAATTCTTATTACTTGATTTATGAGACAGAATGTCATCACTTTGCCGTTTGAGAGTCTACATAAATTACCTGCTACGACCACCAAAAAGAACGTGAAAGCCGTTTACGTTCCTACACCTTACGGATATAAGTTAGCAAGGATACAAAAATTCTCTGTCCCAACCTTTGTCCCTGCCGGCTATGAGTCACGAAGTGACGGCAAATCTCGGGATATTCCCGAGATTTTAAACGAGTGTAGCGAGGAAGAAAAGTTGAGACGAAGTCTTCGCAGGGCGAAGCAGAATGCCTTCGACCTTGTCTTATCGAATCCCGATTTGGATACCTTCTGCACCTTTACTTATGCTCCTGACTCGGTAGAAGATAAAAACAGTTATGATGACTGCTATGAAAAACTTAAAACATGGCTCTCAAATGCCGTTCAAAGACGAAATCACAAATATGTTTTAGTGCCTGAAAGGCATAAAAGCGGTGCTATCCACTTTCACTCTATCTGCAACAGAGACAGCTTGGATTTGGTTTTAGCATATAATGCAAACAACGGCAGACCGCTTACACATAACGGAAAACCAATCTACAATGTCAATAATTGGAAATATGGCTTCTCAACTGCTGAAAAAATATCCGATTCCACCGACGACAGAGAGGCGGTTTCAAAGTATATCTTCAAGTATATGGGTAAACAAAATGGCGAAAAAATCGGTGGAAGATTTTTTCTGCATGGCGGAGACTTGCAGAAGCCTTTTTGCTGCTACGGAGACAGTGAAGAAGAATTCTTCGCTGACGCTTCAAATAGACCGACTTACCAAACAGAAAACGAGGTATTGCCGGGAGTCACATATTGGGAGTGGGATTATATTTAACGGAATAATGCATATTCTGCATAAATATGTAACGCTTTGCGTTACAAAAAAACGGAATTTTACATTTTGGGATTGTCAAATTGAAGAGTAAATACGTTGATACAAAAGACTTGAAATCCCTGCGGAATATGCTTGACGAGGAGTCTTGGCTCCCGCTCTGGGTGAGCCTTGAAACAGGCTTGAGAATCGGTGACGTGGTCAAATTACGTAAAGTAAATTTGCAAACTGACGGTTTACATTACAAAGCAGAGAAAACAGGGAAGAATGGCGTTGCCCCAATAAGCGAAGAACTGAGGAAAAAGCTCTCCCAAAGGCGTGGAAAATGGCTATTTCCCTCGCCTTATAAAAAGGGAAACCATATCACTCGTCAATGTGCATGGGAAAGAATAAAAAGGGCATGCAAAAGGGCAGGGATTGAGGCAGAGGGTATATCTCCTCACTCTTTGCGAAAGGTTTTCGCAGTTGAATTATATCGAGAAAAGGGATTTAAAGCGGTGCAGAATGCTTTACAACACAATTCTGCAACTACAACAGAGATTTATAGCTTTGCAGATTGGTCGACAGGTGAAAACTCGGAGCTTCCGTTGCGTAGAAAGGACATGCAACTGCTTGTCAAAATGGTGATTGAGGCTCTCGGTGAAAATCGTGTTATGGTGAAAGAAAACCAAAAGAGAACGACAAAAAAAGGGGGAAGCCGTTAAGGCTTCCTCCAATCTTTTTCCGGTAAGAAGTACTCTTGTCTGTCAATGAGCTTGACTTCTTTCTTCAATGCTTGGCATGATACCTCAACGCCAAGCATGAAAGCCGTCAAGACTTCATCAGAGCCTTGCCAATAACTCTTTATCCATTCGAGTGTCTCGCAAACTCCGTCTATGTAAGTGCAAACTCGGTCAAATCTGCCTGTACCTTTCGAGGCGTAACGTGGAATTACAGTCTCGATAACTGCTTCGACGAGTTCCGCATCAGGAAATCGAGGAGCAGGGTCTTTATAGGTGTCGACTCTGTCTCTCAATCTGCGCCATGCCCAAAGATAAGATTCGTTTCTCATAATAAAACTCCTTTTTCTCTTGGCGGAGCAGGGCGGTCAAGGGCGACGAAGCCGTTCATCTTGACCCTTGACGACCTGCTATAATGAGAAGAGAGGAGTGGCCCGAACGGCCTGAGTGGACATCTGATTGCGTCAGCTCGTATGATACAAAAGCCACAATTGCCTCGCGCGTTGTGCGAGCTGTGTGGCTTTATTGACTCGTAGAGGCAACAAGTGAACGAAGAGAACGGCAAGAAATGCAATGTTCATTGCAAATCTTGCCTTCTTTCGCTAACCGCCCTTGACAAGAACGGCAATTCTGTGATACTGTGTTAACGTGCTAATCAGGGAAGTTAATATATTACCAATTATACAAAAGATAAATTTTGTATAATTTAGGGAAGCGAAAATGCCAATATAAGCCCTTTATAAGCCGTTTTTAGCTATTTTAAGCTATTTGGCTTGTTCTATCATATTTATTTATATCATATTAGACTTATTATTTCATTACATATTATTATATTGTAATTTACATGCCATGAAATTAAATACCATCTATTGATATTATTTAATAAATATATTTAAAGCTGATTTGATATTTGTATTATTCATTTTTCATACAAGTACGTGCGTTTTCAAAAGATGCATATTAAAATAGCAAAAACATATTGAAAAAAACATAAAATAAATGTATAATAAAAATATCAAAAAATACAAGGGAAGTATCAAAATTATAAAAATTAAGAGGGAAGTTCCCTATTTTTATTTATATCACGTCGCATAAGGTACTTTTTCCTTGTTGCTTCCCCGCCCCTCAGATGCCTTTGAGATTTGTTTAATTCAAGGATTTCCTTTACTTCCTTGTATAATCCGGGGTTAATATACCTCAATTTATAGGTTAAATCCTTATGTACAGTGCTTTTACTCACTCCAAAATGCATTGCAGCCGAACGTACTGTGGCTTTTTTATCAATTACATACTCCGCAAGCAGCTCTGAACGTTCCTTTCTCAACGCATGCATCATATCAAATCACCTTTCTAATTTAATCTGCAACTAATCAAATATATGAAAGCGAGACTCTAAAAATGCAAAAGGAAGATATAAAATTTCAAGATTCCTTGGTCTTTGAAGGAATGACTTCTATACGTGCAATTTTGCGTGGAATTGATTCCGAGATAAATGATAGAAAAATCGAAAAAATAATCTTTGACAAGGCAAAAATAAAGAAAATATCAAAAGAATTGGGATATCTTAAGGCAGTTTCTGAAAAATACGGATATGAAATAATTGAGTCAGATGATGGGGAACTGTCAAAAATCACTCTCGGAAGCTCTCACGGCGGCCTTGTGGCTGTTACATCCGACAGAACTCTTCCCTATCTTGATGATTCATCTGAAATTGCATCACGTGGATTTTACGTTATGATAGAAGGAATTGAGGATCCCTACAATTTTGGTTATTCTATGCGCTCGCTTTACGCTATGGGCTGTGCTGGTATAATTCTTACTGAACGCAATTGGATGAGCGCTGCAGGCGTGGTTGCTCGTAGCTCAGCAGGAGCTTCTGAAATGTTCAGAATATATAAATCAAATCAAGAGAATACCATCAAAATATTCAAAAATAAGGGATATAAAATTGTCTGCGCCGATGAAAATACCGACAATATTCTTGGACAATGCGAATTGAAAATGCCCCTACTTCTTATTGTAGGTGGAGAAAAAAGAGGTCTTTCAAAGGCGGTCCTTGATTCAGCCGACATGCTTGTCAAAATTAACTATAAAAACGAATTCAAGGCCTCCCTTTCTGCTGCTTCCGCAGCAACTATGTTTGCATACGAAATCGCGAGACAAAATTAAGAAAACTGCCCGAAATTATCGGGCAGTTTTCTTAATTCTTACCACATCCACAGCCGCCTGTGCGTCCGGTGTTGTTTTCTTTATAAAGGTTATCTGTGCCTCTGAACTGGGTTGTGGGGAATGCTATTGTTCTGAATAATGAGCAAGGATTGTCGTCATTGGTAGCTGCAGTACATTCTTTGTCGGGAACGCTGTAATCAGTAGCGTTTACAAGAAGCTGCGCAGGGCGTACAATTCTTATTACAGAGAATATACCGAAGGAAACGAGTAAACGAGGAGCTGTAGAGTTAAGAACAAGCTCTTCACCCATAGAATTTCTGATACCCTCGGGGATATCTGCATATTCGCCGAAGCCACAGGGACAAGGACAATTGCACTCTGATACCTTGGTACCAAGCACGATAGGCTCTACAGTTTCAACAATGGCTACAGGGTCGTTAGAGCCTGCTGTATTATAATCACAGATGTTGCAATAACCGTTGTTGGGGCTCGATGTAAATGTTACTGCCCTACCCTCGCCGCCGTAAAGGATGACATCCTTTTCAAGCGCTGCAAGGCCCTTAAAGCACTGGCTTCTACCTACTCCAAGGCATGCTTCAAATTCAACCTCGATATAATATCTTATGGTTACCTGATAAAATCCGCAGTTGAAAGGTACTTCATCTACGCCAACGTATGCCCAAAGGAGCCTTGCGCCTTTTGTACGTACGTTGCTGGAATTTAAAAGAATTTCCTCGCCTGTACGGGTGAGATAAACTCTTGTATCTTCGAAACAGTCTCTATCACGGCAACTGTCGAGAACTCTCTTAGTGTCAATGCATACCATTCCGCTTCCGCCTACCTGGTTATTGGCCGCGGAGCAAAAGGATGCGTTTCTGTTTTCTTGCATTATTTTGACCATTCCTTATGCAATAATTATTGCGGTAGCAGATTGAATCTGTACCTCGATATTATTCTATGAAAAGTCCAAAAAAACGTTAAAAAAGGCGCACAAATCGTGCGCCTTGATTTTTTACATATTATACGTAAGCCTTGATGCTTGCAGGACAATCCTCGGTGGTGATGGAAGATGTCATAACGAGATTAACGTCAGCGGTAATCTTCTCAAGCTTTGCGAGCATCTGTTCGAAAGCAGCAATGTCGTTGCCAACGATCTTGAGTGCGGAATCTACGAATATATCAGTAATATCGGAGTTAGAAGCAAGAATACCTGCAATGAATCCGTAAAGCGCGGTAGCATCCGCAACGGTATAATCCTCTGTATCAATAAGTCTTGCTTTATATGTAATATCATGAATAAGCTTGTCGCCCTTTTCGATGCAAACTACGTTGCCCTTAGACTCGTTAGCCGCATTGTTAACCATCTCAATGAGAGTTTTGGTCTTTCCGGAGCCTTTGCCTCCGATGAATAATTTTATCATTTTGAAAATCCTCCTATTTTTTGAGATTTTATTATCCCTGATTATATTTTACACTATATTTTTTTAAATTGCAATAGTATATTTATAATTTCACTTATTTTGTAAAAAATGAACAATTAAATATGTGCATTATTTTGCCAAAATACGCTTTTCAAGCTCGGATTTCATGCTTTCATAACCAGGCTTGCCAAGAAGAGCAAACATGTTCTTTTTATAAGCCTCAACACCGGGCTGATCGAAGGGGTTAACTCCAAGCATATATCCCGACATTGCACAAGCAAATTCGAAGAAATAGATCATATAGCCAAGAGACTTCGCGCTTCTGTCCTCAACCTCAATAAGAAGATTGGGAACACCGCCGTCATTATGAGCGAGAAGTGTTGCGGTCATAGCTGTTTTGTTTACGTAATCAAGCTGACATCCTGCAATGAAGTTAAGTCCGTCAACGTTTGCGGGATCCTCGGGAATTACGAACTCCGCGCCGGGATTCTTTACGCTGATAACCGTCTCAAAGAGATTACGCTGACCTTCCTGAATATACTGTCCAAGAGAGTGAAGATCGGTAGAGAATATTACAGAGTTGGGGAAAATCCCCTTTCCATCCTTACCAGAGCTTTCACCGAACAACTGCTTCCACCACTCATTGAACATAAGCATATAAGGCTCATATCCAACAAGTATCTCACTGTTTTTACCCTTGCGAACAAGGATATTACGAATAGCGGCATATCTAAGGGCAATGTTTGAATCCAAATTATCGGAAGCAAAATCTGCTTTTGCGTTTTGAGCGCCCTGCATAAGCGCATCAATATCAATTCCTGCGCAAGCAATAGGAAGAAGACCAACGGCTGTAAGTACGGAATATCTACCGCCAACGTCGTCAGGCACAACAAAGGTCTCGTAACCTGCCTCATCGGAAAACTTCTTGAGAGTACCTCTTGCCTTGTCTGTTGTAACGAAAATTCTATCCTTTGCGCCTGACTCACCATATTTATTGACAAGAAGCGACTTGAATACGCGGAAAGCAATAGCAGGCTCAGTTGTAGTGCCTGATTTGGAAATTACGTTAACCGAAACATCCTTGCTATCGCAAATAGAAAGAAGCTCGGTAAGCGCAGTGGGAGAAATGTTGTTTCCTGCAAAATAAATATCAGGGGTATCCTTCTTCAAATTATTGTAAAGAGGGCTCTTAACGAATTCAATTGCAGCTCTTGCGCCAAGGTAAGAACCACCAATACCGATTACAACAAGAATATCCGAATTTTTCTTGATTTTTTCAGCTGCAATCTTAATGCGCTTAAACTCATCCTTATCGTAGTCGTTTGGGAGATTTACCCATCCGTGAAAATCATTTCCCTGTCCCTTTTTGCTAACAAGAAGCTCGTGAGCAACCTTAGCAAAAGGCTTTAAATATTCAATCTCATGGGCGCCAACAAAGCCCTCAAGAAATTTCTCATTTAATTTAACGCTCATTTTAAACCGCCTTTCAATTTCTTTGATACTATAATTATACTACATTCATTTTATATTTTCAAGTATTTTATATAAATTTTATCCGCAACTGATTCTTTTTAAAATTCGTACAAAAAGGTCGCCAATTTTGATTTTCTCTACGGATTCCGAAACGTATAATTCGCTTTTTCCAAGCTGCTCGTCGCCTATTTTGTAAACAATACTTCCCACTACGTCACCTTTTACGATGGGCGCAACTAAATTTTCAGGAATTTCATAAAGCATTTCTATGTTAGAAATTTTATCTTTTTCTATTACCGCGGAGAAAGGAGTAGAATACAGCGATACAAAATTCTTGATACCGCCCTTTACGTCTACGTTCTCAACAAATTCTTCATTTTTTTCGTAAAGAGCATAATTTGCAAAAGCATAGTCAAATAAGGCTCTTGCCGCATTGTTTCTCTCATCTCTTGTTGATGCGCCCATTATTACTGCAATCAGCTGCATATTGCCTCTTTTAGCAGTTGCGCTGATGCAGTATCCAGCCTTGTCAGTTGAGCCGGTTTTCAGACCGTTGCATCCGTCATAATATCGCACAAGTCTGTTTGTATTCGTCAGGGTGAACTCGCCATTTCTAATCGTATCCTGCCAGATTGAGCTGTATTTTAAAATAATTTCATGCTGAATAAGCTCACGTGACATTTTGCCAATATCAGAAGCACAGCTGTAATGCTTTGTGGTTGTATCATCAAGACCTGTGGTATTTTCAAAATTTGTGTTATTAAGACCAAGCTCCGCCGCACGCTGATTCATCATTTTTACAAACGCAGCCTCGCTGCCCGCTGTTAGCTCTGCCAATGCAACAGACGCGTCGTTTCCGCTTGCAATTACTGTGCTTTTTATCAATTCCTCAACGGTAATAGTTTCCCCCTCCTCAAGAAAAACCTGGCTACCGCCCATTGACGCAGCCTTTGCGCTTATGGTTACAACGTCATCGAGCTTGTATTTCCCTTTTTCCAACGCTTCGCAAACAAGGAGCAAGGTCATAACCTTTGTTACCGAGGCGGGAGATGCGGCATTAAACTCATTCTTCGCATATAAAACCTTACCCGTTGATGCTTCAATCAGATAGGCGCTGTTTACATCATAGTCAAATTCTATTTCAGCAGATGTATAGATACTTTCATTTTCTGCCGTGTTTTTTCCGCCATTTACCGCAAAAGTTCTTATACACAAGGAAAATAAAATTGATAAAGTCAAAATAAATGTAATTATTTTTTTCATAAAATCCTCCATATCTTTTTTTAAATTATATTTGTTTTGAAGGATAAAATATGAATATTTTAAAACTTTTTAATATTTTATTGCAATTATTTACAAATTATGTTATTATATAATGTAGAAATCAGGAGGATTTTTATCTTGAAGGACAATGATTTAAGAAAAGGATTTAAGCTTTACGACCCCACTCGTGACGGTAAGGGTGTTAGCAAAAACAAATCTATGAATGAAAGCGGACTTAAGCGCTTTTTTATTACGTTTAAAGACAATTTCACTAAAATATTCGGTGTAAATATAATTATGGTGCTTGGCAATTTCCCGGTATTCTTCCTTATTGCAGTTTTATCGGGTGTCAGCAAGGTCGCCTCATATATTCCCAATGATATTTTTCAGAATCTGAACGGAATACATATGATTGAAGGCCCAAGTCCATTCCAAATGAGTATTTATGGCATAGAGGGTGTTCCGGGCGAAATTCTCGTATATACTCCCCTGACCTTTGTTCTTATGGGAATAGGCGCGCTTACTCTTTTCACGTTTGGTATTGTAAACGCAGGTACTGCATACGTTTTACGAAATATTGCTATGGGTGAGCCTGTTTTTGTGTGGAGTGATTTCTGGTATGCGGTGAAAAGAAATTGGAAGCAGGCACTCCCCTTTGGCATTCTGGATGCATTAATCAATGGTTTGATAATATTTAATATCTATACAACCGTTGTAAGCACAAACTTCCTTACATCTCTGATGTTCTGGTTGAATATCGTTTTAGCGATACTTTATTTCTTTATGCGCTGTTATATTTACGTGCAAATGGTTACCTTTAAGCTTTCGGTGTTCAAAATACTAAAAAATTCGCTTATTTTTGCGCTCATCGGTTTAAAGCGTAACGTTTTAGCTCTTTTAGGCAGTATTTTACTTGTTTTATTTGAGCTTATGTTCATATTTGGCGCAGGCGGAATTCTGATTTCCTTTGGTGTGGCAATGCCGCTGGCAATTATGCTGTCGGCTATGGCTTATATGAAGGTTTATGCTTCCTACTTTAAAATCAAAGAGGTGATGATTGAGCCTTATAAGGCCGAGCATCCCGAGGAATTTGAAGAAGAAAATGCCGAAGACGACGTGATTATGCATGACGACGTTACCGAGGCAGAAAGACTTGCTGAAATTAAAAGAAGAAATAATATTAAATAAAAAATAGCCTTGGACTAAGTCCAAGGCTATTTTTTATTTTGAGGTTAGTTCGTCAAGGGTTCCGAATCTATATCCCATTTCTTTCCATCTTATAATTAAATCCTGCATGATTTCAGCATTGGTTGCTGACGTGGGATGCAGCAGAATCACCGCTCCGTTGTGAGTTCCCTCTATAATCTTACTAAACGCCTTTCTTTTATCCATTTGACGACCGTTATCCCAATCGTCGTAAGCAAAGCTCCAGAAGATTGTTTTATAACCAAGCTTATCAACAGCTTTTATTGCGTTAATACTGTAATTCCCCTCGGGAAAACGGAAATATTTTGACATTTTATGTCCTGTTTTTTCTTCACAAAGCACCTCTAAGGCTGAAAGATTCCTCGATATTTCATGGGCAGAGCAAAGGGACAAATCCTTATGATTTTTCGTATGATTACATACCGTATGCCCCTCGTCAAACATTCTTAACACCAAATCGGTGTTTTTTAATATAATATTGTCAAGCAGAAAAAATGCGGCGGGTACATTCTCACTTTTTAAAACATCAAGAATCTTCTCGATATTACCATTTTCATAGCCTGCATCAAACGTCAAATATATAACCTTTTCATTTTCATCTGATGAAACCGTTTCATCGATAAAATATGCGTTATGCTCCTTGATTAAGTCTGCTTCCTTGGGAAAAAGGGGCTTGTCTCCCTTTCGCCTTTTCAAATACCAATGACACGTTTGCTCCGCGCTTGCAGAGGATGCTATACATATAAATAAAATTGAGCTACAAATAATCAGACAAATTGTTTTTTTGCAAAATCTTTTCATAATATTCCTCACAGTCTTTTTATATATTATTTACATTTTATAAAAAAAATAGTTGAGGTAAAAAAAGGACTGCTACTCTGTAGCAGTCCGATTTTAGCAAATATTCAATTACTTGTACTTGCGCTTTCTTGCAGCCTCAGCCTTCTTCTTGCGCTTAACGCTGGGCTTCTCGTAATGCTCTCTCTTACGAAGCTCGGTCATGATGCCGCTCTTTACGCACTGTCTCTTGAAACGACGAAGCGCGTTGTCGAGAGTTTCATTCTCTTTTACTCTAATTTCTGCCATCTTTATTCCCCTCCCTTCGCTTTGCAAAGAGATATAATCTCATTTATTTTACTAAACTATTATAAGTTATTTTTATTTATTTGTCAATAGAATTTATCAAAAAAATGTAAAAATCTTCAAATAAATTAATTAATTTGATTTTTTGCAGCTGTTAACGTGTTTTTTAACAGCATTGTTATAGTCATTGGACCGACGCCACCGGGAACAGGCGTAATCATTGATGCAACCTTGCTGACATCATCAAATGCAACGTCGCCAACAAGTCTACCATCGTCAAGGCGGTTAATTCCGACGTCAATTACAACTGCGCCGGGCTTTACCATATCTGCGGTGAGAAACTCAGGCTTGCCGATAGCAACAACAATAATATCAGCGCCAAGGCAAATTTCCTTTAGCCCCTTTGTTCTCGAATGACAAACTGTAACGGTGCCGTTTTTCTCGAGCAAAAGGTGCGCCATGGGCTTTCCAACAATATTGCTCCTGCCAATTACAACACAGCTCTTTGATTCAACCTCTACGTTGTAATAATTCAGAAGCTCCATAATTCCTGCAGGAGTGCATGGAAGAAATGAATAGCTGCCAATCATTATTTTGCCAACGTTTTGAGGGTGGAATGCATCAACGTCCTTTTCGGGAGATATTCTGTTAATTACCTTTTCCTCGGAAATGTGCCTTGGCAAAGGTAGCTGAACAAGTATGCCGTTTACATTGCTATCAGCGTTAAGCTCGTCAATTTTTAACAAAAGCTCATCTTCACTAATTGCCTCAGGAAGCTCAATTTGATAAGAGTTTATTCCTGTCTCAAGGCATGCCTTGTGCTTGTTTCTTACATAAACAGCAGATGCGGGATTGTTACCCACGAGAATTACTGCGAGACCCGGTGTTTTACCTGTACTGCTTGTAAATTCTTCCACCTGAAGCTTTATATCCTGCCTTAATTTGGCAGATACTTCTTTTCCATCAATAATAGTCATAAAATCAGTTATCCTCTGATTTATTATCGTCATTTTGGGTCTTGTTATCCCCTGCCGACTCAGCGTTTTTACGTTCCTTGAGCCAAGTCTGAGCCTTATTCCAAAGAATAACGAATCCGTTATCCTCCTTAACAGGCTTACCCTTTTTATCCAAAACAGGAGCAGGCTTGTAATAGAAAGGCTTGCTCGGCTTTTTGATTGCAAAGAAAATAAGAAATGCAGCGCATACAAGGAAAATTGCAAAGCCAAGCACCTGAGAAACTCTGATGGTTTCACCAAGCAAATCTTTCATGAAATAAAGCGAGTCGGTGCGTAAGCCTTCAATGAACCCACGTCCGAATCCATACCAAGCAAAAATCATAAGGAACTGCTGACCGTCATATTTCTTATGAATAAATCTTCCAAACAAATATACTAAAAGCACACCGAGAAGATTCCATATGGACTCATAAAGGAAGCAAGGATGTACGAAAACCATCTCGGCTTCTCCGAATGTTTCGTAAGTAAGAGAGTTATCAAGTCCCATGCGGCAGAACCAATCGGTTTGCGCTCCGAATGCTTCGCCATTCATAAAGTTACCCCATCTTCCAATACCCTGCGCTAAAAGAACGCCTGGAGCTACGCAGTCTGCAAGAGCCAGGAAATTGATTTTTTTGTAAATAGAAACGGCAAGAACGGTAAGTCCACCTGCAATAATACCACCATAAATCGCAAGACCGCCATTAGCGATATTTATAGCCTCTAAAAAGCTGTCATACTGTTCAATCTCGGAAAGCACGTAATAAGCTCGCGCGCCTATTACTCCAATGGGAATTGTGAATAGCGCGAAATCGATAATATCATCAAATGTAACGCCAATTTTCTTCGCCTGAACAGTAGTGTAAATAACCGCCGCAATCATTCCCATGACAATTATCAAGGCATACCACGCAATTTCTCTGCCAAACAGTGTAAATGCGATTCTGTTAACCTCAAACTCACCTATGCCGAGTCCGGGGAAAGAAACGGTTGAAGTAGTATAATACATAAAAACCTCCTTAGGTTAAGCTGTAATTTTTATTTATAACGTCCTGAATGGTTATGTTTTCAAGTTTTTTTGCAAGCTGTATACTGATATCATCAAAAATGTGATGATAAATGCAGGCAGTTTTATCACAGTTAAGAGCACAAGCCTCACTGCTTTCAAGACATCTTGCAATTGCAATGGGCCCGTCAATAAGCTCTATTACACGTCTTAAGGTGATTTCCTCGGGCTTTATTTTCAGCTTATAACCACCGTTTGCGCCCTTATAGGACTGCACTATATCTCCAACTACAAGCTTATGTAGAATTTTTAGAGTAAATCTTTGTGTAACTGAGGTGTCGGTGGATATTGTTTTCGCATCTTTAATTGTGTCATATCCCGCCATTGCAGTAATTATTCTTAACGCATAATCAGATTCAAGAGTTATTCTCATTAAGTTATTACCTTTCTTAAAAGCAGGCGGAGTATTGCATAAACAATACTCCACAGCCATAAAATTTATTTCTTAGATACGTGCTTATCAAGAATAACACGAATCTTCTTGGACTGATCAAGGAGATTGCTGATTGTTCTGTCATGATTAAGTGTATCGATAATATATGCAACGTATTTGCACATATTTACCTCTGTGTACCACTCACGCGCAAGAAGCTCGGGTGTTCTGTAAACAAGGTTCGTAGTGAATATTTGGTTAATAACGCCTTCCTCAAAGGCCTTGTCAAGGTTCTCAAGACCGTTACAGAAAAGACCAAAGGTAGCGAATACGAATATTCTCTTTGCGCCCTTATCTTTAAGCTGCTTTGCAACGTCAATTACAGATTCGCCAGAGGAGATCATATCGTCAACGATAATAACATCCTTGCCCTTAACATCTCTTCCAAGATATTCATGAGCAACAATGGGGTTCTTTCCATTTACAATAACGGAGTAGTCACGTCTCTTGTAGAACATACCGAGGTCTATTCCCATAACGGAAGAATAGTACATGCACTTACCCATACCGCCCTCATCGGGAGATATAATCATAGTGTTCTCGGGATCTATTTCAATATCAGGATATCTGCGAAGCATTGCCTTAATCATCTGATAAGAGGAACGAACATCCTCAAATCCGTGTAAAGGAATAGCATTCTGAACTCTGGGGTCATGAGCGTCAAAGGTAATGAGGTTGGTAACTCCCATATTTACAAGCTCCTGAAGCGCAAGAGCGCAGTCGAGAGACTCACGTCCTGATCTCTTGTGCTGTCTGCCCTCGTAAAGCATGGGCATAATAACGCTGATTCTACGAGCTTTACCGCCGATAGCGCCAATGGTTCTCTTAAGGTCCTGGAAATGATCATCAGGACTCATAGGAACTGTTTTGCCATACATATCATAGGTAACACCGTGATTGAACACGTCGCATATAATATATACATCATTTCCTCTCATTGACTGGTGAATAGTACCCTTTGCTTCACCGCTGCCAAATCTGGGACATGATGAATCTACAAGGAATGAACCGTCCATATCGTGACGGCGCCAATCCTTAAGATAATAATCAACCTGTTCGGCAAAATCCTCGCAACCGCGCATGCCGATTACACTAAGCTCTCCATAAAGTGTTTCTTTCATACCTTCTGCTCCGTAATATCCTTTGTTTTTCAATTCTATTATCGTTGTTATGTCCCATAAAACGCAGGCATCAAGCCAAATAGAACAAAAAACAACAATATGCGTATATTATATAACAAAATATCTATAATGTCAACAAATAAATAAAATATTTTTTTATTTTTGGAGGTATTACAATGTTAACTTCTGAAGGAAGGATAAGAATACGGGCATATACCGCAGGGGGCGCTTTGCCTATTGAGGGCGCAACAGTAAGAATTATGGGCGCAGAGGAGGATAACAGACTTGTATCATATTCACTGATGACAGACAGAGACGGACTTACGGAATCTGTGGCGCTTCCCGCCCCTGATGTGAATTTTTCATTATCACCGTCGCCAAGCGAAAAGCCTTATGCTTTATATGATATTGAAATAACCGCCCCTGGTTATTACAGCAAGAATATAAATGGATTGTCCGTATTCTCGGGGATTGAGTCAGTGCAGCTTATCAATATGATTCCCGAGGGTAGCCGTCCAATTGAGGATTATCCTCGAAACAATATAAACGCTGACATTCCCGAAAATGATCAGCTTTGAGAAGGAGTAAAATATGCCAAATCCAGTAATTCCAGAACAGATTGTCGTGCATCTTGGAGCGCCTGATTCTGATGCTATAAACGTAACCGAAAGCTTTCCCGATTACATAAAGAACGTAGCATCAAGCGAAATCTTCCCTACCTGGCCCGAGGAGGCAATAAAGGCTAACGTTATTGCTCAGATTTCGGTTGCGTTGAATAGAGTTTACACCGAATTTTACAGAAGTAAAGGTTATAATTTTGATATAACGAATTCCCCAGCATACGACCAGACATACGTTTACCAAAGAGATATATTTTCAAACGTATCAGAGATTGTCGATGAAATTTTTGATAGTTACATAAGGCGAGATGGATTCATAGAGCCTTTGTTTGCTGAATTCTGCGACGGTGTCGAGATTCAATGCAACGGACTTGAGCAATGGGGTAGCGTTTCGCTTGCAGAGGACGGTCTTGACTATTTTTCTATACTGCAAAATTACTATGGTGACAATATTGTTCTTGAACAAAACGTACCTGTTGAAAACGTTGTGGCAAGCGCCCCTGCGGTTACACTGCGTGAGGGGGACACAGGCAGAGACGTTGAGCTGATTCAAAGAAAACTAAACAGAATTTCGGCAAATTTTCCTGGAATTCCAAAGATTTCCCCCGCCGACGGCTTTTACGGACCGTCAACAACAGCCGCTGTAAGAAAATTCCAAGAGGTATTTAACCTTGACGTTGATGGACTTGTTGGGCGAGCAACCTGGAATCAGATTCAGTTTATTTACAATGCGGTAAAGAAGCTATTTACCGTAAATTCAGAGGGATTGCGAGTTTCTGACGTAACAACAAGATATACAGAAACCTTATCAGAGGGTTCAAGCGGTGATGGAGTTTTGAATATTCAATATTTTTTGAGCTATATTGCCCTGTTTGTTCCAACTGTGGTTGCTGCAGCGCTTGACGGCTCCTACGGCCCAGCCACAACCAATGCAGTGCGTTCATTTCAACGTACCTACGGTCTTGAAGAAACAGGTGTTGTTGACAGACAAACATGGGATAAGATAGAGGACGTCTATTACAGCATTGTATCGCAAATTGACTTTGAATTTTACGGCGGACGTATTCTTCCCTTTCCGGGCAGAGTTTTAAGAGAGGGAATCGAAGGAAATGACGTACGTGTTTTGCAGGAATATCTCAATTATATAGCAAATACCTACCCCGAAATACCAAAGGTGAACGTTGACGGCGTTTTTGGCCCTTCAACAGCCGAGCAAGTAAGGCAATTTAAAGAAATCTTTGATATCCCCGGCGCGCCCGACAGGGTTAATGCGCCTGCATGGAATTCAATTGCTAATATATACGACGACCTCTACGTTGGAAATTCGGTGAATGAGGGACAGTATCCCGGATATGAAATAGGTTAAGGGGGCGTATTATGTACAGAGTTTATGATAAAAAAGCTTTAACCGAGCAGATACAAAGATTTTTAATGGGTATTGAGAGAAATGCCGATTCTGTTGCTCCAACGGGAATATTTGATGAAAGAACAAAAAAATCTGTAAGTAATTTTCAACGAAAAAACCAACTTGAAATAACCGGAATCGTGGATGAAGCCACACTTGAGCTTTTATATAATCAGTATTTATCAGAAAAACTTAATAAAAGCATACGTGAAAAGGTTTCTGCATTCATTCTGTTCCCTATTCTTCCAGGCTCTCGCTCTGACGGCTTAATTCAAATCCATCGCGCTATGGCAAATCTTTTAGATTATTACGGACTAACGCACAGAATACGAGAGTCGAACTTTTACAATGAAGAGACGAAAAACGGAATATATTTACTGCGTAAAATATACTTGTTAGAAGAAGCGGAGTTGATAGATGAAGAGCTTTATTTCAGAATAATGAATGACTTGAATTCTATTAACAAACCAAAATATATTATTTAAGTAATGACTATTTTGCAATGCTTTGGGAAGAATTTAATGGAAAATACTGAAAGGTACTGTAAAAATGAGCAATAATTTTACAATAAAAGCAGAAAACGCATTAAACAAAGCTGTTAGCGTTGCAGAGGAATTGGGTCATACTTACATCGGAAGCGAGCATATTTTGCTTGCTCTTATGCAGGATGATACGTCCTGCGCATATATTCTGTTAAAAAAGAATAAGGTCACCGAAGATAAAATCACGGTCGCAATCAAGGAATATTCAGGAATTGGAGCGGTAAGCAAGCTTACGTCGAAGGATACCACTCCGAAATGCAGAAAAATTCTTGAAAATTCCTATAAAATCACAAAAAAATACTCGGCTCAGAAGATAGGAACAGAACATATATTACTTGCAATTTTGGAAGAACGGGAGTGCGTAGCATCAAAAATCCTAACAAAAATCGAGGCAGACACGATTTCAATAAAAGATGATATAGTGACCTTTCTAAGAAGCTGTGAGAGAGGGATTATATTTGCAGAGCCTGTGGCGGACACAGCTATTCCCAACCTTATAAAGTATGGAAAAAACATATCAAAGCTTGCAGAGCAAGGAAAACTGGACCCTGTAATTGGTCGCGAAAAAGAAACCGATCGCGTAATCAGAATTTTATCCAGAAGAAGCAAAAACAACCCCTGCCTCATTGGAGAAGCAGGGGTTGGAAAAACAGCCATTGTCGAGGGACTTGCAAAAAGGATATATGACGGCAACGTCCCAACAAGTCTTTATGGTAAAATAATATTTTCACTTGATTTAACCTCAATGGTTGCAGGCGCAAAGTATAGAGGTGATTTTGAGGAAAGAATCAAAAATATAATGCAAGAGGTCTCAAAAAACAAGTCAATCATTTTATTTATAGACGAAATCCATACTATTGTAGGAGCCGGAGCGGCAGAAGGAGCGATTGATGCAGCAAATATTATGAAGCCTGAGCTTTCAAGAGGTGATATACAATTGATTGGAGCTACCACCCTTGCAGAATATAGAAAATATATCGAGAAGGATGGGGCTTTGGAAAGGCGTTTTCAGCCTGTAATAATCGAAGAACCTACCCCCGAGGCGACAATAAATATCCTAAACGGAATCAGAGAGAAGTATGAAAATCATCATAACGTAATAATCGATAAATCAGCAATTGATGCTTCTGTAAAGCTTTCAAAAAGATATATACAAGACAGATTTCTGCCTGATAAAGCGATAGATTTATTAGATGAAGCATGCGCAATGGCAAGCGTTAAATGTAATCACGAGAGCGAAAAGACCAAGGATTTAAGAGAAAAGATGAGGCAGATTTCTTTAGACAAGAAGAATGCTGTTGATAATCAGGATTTTGAGCTTGCTATCAGCTTAAAGGAACTTGAGCGGGTGTGCTCGGCGGAATTAGCCGAGGAAAACCTATCGTTGAATCAAAAAAATACCAAAGCTATCGTAACAGAACAAGAGGTAGCAGCCATCCTCTCGGAAATGACCGGAATAAATCTCGATTCTACTTGTAAAAAGGAATGTTTAGAAATTTATGACAGACTTTCAAGTAAAGTCATAGGTCAAAATGACGCGGTACGACTTCTCTCGGAAGCTGTTATTAGAAGTTACGCAGGAATAAATTATCCTGATAAGCCACGAGGAATTTTCTTATTCTTGGGTGAAAGTGGTGTAGGCAAAACAGCTCTTGCAAAAGCTCTCGCATCAGAATTATTCAAATCAGAGGAATCGCTCATAAGGTATGATATGTCCGAATTTTCTGAAAGCTATTCAATTTCAAAGTTTATCGGCTCTGCGCCGGGTTATGTTGGCTATGATGAACAAAATTCTGCGCTCGAGCAGATAAGGAAGCATCCCTATTCAGTAGTATTGCTTGACGAAATTGAAAAAGCGCATCCAGATGTGTTATCGTTACTTCTCCAAATATTTGATAACGGCTATTTAACCGATGCAACAGGCAGAAAAATCAGCTTTAAAAACACATATATTATAATGACCTCAAATATTGGAGAAAATAATTTGAGTGGCTCAAAAGCACTCGGATTTATGAATAATACAAGCAAAGACTCGATACACGAAAGGCTAAGAGGAAGCTTCAAGGATGAGTTAATTAATAGAATAGAAGAAATAATACTTTTCCAGCCGTTAAACCATTCTGCCTTAAAACAAATCGCAAAAAACAAGATATCAGAAATTTCAACTCGCCTAAAAGAAAACGGCATCTTAATAAAAATTGAAGATAAAGTATATGATTTTATTGCCGAAGAAGCAAAGCAAAAGGGATTTGGAGCGCGACCAATCAATAGAATAATAACTTCAAAAATAGAAAATGTCCTTGCGAAAATGATAGTATCCGGTGAGATTTCAAGAGGTGACAAAATTATAATTACATTGGTTAACAATGGCATCTACTGCGTAAGGGCTTACGCATCAATCCCTGCCACAACTCTAACGTGAAAAACAAAAAACCGTGCTTTATGCACGGTTTTTCTTATCTGGGGTGAGATATGGGATTCGAACCCACGGCCTCCAGGGCCACAACCTGGCGCTATAACCAGCTTAGCTAATCCCACCATATGGCGTGCCTTGAGGGACTCGAACCCCCGACCTACTGCTTAGAAGGCAGTTGCTCTATCCAGCTGAGCTAAAGGCACATTCTTGACAACGGGTTATATTATAACAGAAGAATTTTATTTTGTCAATAGATTTTGACAAAATTTTAAAATTAAATTATTGAAGCATTTATCTCTTAACACAAACAAGCTTTACGCCTTCAATTGCAACAACGCTTAATGTCTCGCCTGCAGCAAAGCATTCATCATCATAAGCAGATCGTGCCGCCCAGCTCTGACCGTTTACCTTAACAAGTCCGCAGCCTGCAAAATTATCGATTTCTTCGATTACAACGCATTTCTTACCAACAATAGATTCGAGATATGATTCCCTATCTTCATTAGTTTGCTTTTTCTTGCTTATTAAAGATAAAATTCCCATGAAAAACCTCATATAGTATTATTAAAAATATAATAGCATATATTTTTATAATTGTCAAATAAATTTTTGTTTATTTTTATTTGCTTTTGTCAATTAAAGGCGGAAAAAACATGCTTTTTAAAAAAAACACTTGACAAAATGACAAATATATAGTATTATAAGAAAGCGCTATGCATATTTAATGGCAAAAAAGCAAAGGAGGGAAACAAATGTTTGAGACATTGAAGAAGTTCCTTGTTGACGAGCTTCACGTTAACGAGAACGACATTACCATGGAAGCTGAGCTTTCCGGTGACCTTGGTATCAATTCGCTTGAACTCGCTGATCTCGTTTATATTTGCGAGGAGAAATTTAATCTCGAAATCGCAGACGAGGATCTTCACAGCTTTAATACCGTTGGCGACGTTGTTCGCTATTTGGAAGAGCACGCAAATTAATTACAATATATTGCAGGGGTGTCGTTGACCGACACCCCTGCAAACATAATGAGTTAAAGTTTTACATATATATATTGATAACAGCAATCTCCGATGGAAGAAAAAACATCAGGATATTTATTTAAAAGGAAATTTGCTTCCGTATTAGCTATATTGAAGCTTTCTGGCAAGGCATAGAACTGTATTGATGCTACTGCCTTCATTTTCTTCAGTGCAGATACTACCAATGATTCTACCTTTTCAGTCGAGCATTCGGTGCTGATGGCTACAACCTCACACTTCTCTGCTCTTGCACTGGCTAATTCAAAATAAAGCTCGGTATTTATATTTTGGGTATTATCGCCTTTAAGCGTAATTATTTTAAACTTACTCATAAAATTGCTCCATTTAACAAATATAATTTATTTTAACATAATAAATCACAAAAGTAAATACTTTTAGAGGTAAATATATGACTAATATTTTAATTCGTTTATTTGTCAGAAACCACGAAAAAACTTCAGATAAAGCTGTTAGAAAAAGCTACGGCACACTATCAAGCGTTGTAGGAATAATAATAAACCTTATTCTCGCTCTGATAAAGGTTTGTGCAGGTGTTATGTCAAACTCAGTTGCAATAATCGCAGATGCTTTCAACAATCTTTCCGACTCGGGAACTTCGGTTATTTCGCTTTTGAGCTTTAAGGTTTCCTCAAAGCCCGCTGACAAGGAGCACCCATTTGGCCATGCAAGAATTGAATACATTGCATCAATGATTGTTTCCTTTATTATTATGCTTGTTGGCGGCGAGTTATTTTTGGACTCCGCAAAAACGCTTATTGGTATTTCCGAAACTGAAAACACCGAGATTACTTATGTAACACTTATAATTTTAGGATCGGCAATCATTTTAAAGCTCTGGCTTGGATTTTTCTATAAGGTTATTGCAAAAAGAATTGATTCAACCGTAGTCAAGGCAGCATCAACAGATTCTTTTAGTGACTCGATTTCCACTCTTGCAGTTCTGATTTCTTCATTTATTATAAAGCTTACAGGACTTCATTTCATTGATGCAATAGTTGGTATTATCGTTTCTGTTCCTATCATTATTGCAGGATTAAAGCTTCTTAATGAAACTAAGGATATACTCCTTGGAGAAGCTCCTGTTGAAGAAACCATAAAATCGCTTGAAAGCATAATTCAGGACTATCCCGATATAATCGGAATTCATGATCTTATTGTGCATAATTACGGCCCCGGCAAATTCGTTGCTTCCTTCCACGCTGAGGTGGATGGTAAAAAGGATATATACTACCTACACGACGTTATTGACAACGTTGAAAGACGAATTAACAACGAAATGAATATTTCCTGTACAATACACATGGACCCTATTGTGACTGATGATAAAAATATCAACGAGCTAAAAGCGTTCCTTGCAGATACAATGAAAAAACATAATCTCGAACTTCCAATACATGATTTCAGAGTTGTAATCGGACATACTCATACAAATATGATCTTTGACGTAGTCCTTCCCTACGAGCATCCGCTTACCGAAGCCGAGGTCAAGGAAAAAATCAATGAAGCTGTCCAATCTGAAAAGGATAACTGTTATTGTGTGATTACGGTTGATCGAGGATAAAAGCAGAAGGTGCATTTCTCAAGATGCACCTTCTGCTTTTATTTATCTACCCTATTTAACGTTTTTCCACCAAAGAAAGACTTGATATTATCTGCAATAATATTGATGCAGCGCTCTCTTGCCTCATAAGCGCCCCAGGCACAATGAGGTGTAAGAAGCACGTTTTCATAGTTCTTTATTCTTGAATAAGGATGCTCGGATGTAAATGGCTCAACCGAATAAACATCGCATCCAAATGCTCCGATTTTTCCGTCCTCTACCGCCTTTGCAACAGCGGCTTCATCCAGCACTGCTCCTCTTGCTTCGTTAACGAGAACAACATCCTGCTTCATCATCGCAAGTCTTTCTTCATTTATAAGAAGTTTTGAGTCATCATTCAAGGGACAATGCACACTTATAATGTCGCTTATCTGGCACAATGTATCAATATCAACGCATTCAGCATCGCTGACAGGATGGCGCTTATTGACCACAACCCTTGCCCCGAATGCTCTTGCAACGTCAGCCACCGCTTTGCCGATATTACCATATCCGATAATGCCCCATACCTTTCCTCTCAACTCGTGATAAACAGGAGTAAGCTTGTTTGGAACACCCGATTTTGTGTATTCTCCGCTTTTTACAAATCTATTAAACTCATAAATACGAGAATACAAAGCCAATGCAGTAGAAACTGTATAAAGCGTAACGCTATCGGTAGAATATCCCGGCACGTTGCATACGCCTATATTATATTTTCTTGCCGCAGAGATATCAATATTATCATAACCTGTCGCAAAAACGCATAAAAGCTTCAGATTTTTTGCATTAGCAAGTATTTTTTCGGTTACTTTTATTTTATTGACAATTATAACGTCGGCATCAGAGGAACGCTCAAGTACCTCGTTTTCATTGCTGCTATCATAGATTATAACGTCGCCGAGCAGCTCCAAAGCATCAAACGGTGTATCCATTCCAAGCGAAAATCTGTCAAGAACAACTATTTTCATATCTCACCTCGCAAATTTATGACTAAATTATACCCTTTTTTTAGTCAATAGTCAATGATTTTCTACAATTATATAAAAAATAAATATAAATATATAAAAAAGTATTGACAAATGGAAAATTTAGTGTTATAATTGTCATACCTCTGTTTTGGGGCTTTTTTTGTGCGCAAATTGGGACACGCACACCCATAGCAACGAGGGAGGTATTCACGGGTTTAACCCGAATTCTATTAGGAGGTGCCGCAAATTATGAGAGTCAAGATTACACTCGCATGCACTGAGTGCAAGCAAAGAAATTATGACACAAAGAAAAATAAGAAGAACGATCCGGACAGACTTGAGATGAAAAAGCACTGCCGTTTCTGCCGCAAGCATACTTTGCACAAGGAAACCAAATAATTTTTGAGAGGATATAGTTATGGCAGAAAAGAACAATAGCATTAACACCGCTTCTGACGTCAAGAACGTTGCCAAGGCGGAGAAAAAATCCACCAAAAAGCAGGATAAAAAGCCTAACTTCCTTGTTCGCGCTTGCAAAAGAATCGCTAAGTTCTGTAAGGATACTGTTGGCGAGCTCAAAAAGGTTGTTTGGACTTCTAAAACTGAGGTTTGGAAGAGTTTCAAGCTCGTTATCGCTACCGTAGTTGCAATCAGTGCTCTTATCGCAGTTATCGACTACGTTTCTTCTTTAATCATAAACTCTATAGCAGGTCTTATCGGCTAAGAGGTAGCCATGAGTAATATTAATGAAAAGAACCAGGGTCCCAGATGGTATGTTGCTCACACTTATACGGGTTATGAAAACAAAGTAAAAGACAGCATTGAGAAAATGGTTGAAAACCGTGGTCTCGGTCATCTTATCTACGACATTAAGGTTCCTGTTGAAACCAGCGTTGAGGTAAATGATAAGGGCGAGGAAAAGGTTGTTGAAACAAAGCTCTTCCCCAGCTACGTCTTTGTAAAAATGACAATGAATGATGAGTCCTGGCACGTTGTCAGAAACATCACTGGTGTCACCGGCTTTGTAGGCCCCGGATCTGAGCCTACTCCCCTTACCGATGCAGAGGTTGAGATGTTCAGCGTTGAGGTTGTCTCCGATGAATTCAAATTCAATCTTGGCGACAAGGTTAAGGTTGTTTCGGGTATCTTCGAGGGATACTCGGGTATTATTCAGGAAATCAGCGAGGATAAGAAATCTCTTACTATTCTCGCTTCTACTGAAAGGCGCGACATTCCTATCATGGTTGAAACCAAGGATGTTGCTATGGCAGACTGATTCTGCCCTGCTTCATAAATTGAAGCGTTCGTGGGAGGGAGAAAAATTCTTTAATTCTCCCGACAAAAATTACCACATTGGAGGTTTATTTAATTATGGCTAAGAAAATCATGGGTTACATTAAATTGCAGCTTCCCGCAGGTAAGGCTACTCCCCAGCCCCCCGTAGGTCCTGCACTCGGTCAGTATGGTGTTTCCATTCCCAACTTCACTAAGGAGTTCAACGAAAGAACCAAGAATGATATCGGTCTTATCATCCCCGTTATCATCACTGTTTACGCTGACCGTTCCTTCACATTCATCACTAAGACTCCCCCCGCAGCAGTTCTTATTAAGAAGGCTTGCGGCATTGAGACTGCTTCTGCGGTTCCTAACAAGACCAAGGTTGCAAAGCTCACCAAGGAGCAGGTTCGCAAGATTGCAGAAACCAAGATGCCTGACCTTAACGCTGCTTCTGTTGAAGCTGCTATGAGCATGGTAGCAGGCACTGCGCGCAGCATGGGCGTAGTTGTAGAAGAGTGATAGGAGGACAGATTAATGGCTAAGTATGGTAAAAAGTATAATGCAAGCGCTGCGCTTGTAGATAAGTCTAAGCTCTATGACGTAAACGAGGCAGTTGAGCTCGTTTGTCAGACTGCTAAGGCAAAGTTTGATGAAACTGTTGAGATCCACATTAGACTCGGTGTTGACTCTCGTCACGCTGATCAGCAGGTAAGAGGCGCAATCGTTCTTCCCAACGGTACCGGTAAGACTGTTAGAACTCTTGTATTCGCTCGTGGAGACAAGGCAGAGGCTGCTCTTGCAGCAGGCGCTGATTATGTTGGCGCAGAGGATATGGTACAGAAGATCACCACCGAGAACTGGTTCGACTTCGACGTTGTTATCGCTTCTCCTGACATGATGGGTGTTATCGGCCGTCTTGGTAAGGTGCTTGGTCCTAAGGGCCTTATGCCTAACCCCAAGGCTGGTACTGTTACTCCTGACGTTGCTAAGGCAGTTCAGGAAGCAAAGGCTGGTAAGATTGAGTACCGTCTTGACAAGACCAACATCATTCACTGCCCCATTGGTAAGGCTTCCTTCGGTCCTGAGAAGCTCACCGAGAACTTCAACACTCTCGTTGGCGCTGTTATCAAGGCTAAGCCCGCTGCAGCAAAGGGTCAGTACATCAAGAGCTGTGTAGTTGCTACAACCATGGGCCCCGGCATCAAGGTTAACAACGCAAAGCTTGGTAACTAATTAAATGATTGAAAGGACGTCAAACGACGTCCTTTTTTTATTAAATGGTAAAGCACCGCAAAATTTGCGGTGCTTTTTTGTTTTATTAAGAAAGAGCCGAAATGGCTGATAAAAGCTGTGAAATGTTATAATCAGCAAAGGGAGAGTCAAGGAACTTATTTTTCTCTGCTTCAGAGCTAAATGTAATCGCGTTGTTCAAAATAAGTTCTCTCATTGAAAGCATGTTAAACTTAGTGTTAACTTCATTTGAAATCATATCGAACTTTGTATTGGGATCAAGCAATCCAACGAATCCGGTACGCTGTTCTTCAGGAATGATGTCACCGATGGTAAGATCATCCATGATGCTACCTACGTTTTCAAGAGTGCGGCTTGCAACAACGTTCATAAACCCGTGTACAGGCTTCATAACTCCGTCTCCGGTGTCCTCAAGCCAAACACCATCGTCTTCGTTGTATTCATAGCTAAGCAATTCGCCGATCTGAACTGTATTAAGCTTTTGGTCAACATTAAGAACTGTGCAATCAGCGAATACCGCCATTACACCAGTGACCTTATTTCCGCCGGAATCAACCCAATATTCGTTTGTTTCATCCCAGGTATAACCAAGGATATCTGCCAAGATAATAGTATCAAGAATTGCGTCCGATGAAATGTCACCGTAAAGAAGATCATAGAGTGTGAAATCAGCAAGAACATCATTGATACCAGTAACAACGTTGCCTTCGGTATCAATCCATACAGTATTTGGATCCTCAGGATCACCAGGGGTACCATCGAGATTCTGGCAAACAAAGTCCTCAAACTGACCTACATAAAGTGTATCAAGCAACCTGTTCTTTCCTTCATCTGTCAAAAGATAAGAAATAGGAAGGTCTCTAGCTTCGCGCGAAAGAAGCTTATCAAGATGAGGGTGAAGTATAAAATCATAACGCTTAATCAGCATATTGATTGTAACGTCTTCCTCGAAGCTTTGAAGCTCCTGATACTCCTTAACAAAATCGATAACAGACATATCGCGTAAATCCACCTCGGGATTATCGCCAAAACTTTTATCCGATGAAAGCGGAACTCCTCTATATTCAAGCTCATTTATTGTAACGCTATCAAGTACAAGGAAACAAACGCCAAGACAACCTCCGATTCCAACGCCAATACCAATAACCATGGCAATTATAAGCGCTACAACCCTTGAAAAATTAAGCATCATAATAACAATTACCTTTCAATTTATTACATTATTATTATAGCATTAAATATTGCTTTTTTCAATAGCTATTTTATTTTTTTAGCTTTTAGTTGCCAAATAACAATATTTTTAATATTTGGTACTTAAACATAGGCAGTTAATCATAATGCGGCACAATTACTTGTGCCGCATTGATAATATTTATGCCTGTTCTCTCTTTGCTTCTGCAATAACCTTCTCGGTAATGGAAGCAGGAACCTCGTCATATCTGATGAAATCGAAGTCGAATCTACCGCGTCCTTGAGTAGCTGCACGAAGAGAAATAACGTAATCCATCATTTCGGAGAAAGGAACTTCGGCAAGAACAACCTGTGTTCCGTCATCCATAGGATCGATACCCATTACTCTACCGCGACGCTTGTTAAGATCTCCCATAACGTCACCAACGTAGTTATCAGGAACGTAAACCTTGAGCTCACCAACAGGCTCGAGAAGTACAGGATTTGCCTGAGGAAGACCGTCACGGTAAGCTATATTAGCTGCAAGCTTGAAGGAAATTTCGTTAGAGTCAACGTCGTGATAAGAACCGTCGTAGAGGTTAGCAGCAAGATATACTACAGGATAACCCGCAAGAACACCCTTCTGCATAGCTTCTCTAAGTCCCTGCTCTACTGCCGGGAAGAAGTTCTTGGGAACCGCTCCGCCAAATACGCTTTCGGTAAAGGTAAGGCCCTCAGCTTCACCGGGAGAGAAAGTAATTTTAACGTGTCCGTACTGACCCGAACCACCCGACTGCTTCTTGTGCTTACCTTCAACGTCAACCTTTTTCTTGATGGTCTCGCGATAAGCAATCTTGGGCTTTGTAAGCTCAACGTTTGCGCCAAAGCGATTCTTAAGCTTGGATACAACTATATCAAGGTGAATATCACCAAGACCGGAAATCGTAAGCTGTTTTGTCTCGGAATTGTTAACGTACTTAAGAGATCTGTCCTCTTCAAGAAGTCTTGCAATGCCGCTGGAAATTCTATCCTCATCACCCTTCGCCATAGGTCTGATAGCCATTGTAAGATAAGGCTTGGGATACTTAATAGGAGCGTACTTGATATCGCCCTGAGCTGTTGTAAGAGTGTCATTTGTATTTGTAGCAGTAAGCTTTGCAACTACACCGATATCACCGCATGCAAGTTCCTCAACATCAATCTGCTTCTTACCTCTGAGCATAAAGATCTTGTTAAGCTTCTCATTCGCACCGGTTGTGGTGTTTCTGAGAACCATATCCTTCTTAAGCTCACCGTTCATAACCTTGAAGAAGGACATCTTACCAACGAAGGGATCGGCTACGGTCTTAAATACGAACAAGGATGTGTCCTTAGAATCGGGATCAATTGCAATATCGGTAACGTTGCCGTCAGCATCAACAAGCTTTTCAACCTTGCGAGCGGTAGGTCTCGGGAAGGACTCTGCGATTGTATCAAGGAATGTCTTAATACCCCAGTTCTTAAGAGCTGCGCCACAGAATACAGGAACGATATCGCCTGTGATGATACCCTGGTGTATAGCTTCAAGAGCTTCCTCTCTGGAAATAGGCTCTTCGTTGAAGAACTTATCCATAAGCTCGTCGCTGGTCTGTGCAATAGCCTCAAGAAGAATTGCATGATACTCATTGCAAACGTCTGCAAACTTCTCGGGAATTGCGCTGCGTATGTATTCACCGGTTGTTTTCTCGAATGTGTAAACACACATCTCTACGAGGTTAGCGAATCCGATAACTGTATCGCCATCAATAATAGGAATCTGAATAGGACATACGTTGAGTCCGTACATTTCGCGAATTGCGCCGAATACCTTGTAGAATCTTGCCTCACCGTCATCAAATCTGTTGATAAAGAAAGCCTTGGGAATTCCAGCATCAGAAGCAAGCTTCCAAGCAATTTCGGTACCAACCTCGATACCGGCCTTACCGTCTACAACGATAATGGCAGCATCAGCAGCTCTAACGCACTGCCTTGCCTCAGCCTCAAAATCAAAGAAGCCGGGTGTATCAAGAATATTTATTTTAGCACCGTCCCAAAGAAGAGGCGCAGTAGCTGCAGATATAGAATATCCTCTCTTGATTTCCTCGGGGTCATAGTCGCATATAGTATTTCCGTCAGTAACATTGCCAAGACGGTCAGTAAGTCTTGAAATATAAAGCATAGACTCAGCAAGCGATGTCTTTCCTCCGCCGCTGTGTCCAAGTAGTGCTACGTTACGAATACTTTTGGTGTAAACCTTTTCCATAAGAATGGTCTCCTTGTGATTTATTTGCTGTTGCGCGATAACTCGCTATAACATTATAAAATAATTATACAATAAATAAAAAATGATTTCAATATTTTGAAATGAACATTTTTACCGACCAATGTAGAAAAAAACAGCATTCATTTGTGCATAAATCACAATAAATGCCGTTTTTTGAGTATTTTAGTTATTATTTTCCTTGGGTTTCATATGTATGAGGACCTGATATATATTGGATACACCGCAAAGTTCTACGCCCTTAGGCACCTTAAGACTCTTTGTAATGTTCTTCTGCGGCAAAATAATTTTTGTGAATCCAAGTCTAATTGCTTCTTTGACTCTGTAATCAATATGGGATACTGCCCTGACCTCTCCCGAAAGTCCAATTTCGCCAAAAGCAATCAAATCATCGGGAATTACTTTGTCGGTGATACCGCTGATAAGCGACATAGCGATAGAAAGGTCTGCGCTGGGCTCGTCAAGCACAATTCCACCCGCAACATTCAGATATACGTCGTTTTCATAGAATTTTAAGCCCATTCTTTTCTCAAGAACTGCTATTAGAAGGCACATTCTGTTATAATCAAAGCCGTCAGACGTGCGTTTTCCCGTTGCATAAACAGATTTTGCAACCAAAGACTGTATTTCGGATATAATTGGCCTTGTTCCCTGCATTACGCATCCTGCACAAGAGCCGCTTGTGTTCTTTGGCCTTTCAGCCATTACAACCTCACTGGGATTGGGAATCTCAATAAGTCCCTTATCTCCCATTTCAAACACGCCAATCTCATTAGTTGAGCCATATCTGTTCTTTATCGCGCGTATAATTCTGTAGGAATTGGTTCTTTCGCCCTCAAAATACAGAACGGCATCAACCATATGCTCAAGAACCTTAGGACCGGAAATTCCACCCTCCTTATTCACGTGACCAACAAGGAATACCGCCGCACCGTTAGCCTTGCCATAATTAATGAAGGTCATTGCACCTTCGCGCACCTGGGTAATGCTACCCGGAGCAGACGTAAAGCGCATAGAGGAAAGAGTCTGAACAGAGTCTATTATTATAACGTCGGGCTTTAACGAATCACACTCATCAATAATTGCATCGGTGTCCGTTTCTGTCAAAAGGTAAATAGAGTCACCGTTGATGCCAAGTCTTTCAGCTCGAAGCTTAAGCTGTCCTTTAGACTCCTCGCCAGAAACGTAAAGCACCTTTCTAGTTTTACCAAGCTCAGAGCATATTTGAAGAAGCAAGGTCGATTTACCAATACCCGGCTCGCCCGATAAAAGCACCGCAGAGCTATCAACAAGGCCTCCGCCAAGCACTCTGTCAAGCTCACCCATACCGGTTGATGTTCTGATATATTTAGGCATTTGAAGTTCAGAGAACTTTTCCGCCTTGTTTATGTAATTTATATTTCTGCCTCTGTTTAAACCTGCAATTTGAGGTTTTTTAACAATTGTCTGTTCGTCAAACGAATTCCAGCACTCGCAATCAGGGCATTTTCCAAGCCATTTGGGGCTGGTTGCACCGCATTCACGGCATACAAATATTACTTTAGGTCCCTTCATTTTTAATTTCCTTATTAAAAATTATTTTTCCATATATTCTATAATACCACAAACAATCGCAAAACACAATTGTTTTTGATATTCTTTTTCAGAAAGTTTTTCACATTCGTTTTTGTTCGTCAAGAAACCGCACTCAATAAGTACCGCGGTGTTCTCGATATTTTCAAGGATGTACATATCCTTTCCCTTTTTCACTACTCTGTTGTTTTCAGGCTGAAGGTCATTTTTAACGCGATTTTGAATTGTATTCGCAAGCAAATTACTTTCTTCTTTGTCAGAATGATACACCTGAAGACCTGAATACTTTGAATCTCCAAATGAATTCATGTGTATGCTTACGTAAAGTGAATTTGGATAACGCTCTGCAACCTTAACTCTATTTTTTAGATCGGATATTTTTCTTATTCCCTTTATATTTTCCTCATCGGTATATAAAAGTCGGTCATCCGTACGTGTATAAACTATTATGTAGCCTTTTTCTTCAAGCATTGCACCGATTTGCAAAGCAAACTCAAGGTTCAAATCCTTTTCAAGCACTCCGTTTGTTCCAATCGCACCTGAATCCTCGCCACCATGACCTGCGTCAATAATTATTATTTTTTCGTAAGGAATGGCATCTGCCGCTACAATAAAAAGATCGTCTCTATAAACTTTAGTAACAACGCTTATAGCTACAGAGCTTAAAACGACCATCGCCAGCAGGATACAGACCACAGAATAAGCAATTTTGTATTTTCTGAAATTAACAACGTAAATATGCATAAAATCCTCCATCAGTTCAAAACAACTATATGGAGGATTTTATAAAATTATTCTTGATTATCGGTGTTTTTATTAAGGTTAATGAATCCCAAAATACGTACATCGCGTCTGCCAAGCTCGTAACCCAGATGAGTAACAAGAATTGTAAGGATTGGGACTACAAAATATCCGACCGTTTGCCAGAGGTAATACAGGTCGTTTTTTTCTTTCAAGAATGAGAAAACACCCTGAATCAGGCCAAGGAACATAGCTCCCGTAAAACGTATAAACAGATTCAAGGTAAAGAACAATGAATAAAGCACTTCATTACCCGATGCAAGATAGATCAGCATGAGAACAATCGCGATACCCGCAAGAACAAAATTGGGTATATTAGCAAAGAATCCAAGCTTTAAGCCTTTATTTTTTGTAAGCTGTATTTTACCGCTCTCGTATCTCATCTTATCCTTTATTCCAAAATCCCAAGCAGTGATGTAAATAAGTACAAAATAAAATACAACTGCAAGCAAGGATAAATAAACTGCAAATTTAGCAAAAAACGAGCCGTCATCCGCCGATGGAGCTACGTATACAGCAAGCGAAAAAATTGCTATTCCAATCTGATTTAATAACAGCTTTACAATGTCATAGGAGTTTTCTTTAAAGAATTTCATTACTTCCCCCAACCTCATGTATAATTTACAAATTTATTTTAACATATTTATCTAAAAAAACAAGTAAAAGTGCAAAATGTTTACATTTTATCCACTATTAAAGTCAAATATTTTGTATAATAGAATTGTACAAAATCTTTTGCGGAGGAAAAAATGGGTACATTAACACTAAAAACGAGCAATCCGGAATTTAAGGCGCTGCCCTATTTTCTTCAGGATTTTTCGGGATATTTGTCCAGCGTAGAAGGCAAAAGCGAAAAAACTACAATTGAATATTTGCTGGACCTCAGGACATTTTTTAGATACACAGTAATGATTGAAAGCGATGAGGATATATCTGCAGAGGACTTCGAAAAAATTAGCATCAAGCATTTGACCGAGGATGACGTAAGACGTGTAAGGCGTCAAACTATTGTTAATTTTCTTGCATATACGAAGACCGAGCGCAATAACAATGCGACAACAAGAAACAGAAAGTTAAGCTCGTTAAAATCCTTCTTTAAATATATGCACAACAACAACCTTATTGACAGAAATCCAGTTGCTGATTTTGGCGGCATACAAAAAAGCAAGACTTTATCAAAGTATTTAACCCTTGAAGAAGCAATTATGCTACTTGAAACAGTAAATTCCGACGTTGAATCCAAGACAAGAGTACGAGATTACTCTATAATTGCCTTGTTTTTAAACACAGGAATGCGTCTTTCCGAGCTTGTTGGATTGAATTTAGAGGATTTTGACCGCGAGCTTGCATTTGTTAAGGTAAGAGGAAAAGGAAACAAGGAAAGAATTATTTATCTTAACAATGCTGCGCGAGACGCTGTAAAATCCTATTTGAGCATAAGGCTTGACCCGAGATACATCAGAACATCAGACAGAGCTCTTTACCTCAGCGGAAGACAGCAGCGCATTTCCAACAAGACTGTGCAATGGGTCGTATACAAGTACCTCGATATGTCGGGACTTGGTTATAAGGGGTACTCTGTACACAAGCTTCGTCACACCGCTGCTACATTGATGTATCAAAGCGGAAAGGTTGATATAAGAGTCTTAAAGGACGTTCTTGGTCACGAGCAGCTTAATACAACGCAGATTTATACCCATCTTGTTAATCGCAATTTAGAGGAAGCCATGCAGAATCATCCTCTTTCTGATACAATAGTCAGAAAGAGCCAGGATTGATTTCTGCCACGTATTATATTCTAAATTATTATTTTAGGAGTAATTGATGACTATCGGAGATAAAATCAAAAAAGCCAGAATAGAACAAGGAAAAACTCAAAAAGAGCTCGCTGGAGATAAAATCACCCGTAATATGCTTAGCGCAATTGAATCAAACAAGGCTTTCCCCTCGGTTGACACCGCCAAGTATCTTGCAAATTGCCTTTCTATTCCCTTTGCTTATTTAATGGCTGATGACGATGAACTTTTTTCATACAAAAAGAACGAAGTAATATCAGCTATAAAAGCAGACTACGTTGAGAAAAGATATTTATCCTGTATAAATCAAATAAAAGCTATCAAAGACACGGATGACGAGCTTTCCTATATTCTCGCTGAATGTTATTACCGCCTTGGACGAGATGCCGTTGTGAACGGCTCTCTAACCACGGGCGAAAAATTCATTGATGAGGCTCTTAAATCCGCAGAAAAAACTATTTATAACACCTCTCATATCGAAGCAGGCTCAATTATCTATAAAGCAATCGCATCGAATATACAAGCCCCTCTTCTTGAGTTAAAAACCGATGAATATGAGGAAATCATTTTAAATACAACCGATATTGAGCTATATAAATACGTTATTCAGGATGCTGATTACAAATTTAATAATCAAATCTTCTCAATGCACCAGCAAGCAAGAAATCTGATAAGAAACAGAGAATTTAACGACGCCTTGAAGATTCTTTGCAGAATCGAAGAGGAGCGAAGCAAGGAAAAATACAATGCTTACGTAGTTTTTTCAATTTATACAGATATCGAGAGATGCTACCGAGAAATCAGAGATTATGAAAATGCGTATCGCTACGCAAACAAAAGACTTTCTCTACTCGAGGCATTTAAGCAATAAAAGGAAACGATTTTTTCGTTTCCTTTTCAATTATATTAAAAAAATATATTGACATATCATAATTTGGTGGTATAATATATTTGGTGAAGATTGGATTTTTTATCTTTTTTTCATTAAAAATGTAATTTTTTAGGAAGGAGAGATTTGCTATATGCAAATCGAATATTCGTTTTGAATAAATTCACAAAACCCAATTTCTGCAATCTCCCTACCGCCTCTGAATTGCGTGAAGCGCTCCGCGCCAGCGAGGGCTCCGAGGCAAGAAATCAGATTGCAATGCTCTATGACGCGGATACCTTCGTAGAAATCGGCGCGTATACAAAACGCGGATTCTCCGATTTTCTTGTAACCGACAAGTCCAGCGAGTTTGAAGGCGTTATTTGCGGCTACGGAGCTATCGACGGCAAGCTTGTGTTTGCATTCGTTGAGGATGCTACAAGAATGGGCGGAGCTATTGACGACCGCCACGCAAAGAAAATTTGCGACCTTTACAGAATGGCTATAAGCAACGGCGCTCCTGTAATAGGTGTATTCAACGCAACAGGCACTGATATTTTCGAGGGTACTGCAGGTCTTGCCGCTTACGGTAAGATTATGACTGCTGTTTCCAGAGCGTCCGGTGTTATTCCCCAGATTGCTTACGTTGCAGGCAACTGCATCGGTACTTGCGCTGCTATCGCATCTATGTTCGACGTTGTTGTTAAGAATAACGACGCTTCCCTTTACGTAACATCCCCTGCTCTTACCGGCACAAAGGATGCGCAGGATGCTATCGTATCCTATGCGGGCGCTGAGGATAGCTGTCTTGGTTACGTAAGATCCTTGATTTCATTCCTTCCCTCGAACTCCACCCTAGGAGCACAGGGCGCTGAAATCTGCACCGACAATCTCAACAGAAAGCTTGGAAACCTTGATTTTGCAGGCGAAGCTCTCTCTGCTATCTCTGTAATTGCTGATAACGGCATGTTCATTGAGCTTACTCATGACTATGCTCCTGTTATTTCAACCGCCTTTGCGACAATCGGCGGTGTTAAATGCGGTGTTGTAGCGACCTCTTACTCCAGAGATGAGGGACGTATAACCGCAGCTGCAGCAAGAAAGGCTGCAAAATTCGTAACCTTCTGTGACAGCTTTTCTATTCCTGTTGTAACTCTTGTTGATTCCCTTGGTCTCAGCATTAACAAGTATAACGAGCAGACCTTTGCTCCCGAGCTTGCCAAGCTTGCGATGGCATACGCTTCTTCTACCTGCCCTAAGGTTACTGTTCTCCTTGGTCATGCAATTGGTGCATCCTTCGTGCTTCTTGGCTCCAAGTCTCTCGGTGCAGATCTTGTATATGCAACAGAGAACTCTGAAATTGGCGCTCTCAGCGCTGAAAGCGGTGTTGCATTTGCTTGGGACAAGTATATCAACGAGGAAAAGAGCCGTCAGGAGCTTATCAACGAGTGGAGAATGTCCGTTTCCTCTCCTGTTAACGCTGCATCCAGCGGTGAAATTGACGATATTATCAGCATAAATGAAATGAGAGCGAGAATCTGCTCTGCTCTTCTTATGCTTTGTACAAAGAACGATTCCGCGGCATTTGGCCGACAGATTCTTCCTCTTTAATATATAAGGAGGCTTAGAATATGTTTGGAATTGATAAAACATTGCCGATTGTAGATTTTTCAAATTTTGATGTTTCTCAGCTTGGCGATGCATTGGTATTCGGTGGCTCTGTATTGCTTATCGGTATGGCTACCGTATTCGCAGTTTTATGCATTTTGTGGGCATTTCTCGGTCTTTTCAAGCTTGTTTTCCACGACATCCCCAAGAAGAAGTCTGAAAAGTCAACAAAGTCTGTTGATCTTGCTGAACAGGTAACCCAGACTGTTGTTAGTGACGCAAATGAAGAACTTGTAGCTGTTATTGCCGCTGCAATAGCCGCTGCTGAAAGCGATAACACCGGAATCAAATTTAAAGTTGTATCTTTTAGAAAAGTATAAGTAAGAAAGGATTTAATTAAAATGAAAAAGTATAACATTACCGTTAACGGCACTACATATGAGGTTCTCGTTGAGGAGGCTGGCAGCACCTCTGCATCCGCTCCTGTATTTACCGCTCCCGTAGCACCCGCAGCAGCTCCTGCAGCTGCACCTGCTGCTCCTAAGGCAGCTGCTCCCGCAGGCAATCAGGGCGCAAACAAGGTTACAGCTCCCATGCCCGGCACTATTCTTGACGTTAAGGTTTCTGCAGGTCAGGCAGTCAAGAAGGGCGACGTAATCTGCGTTCTCGAGGCAATGAAGATGGAGAACGATATCCCCGCTCCCTGCGACGGTGTTATAGCATCTGTTAACGTTCAGAAGGGCGCTTCCGTTGCCGCAAACGACGTTCTCGCAACTCTTAACTAATTTTGACGAAGGAAATAGGTACTAATAGATGTTAGACGCTATCAAAAACTTCCTCGGCACAACAGGCATTGCCAAGTTGATTGCCGAGCCCGGTTGGTGGCAGTACCTCGTAATGTACGTAATCATTGGTGCGCTCTTCTATCTTGCAATAGTTAAGAAGTTTGAGCCCCTCCTTCTGATGCCCATTGCATTTGGTATGTTACTTGCCAACCTTCCCGGCGCAAATCTTATACATCTCGAATATTTCTTCGATGATTATTATCTCGAAAACGGTCTCGTAGCTGCCGAGCAGCTTGTTCACGGTCACGTTCCGATGTCAAGAATTATTGAAGAAGTAATCAACAATGGAGGTCTTATCGATATACTCTACCTTGGTGTTAAGCTTGGTGTATATCCCTCGCTTATATTCCTTGGTGTAGGCGCAATGACCGACTTCTCTCCCCTTATTGCTAACCCCAAGTCGCTTCTTATGGGTGCTGGTGCACAGCTCGGCGTATTCGTTGCCTTCTTTGCAGCGCTCTTTATGGGCTTTACTCCCATGGAGGCTGGTTCTATCGGTATCATCGGTGGTGCCGACGGTCCTACTGCAATCCTTGTAACAAAGGAGCTTGCTCCTCAGCTTCTCGGTGCGATCGCAATAGCGGCTTACTCATACATGGCTCTGATTCCTATTATTCAGCCGCCCTTTATGAGACTTCTTACCACCGAGAAGGAAAGAACTATTAAGATGACCAACCTTCGTCCTGTTTCTCAGATTGAAAAGGTTATCTTCCCCATTATCGTTACTGTAATTGTTTGTCTTATCGTTCCCGATGCAGCTCCCCTCGTTGGTTTCCTTATGCTTGGTAACCTCTTCAACGTTTCGGGTGTTGCTGACAGGCTTTCCAAGACTGCTCAGAACGAGCTTATTAACATTGTTACAATCTGTCTCGGCGTTTCGGTTGGTGCAACCGCAAATGCAGAGAACTTCCTTAAGCCCCAGACGCTCTTTATTATCGCGCTTGGTCTTACTGCATTCGTTATTTCCACCTGCGGCGGTCTTATTGTTGGTAAAATTATGTGCAAGCTTACCGGTGGTAAAATCAATCCCCTTATCGGTTCTGCAGGTGTATCCGCAGTTCCTATGGCAGCAAGAGTTGCGCAGGACGAAGGACGCAAATACGATCCTTCCAACTTCCTTCTCATGCACGCGATGGGCCCCAACGTTGCCGGTGTTATCGGCTCTGCCGTAGCGGCAGGTGTATTCCTCAGCTTCTTTGCATAAGAGGCTACTCTTCAGAAAGGAAAATTAAATATGTCAAAAGTTTTAATAACAGAAACAGTCCTCAGAGACGCTCATCAGTCTCTTGCGGCTACCCGTATGACAACCGACGAGATGATTCCCGTTCTCGATGCAATGGATCAGGTTGGATATTATTCTCTTGAAGCATGGGGCGGCGCAACATTCGACTCCTGCCTTAGATTCCTTAACGAGGACCCTTGGGCAAGACTCCGCACCATCAAGGATCACGTAAAGAACACCAAGCTTCAAATGCTCTTCAGAGGCCAGAACATTCTTGGCTACCGTCATTATGCTGACGACGTTGTTGAGTACTTCGTTCAGAAGTCTATCGCAAACGGTATTGATATTATTCGTATTTTCGATGCTCTTAATGATGCAAGAAACCTTGAAACAGCTATCAAGGCTACTATCAAGGAAAAGGGTCACGTTCAGGCCGCTATTTCCTACACAACATCCCCCTTCCACACCAACGAGGGCTTTGCTCAGTACGCAAAGCAACTTGAGGAAATGGGAGCAAACTCTATCTGCATTAAGGATATGTCAGGTCTTCTTAAGCCTTACGAGGCATATCAGCTTGTAAAGACAATTAAGAACACCGTTAACATTCCCGTTAACCTTCACTGCCACTACACCGCAGGTCTCGGCTCTATGACTCTTCTTAAGGCTATCGAGGCAGGCGTAGACGGCGTTGATACCGCGATCTCTCCTCTTGCAATGGGTACATCTCATACTCCTACCGAGTCTCTCGTTGCTACCCTTCAGAGCACTCCCTACGATACAGGTCTTGATCTTGCAAAGCTTGACGTTGTTGCAAAGCACTTCAACACGATTCGTGAGGACTATCTTGCAAAGGGACTTATCGACCCCAAGGTACTTAAGCTTGACGTTAACGCGCTTCGTTATCAGTTTCCCGGCGGTATGCTTTCCAACCTTATCAGCCAGCTTAAGATGGCAGGCAAGGCAGATAAGCTCGATGCAGTTCTTGAAGAGATTGCAAACGTAAGAGCGGATGCAGGTTATCCTCCTCTCGTTACTCCTACCTCTCAGATTGTTGGAACTCAGGCAGTTAACAACGTTCTCTTCGCAAACGAGGGACGTTATGCAAGAGTTACCAAGGAATTCAGAGCACTTGTACGTGGTGAGTACGGCAGATGCCCTGCTCCTATTTCCGAGGACTTCAAAAAGAAGATTATTGGCGATGACGACATCATCGATTATAGACCCGCTGATAAGATTGCTCCCGAGATTGATTCTCTTCGTCAGAGAGTTGCTCCTTACAGTGAGCAGGATGAGGACCTCCTCTCCCTCGCACTCTTCGAGCAGGTTGCGATCAAGTACTTCGACTGGAGAAAGCAACAGAAGTACAACCTTGATTCCAAAGCTGATGCAAAGAATGGTATTCACTCCATCTAATGCAATAACGCCGTTCGTTTGAACGGCGTTATTTATTATATGAAAATCCCCCGAATAAAATCGGGGGATTTATTTTATTGATTTTCGTCTTTTTTATCGGTTTCTTCGTCATCTGCTTTAGCTGTAAATTTCTTTTCAAATATATCAGCCAAAACATCGTCCGTAAGCTCTTCGCCGTTAGCCATTCTCTTTGCAAGCTCCTCCTGGCGAAGACGCTTTTCTTCCTCTTCCTTTTCGTTCTTCTTCTGAGCGGTGATGTTTTCTTCCTCACTCTTCTGATTTTTGCGGAAGGCAATGTCTTCGATAGATTCGACGGTAGGATTGTTCATCTCCATAGCGGCCTTAAACTGTTCCTCATCCATAGACTCGTTTTTGAGAAGGAATTCAGCAACAAAATGAAGCTTATCGATGTTAGATGTAAGGATTTCTTTACATCTTGCGTAGCAATCACCGATTATACCGCGAATTTCATCATCAATCTCGGATGCAGTTTTTTCAGAATAATTCTTACCGGAGGAGAAGTCTCTGCCGAGGAACACCTCGTCGGAAGAATGCTCTGAGCCATAAAGAACCATTCCCAGCTTATCGCTCATACCGTAACGTGTAACCATGTTGCGAGCAATCTTTGTCGCCTGCTGAATATCACCTGATGCGCCTGTGGAAATATCATCAAGCACAATCTCCTCTGCAACTCTGCCGCCAAGTGCGCGAACAATGATGTCAAGCATTTCGTTCTTCGACATACCCATTCTGTCCTCGGTAGGAACACTCACGGTAACACCGCCGGCATTTCCCGCGGGAATAATGGTTATATGCTTGATAGGATCAGTATTCTTGCAGAAGTAGGATGCAACTGCGTGACCTGCCTCGTGATAAGCGCAAAGCTTATTATCTGCCTCTGTACGAACCTTGCTCTTCTTCTGAGGGCCAAGGATAATCTTCATATAAGATTCCTCAATATCCTTCATACCGATAAGAGCCTTATTATTCTTGGCAGCGCGAAGAGCTGCTTCATTCATAAGATTTGCAAGCTCTGCGCCTGTAAAGCCAATAGTCGTCTGGGCAATTTTCTTAAGATCAACCGTTTCCTCAAGGGGCTTATTACGGCAATGAACTTTAAGAATCTCTTCTCTACCCTTAATATCGGGATAATTAACTGTAACTCGTCTGTCAAAACGACCGGGACGAAGAAGCGCGGGGTCAAGAATGTCAGGACGGTTTGTTGCCGCCATAACAATAACGCCCGAGTTAGTACCGAAACCGTCCATCTCAACGAGAAGCTGGTTCAAGGTCTGCTCTCTTTCATCGTGACCGCCTCCAAGGCCTGCGCCCCTGTGACGTCCAACAGCATCAATCTCATCAATAAATATAATGCTTGCAGGTGTCTTTCTTGCGTTATCAAAGAGGTCTCTTACTCTCGATGCACCAACACCAACGTACATTTCAACGAAATCAGAACCGGAAATTGAGAAGAACGGAACACCCGCCTCGCCCGCAACAGCCTTGGCAAGAAGTGTTTTACCTGTACCGGGAGGGCCTACAAGGAGAACACCTCGGGGAATTCTTGCGCCAAGCTTAACAAACTTTGCAGGGTCCTTAAGGAATTCAACAACTTCTTCGAGCTCAGCTTTTTCCTCATCCGCGCCTGCAACATCCGCAAATTTTACGGCATTTTTATCATTAGTGATAACCTTCGCCTTGGATTTTGCAAAGCCGCCCATTTTACCGCCTGCTGCACCTGCAGAGGTCTGCTTCATAAGGAATATTGTGAGTCCTATGAAAATAACAGCGGTAAGAATGTATGGCAAGTATAGGATATACCACGGTGTTTCCTCTGCGGGAGTAAAATCGTAGCTTTTAAGATTTCTGTTATTGCCACTTTCGACAATATCCATAATTCTGTAAAGTTGCAGCTCATAGCTAAAGGTATAGGTAAGCTCCTCGACCTTGAGATTTCCGTCATCGTTGTACACAAGACTTCCATCTGCATTTCTAAATATTCTATTAAGCTTTATAGTAGCCTCTTCATCTACAACAAAATCCCTTACTAGATCCTGTTCAAACAAATCGACAAGATTGCTATATGTGAACTCCTCATCGTTTTTGCCCTCACCCATAAAGTAAGAAGCGCCAACGATAACGATTCCGACAATAATCAGCAATATCAGTATACTTTTAAAATTTGCCTTCATTAGGTATCAATCACGCCTTTCTAAACCAAACCATATATATTATTTTCAAAAGTCAAACGTTTTATTATCTGAATTCCGAGCCTGAATAAAATCTTAGGTCACAAAATTCATCGGACAAACCGATGCAAAGTGTTGCGAACCTGCTGAAATTATCCCTATTTTCCCCTCTGTCGTCTCTGACGCCAAAGCCGGGAGCCCAAACAACTCCCTTGTCATCGCATAACAAGGGGATAAAAGGCCTTACGCTAATCGGAATCTTCCTATCATTGTATAACTTTTTCATCTTATGAGTCATACCACCGTAAAATACCGTGTCACCATCTTTTTTAGGCCTCAGATATAACTCTCCTTCAATTATAGCAGATGAAATATCAGCTTGTATTGATAATTTGTAAATATTTAAAGAACTCTTATCTGATCTATCACGCGAAATATAAAACTCACTGTCAAATTTTGAAACAACATTTTTGCCATCAAAAACAGGAATACAGTAATCCTCTACAGAAAGATTATCAGAGCATATAACCGAGCAAATACCTCTTTCGCACTTAAAAACATAATTTCCCGGCAAAGAATACGAAAAATTATCATTTTGAAGCAGCTCATAGAGGTTATCAAAATTAACACTTGATAAGGAAATTCCCTTATTTTCAGTCATTTTTGTAACAACTCTTGCTCTGAGCGACTTATGAAGCGCAAGCAATTCATAATTTAATATCTTTTCGTGAGAGTCAATAAATTCGAGTGCGCAAATATTGATAAAGTCATCGTCTGAACGTAAATTGTCAGACATTCTGCCAACCATTATAGCCGGATTTTGAGATATTTCAGCAAGTTTAGGCGCAATTTCATTCCTTATAAAATTACGCTTATAATCATTGCTGAAATTAGTTATATCGGTCACGTATGGAATGTCAGCAGAACTAAGCGTATCAACAATTTCTTGTTTAGTAACTTTAATTAAAGGTCTGACGATATTATCTCTGATAGGAGGGATTCCGGCAGCGCCACGTGAGCCGCTACCTCTAAATATATTAAGAAGTACGGTTTCCAGGTTATCGTCTGCATTATGAGCAACTGCGATACAACCGATATCTTCTCTGCCCGATATTATCTTGCCAAATTCAAGATAACGCATGTTTCGTGCGCATTCTTCTGTTCCAATTTTATCTAATCTTGCCTGAGTTGGAACGTCTACTTTTTTAGATAAAAAGTCTACTCCAAGCTCACAGCAAAGATTTTTCGAAAAAATCTCGTCCATATCGGCATCATTACCGCGAATACCGTGATTAACATGTACCGCAAGCAGAGGAAAATCTCCATAATGCTTTCTATACTCTACAAAAAAGCATAGAAGCATAACAGAATCAGCTCCACCTGATAATCCGATAAGAATTCCTCTATCAAAATACTCCCTCATTGAATAATCTTCAATGGTTTTGAGCATCAGATTAAATATTCTTTTTCCCTTTTCTGAAGAAAAAAGTCTTGAAATTTTATCATGCATCGCCGTGGTCGTCTTCAAGAGTTCTGAATTTGGTGAACTGACCAATCCAGCCCATTTTTATATTACCAACAGAGCCATGACGGTTCTTTGCAACAATTACCTCGGCAACGTTGGCACTGTCTGCGGCCTCCTCAGTGTCCTCTGTACCGCTTATATTCTTATAATACTCATCACGGTAAAGGAAAAGCACTATATCGGCATCCTGCTCAATAGAACCCGAGTCTCTGAGGTCTGCAAGAGTAGGCTTCTTGCCTACGCCCTGTCTTGCCTCGGTACCACGGTTAAGCTGGGCGCAGCAAATAAAGGGAACGCCCATATCCTTTGCCATAATCTTTAAATTTCGTGAAATTTCACCAACCTGCTGAGCTCTGTTGTCGCTATTAGAGGTTGTCTGCATAAGACCGATATAGTCAATGACAACAAGTCCAAGGTTAGGAAGTCGTCTGAGCTTTGATTTCATTTCGGTGGTAGTTATAGCCGAGGTGTCATCAATATAAATATCGCATCCCGACAATGATGAAATAACCTCTGCAATATTATCCCAATCGGCGCTCACAAGCTGTCCTGTACGAAGGCTATGAGAGTCAACCATGGCTTCACTTGAAACAATTCTCGTAACAAGCTGCTCTGCAGACATCTCGAGAGAGAATATGGCAACAGATTTTTTAGTCGCCTTGGCAACGTTTGTTGCGATGTTAAGCGCAAAGGCGGTCTTACCCATACCGGGACGGGCACCGAGGATAATCAAATCGCCCTTACCCATCTGAACAAGCATGCGGTCAAGTCCTGAGAATCCTGTCTTGGCGCCTGTAACCGCTCCCTTGGTTTCAGCAAGAGTTTCAATATCTTTGTACACGTTCTGCAGAACGTCTCTGATGTGTCTGAACTCCTTTGCATCATTATTATGAGAGATGTCAAAAATTTTCTGCTCAGCATTATCTACCACAAATCTAACATCATTCTCGTTATAAGCATCCTCGTTGATTTCATCGCAAACATTGATAAGGCGTCTTAACGTTGACTTGTCCTTAACAATTTTTGCATAATCCTTGATATTTGCAGCAGAAGGAACGCTCTCAGCGATAAGAGTGATATACTGTACTCCACCCGCTTCGTCACGGTCACCCATCTCAACCAACGTATTAACAAGAGTAACAATGTCAATAGTTTTGTTCTGAACGTACATTTTGACAAGAGCGCTGTAAATATGCTTATGTTCCTCAACGTAAAAATCATCTGCAGAAATTATTCCGCCGATTTTATCAAAAGAATCTGGATTAACGATTATAGAACCGAGCAATGCCTGCTCTGCTTCAATAGAAACAGGCATCTGTCTCATCAAACTGCTTCCGCTATCCATTTCGCTTCTTCCTTTCAAGAGTAATTTTGTTTATTCGTGTACGTAAACAACGAATTTTGCGCTGATATCAGCAAGGATTTTAAGCTCAACGGTATACTTGCCGTACGCCTTGATATTGTCCTTCATCTGAATTTTACGCTTATCAACGTCTATACCAAGTCGCTTACCAAGCTCCTCAGCAATATCCTTGGCAGTAACAGAGCCGTAGAGTCTGCCATCCTGTCCGTGTCCCATAACAATCTCAATCTCAACATCGTTGATTTTCGCAGCAAGAGCCTGGGCAGCCTTTCTGTCCTCGTTAATTTTGAACTGTCTTGCTTCCTCTTTATTTTTCAGCTCATTGGTTGCCTTTGCATCAGCAGGCACAGCCTTTTTCTGAGGGAAAAGGAAATTTCTGGCGTATCCGTCGGAAACCTCAACTATCTGATCCTTTTTTCCCTGTCCCTTTACGTCACAAAGTAATATAACCTTCATTGTATTTCTCCAATCAAATTAAACCTTATCAAATAGGATTGTTTTCAAGATATTCATTAATGCTTTTCTTCAGTGTTTCAAGAACCTCAAATATCGAGTCAGAAACAACCTGAGCGCCAGCAACGTCGAAATGTCCACCTCCACGAAGCTTTTCAAGTATAAGCTGAACGTTAATTTTACCGCCGGATCTACCAGAAATATGAATCTGTTCGCCTATTCTTACCAATGTAAATGCGGCCGATACACCGCGCAAGGTGAGCATCTTATCCGCTGCCTTGGAAGCAATAACACGATAGGACTCGTCAGTATCGCCCTCGCAGCATGCAAGCGCAATGCAATCCTTATACATCATAATAGATGTATGGAATCTCGCCTCTTTGGAGAGATCCTCAGGCGCCGTCTTGAAAAGATTATAAACGTCTGTGGGATTCGCTCCCGCACCACGTAAATACTGCGCTGCGCCAAAGGTACGAGTTCCTGTATTTCTTGTAAACTGCTTTGTATCAAGCAATATACCTGAAAGAAGAATATCAGCCTCCTCTTTCAGAAGATTCTGCGAGCTTACAGCGCTTTCAAGCATTTCGGATACAAGCTCGCAAGTAGAAGAAGCTGAGGGCTCAATATAGGAAAGCTTGATATTATTCGAAAGATTATCAACCTTTCTGTGATGGTCGATAATAACGATATTGTTAGACTTGGATGCGATATCAGAGAACTGGGCTCTTGTTACAGTGTTATGGTCAACAAGGACTACAAGCGTGTCAGGACCTATAAGGTCAAGACCATCGGCATTATCAACGAACACCTGCTCATAAAGCGATGTCTTCTGCATCATTTCAATACAAGGACGAAGGTTCTTGTCATTAAGCTCAATTGCAATATTAACCTTAATACCGCAAAGCATTGCAAGTCTTGCAACACCAACAGATGCGCCGATAGAGTCAAAGTCACCGTATCTATGGCCCATAATAATAACGTTGTCGGATCGCGACATAAGCGAGGTCAACTGGCTTGCAAAAGATCTTGAACGAACATTAGAACGCTTATAAACGGTTTTGGTTCTTCCTCCAAAGTAAACAGTCTCAATTTCAGACTTGTAAACAGCCTGGTCACCGCCTCGCTGAAGCGCCATATCGATAGCGTCCCTGGCGTCAAGCTCTCTTTCATAAAGAGTTCCGCCCCTGCGGGAAACACCGATGGAAACGGTTATAGAAACACCGTCGCCTACTCTCGCATCACGAATACTGTCAAGAATCTCAAATCTGTTTGCAATACAATCATCAAGATACTTGGACTCAAAGAACATTATATATTTATCATTGTCATAAGACTTGATAACGCCGTTCATAGAGGCTGCCCATGACTTAAGCTTGTCCTCAATGCTGGAAACAGCATCAGCAAACTTCTCGTGAACGTATTGAAGCACGTCTTCAACGTTATCGATGGCAATATATGCAACCGCAACTCTTTCGTCTGCATATCTTTTTTCAAGCGCCTGAAGCTCGGTAACGTCGCGAAGCATCGCAAGGTATAATCCATTATTATTTTTTGAAACAACAAAGCCCTCAACGAGATAATTTCGACCGTTTACGCATGTCTTGCAATCACCTGCCTCAACCTCTGACATATCAAAATCAAGAACAGAAGAAATCTTCTCACCTATGTAATTCTCATAGGGGTCAAAGCACTGTCTCATGGCATCGTTATACCAGAGCACTGTGCCGTGAAAATCAAAGATTATAATAGGAGACTTTGAGTTTTTAAAAACAACGCTTCCCTCCTCGCCAAGCAGACCATGTATGCTCTTTGCAGGATAAACCTTAGATTTAGCAATTCTTCTGAGCCCTATAAACGCGATTTCGCAAAGATATATAATTCCTACGATTACAGCCGAAAAGACGGGGTCGATAAATTCAAGGAATTTACATATCAGTGCAACTATCGCAATATTAAGCACTCCAAGAGCTGCATATAAGATCATATCCTGTCGGGATGCGTATGGGATATGCAAATTGTTATTTTCATTTTCGTTTTTCATAAGCTGATTCCTTTCTTATGATTTATAAAGCATTAAGCGGTGATTTCTTTATTTTTCCTTATCGTTCCAAAAGCGCCAATCATCGCAAGAATTTCAAGAGCAAAATTAAGGAATATAACAGTAACAATCAGAAGTATGATAAATGATCCGCCAGGCTTTCTCTTTCTTGCAAGGAATGCATGAACGATATTAAAGCCGATATATGCATAAACAACCATGAAGATGTTATACAAATTAGACACGCAAACCGCAAAAGCACCTGTTCCTGAAGCGGTAAAGAGCGAAACAACTATTAAAATCAAGTAGAAGTATGCATAAAGACTGGGGGTAGCAAAGCGCCAGTTTAAAATGTATTCCTTATCCTCGGCATATCTGAGGGTTGTTGCCGTAAAAATTTTAAAAGCAATTCCGGCGCATATAAACCCGCTGATAAAAACAAAGGAAATAATGTTGCTGATAACCATGTCAAAAGCCTGTGATAACATTTCTGGCGAAAGCGCAAGCTCTGTACCCGCGTAAGCCTCTGATATATTCGCATACATATTGTCAACAAAAATTACTCTTAGATTCTCGATAACCTGAGAATAATATTGCGATACAGCATCAAGACTTGCCTCGCCACATTGAATCATTGCAAAAATCACAAAGGAAATGATAATAAATGCCGAGTAAAGAATCGTGCTGATAAAGACGCACTCCATTTTACTCTTGCCCTTGGAGGCAAATCTGTAAATCACAAATGCAAGTATAAGAGCATAAACGCCCCAAAACATCAGAAATTGACCTATAAAAAAGCATCCTATTATGTTAATCGCCAAAACGGCAGCAACCGTTGAATAAGCATAAATTTTCTTTGTACCCTGATCAAAGCAAAGCAACGCCGCGAGTAATGCAACCAACACAGGATGCAAAATATCGCTAAGAATTACGCAAAGCAAAGCAGTAAATATAGCAAAAAGAGATAAAATCAAAAGAGTCTTTTTAGCGGATAACTTATCGTTTAAATTAACTTTCATTTTTTCTCCCAAAAAACAATTTTCATATCATTATATCACATTAAAATATTTTTGTAAAGATTTTTTTTATTATTTTAATTAAAATTATAACTTTTTATAATTTGTTATTGCAAAATTTGTTAAAATGTTGTAGAATAGAAGTGATTTTTTAAAAGGAGGTATAATATGTCAAGACTTACGCTAAATACGCCTATAACTGCCCTTTCAGGCGTTGGAAAAACTCGCGCTGCGCAATTTAACAAGCTTGGCGTTATGACCGTTGGCGATCTGATATATTATTTCCCCCGCGCATATGAAAAAAGAGGCGACGTGCGCCCACTTGCGAAATATGATGAAGCAATTCCCTGCGCATACATATTGACGGTTGCAACCGAGGTAAGACAAAACCGTATCAGAAACGGACTTACTGTATCAAAATTCCGAGCATTTGATGAAAGCGGCTCGGTTGAAATTACCTTCTTCAATTCACCTTACGTAAAGGACGTTTTTCACGTTGGTTCAACATTCAGATTTTGGGGAAAAGCATCCTTCCTTAAAAACAAGCTGCAGTTAACCAATCCCAAATTTGAGCCTTACGTCGAAGGAGTTGCACTTGCAGATTACGTACCCGTCTATCCGCTGTCCGACGGACTTAGCTCGAAGATAATTGACAAGCTCATAAAATCGGCTATAAACGATGTTCTGCCCGATATTATCGACCCAATTCCCGATAAAATTCGAATTGACAACCAATTACCAACATTGAGCTTTTCAATAAAAAATGCCCATTTCCCCGAAAGTGATGAAGCATTATCTAAATCTCTTACAAGGCTTGCCTTTGATGAAATGCTTTATTTCGGATTGGGTATTTCGCTATCTGCTTCAACAAAAAGCAAGGGCGAGGGAATACGTTTTTCGCCATGCGATCTTACCCCGTTCACTTCCCTTTTACCCTATGAATTAACAGGCTCACAGAAGCAGGCTATCAACGAGGTTTACCGCGATACCGTGATTGGCAAGGATGGTAAAATCTCGCCCATGGCAAGAATTATTGTCGGTGACGTTGGATGCGGTAAAACGGTCTGCGCCGCTGCTGCAATTTACATTTGCGCAAAATCTGGTTATCAATCTGCCCTCATGGTTCCCACCGAACTACTCGCAAGACAGCATTATGACGATTTAAAGGAGCTTCTTGGAGGGCTCGGTGTCCAAGTCGAGCTTCTTATCGGCTCAACAACGCAAAAGGAAAAGGCACGCATTAAGCAAGCTCTGAAAAATAGTGAAATTGACGTCATAATAGGAACTCATGCCTTGATAACAGACGACGTAACATTTGACAAGCTTGGGCTTGTTATAACAGACGAGCAGCATCGCTTCGGAGTTGCTCAAAGAGCAAAATTAAAGGAAAAATCCGAAAGCGCCCATCTTCTTGTAATGAGCGCAACCCCTATTCCAAGAACCTTGGCATTGACAATGTACGGTGACCTTGATATATCGAAAATTACTGATATGCCAAAGGGACGTCAGCGCGTTGATACTTTTGTAGTTAACGAGGGATATAGGACAAGACTTAACGACTTCATTTCCAAGCAGATTAAATTAGGCGGTCAATGCTATGTTGTCTGCCCTGCAATTGAAAACACCGAGGATGACGTTGATGCATATATCAGAGAGAGTCTCAGTTCGGAAATGATACCCGAGAATTCCCTGAATCTGAAAAACGCAGTGGAATATGCGCAAGAATTGAGAGAGGCGCTTCCTCACCTCAAGATTGCGGTTCTTCACGGAAAAATGAAGGCGGTTGAAAAAGATGCTATTATGTCAGATTTTTCAAGAGGAAACTATGATGTCCTGGTCTCAACAACCGTAATTGAGGTTGGAGTCAATGTTCCCAACGCATCACTAATAATTGTTGAAAACGCTGAAAGATTCGGTCTCTCTCAGCTTCATCAGCTTCGTGGCAGAGTAGGAAGAGGCACAAGAAAGTCTTATTGTGTTCTTGTTTCGGATATAAATTCCCCGAAATCAAGAGATAGATTAGAGGTAATGCGTACCACCTACGACGGCTATGAAATAGCTGAAAAGGATTTATTGTTACGAGGTCCTGGAGATTTCTTTTCTTCGGTTTCGGATAATAATTTAAGGCAGAGCGGCGGTTTTGATTTCAAATTTGCTTCTATGTGTGACAATTACGATTTGTTCAATTCAGCATTTAGCGTTGCAAAAGCAATTATCGATACCGACTCTACTCTTTCCCTGCCGGAGCACGAAAAGCTTCGTGCAGAGGTTGACAGACGTATAAAAATTATGTCGTCATCTATATCATAACAAAGGAAGGTTGCTTATATGGCACAATCCCCATTAGCCGATAGAATGCGTCCTCAAGGCTTTGACGAAATTGCAGGTCAGAAGCATTTAGTTGGCGAGGGCGGCATACTTCGCCGTCTTGTTAAAAACAATAGAATACCTAATATGATTTTTTACGGCCCTCCCGGCACAGGAAAAACAACGGTTGCCAACATAATTGCTTCAACCTCTGGCATGCAGCTATACAAGCTTAATGCCACAACCGCATCTCTTTCCGATGTAAAGGACGTAATATCTTCAACAGATAATATGTTCAGCGACGCAGGAACGCTCTTATATCTTGACGAAATTCAGTATTTCAACAAGAAGCAGCAGCAATCCTTGCTTGAATTTATGGAAAACGGCAAGATTACGCTGATTGCTTCGACAACTGAAAATCCATACTATTACGTATATAACGCTCTGCTCTCGCGTTCCTCTGTTTTTGAGTTCAAATCTGTAACAGCGGAGGACTGTATTCCCTCGTTAAAAAGAGCGCTCAATATACTTAATACCGATTTCTCTACGTCAAAAAAAGCCGATGAATCTGTATTGAGAACTATTGCAAAGGCATGCGCAGGCGACGTCAGAATGAGTATCGGAGTGCTCGAGAATGCCTTCTACATTTCAGATGAGGAAATTACTCACGAAACAGTGAGCGCGCTTCTGCCCTCCATTGTCGGACACTACGACAGAAACGGAGACGTACACTACGACCTTCTTTCCTGCTTGCAGAAATCCATCAGAGGCTCTGATCCTGATGCGGCGATCTTCTATCTTGCAAAAATTCTTGCCTCGGGAGATCTTTTATCTGCATGCAGACGCCTTCTCGTTATAGCAAACGAGGATATTGGATGCGCATATCCGCAGGCTGCATCTCTTGCATACGCTTGTACCGAAAGCGCAAGGGCCCTCGGACTACCGGAAGCCGCTATTCCGCTTGCAAACATTGTAGTCATTCTTGCCACCGCACCAAAATCCAACACATCCTATCTGGCTTATCATATGGCTTGTGAAGATATTGCGAGTGGTAAAGGAATTGAAGTTCCCAAGCATCTTCAAAGCCCCAATTTTGAGGGATACGTATACCCGCACGACTTTGAAAATGACTACGTAAAGCAGGACTATCTTCCAAAAGACCTCGTTGGCAAGCATTATTACCAATTTGGAACAAATAAAACAGAACAAGCCGCAAAAGCTTATCATGATTTTATTACTTCATCCATTTCCAAACGTAAAAATACTTAATTCTGACACTTTTATTAGAGTAAATATTCTAAAACTTGACAAAATATAAAATATTTGTTATAATGGTTGAGTTATAAAGGATATTTTTGGAGGATTCCATTTCTGATGATATATCATTTTATTTTAAATCCTAAATCCGGCCGAAGTCACGTTCAGCAAAAGATGGAAAAGGAAATCAAGGATGCTTGCGCCACAAGGCAGCTAAGTTATCATATATATTACACTACCTGCCCCAAGGACGCGACCACATATGTTAAGAGTATGATAAAGGAAAATCCCGATGAACGTCAGCGCTTTATATGTGTTGGAGGAGACGGAACGGTTAATGAGATTGCAAACAGCGCTCCCAATAACCCCAACGTTGAATTCGGCGTTATTCCCAAGGGCTCGGGCAATGACTTTGTAAGAAACTTCTCCAATTTACATCTGTTTTCTGACATAAATGCTCAAATCGACGGTGAGGTTGCGAAGTTTGACCTTGTAAAATGCAACGATATGTATTGTGTAAACATGGTAAACATCGGATTTGACTGCGGAGTGGTTAAGGAAGCGGATAAATTCAGGAAATTTAAATTTATCTCGCCCGGCATTTCATACATACTCGGAGTTTTTGTTGGCTTCTTCAAGCATTTTGGTACCAAAATGAAGCTTATTTATGATGACGGCAGAGTTGTTGAAAGCACTCTTACACTCACCGCTATCGGTAACGGCAAATTCTGTGGCGGTGGATTCAAATCTGCACCGCTGGCACAGCTTAATGACGGCCTGTTTGATATATGCGCTATTGATAAGGTTTCCAGATTGCAGTTTATTACACTCGTTGGATCATATAAAAGCGGTACTTATATCGATAACGAAAAAGCGAAGAAGGTTATCAATTATACTCAAGCCCCTCATTTCAAGATGGAATTTGATGAGCCACAGCCTATTTGTATAGACGGTGAAATCTTCGGCGCAAAGACCATGGACTTCAGTATAGCTCCCGCTGCATTCAATTTTGTTATTCCCAAAGGAAGCGGACTTCGTAGCTTCGACAAAGAATAAAATAACAGGTTTTATAAATGAACATATTTAAAAAGAGGCCGCTATTCTTAATACTTTGTATTGGACTTGGCGGCTTTTTCTTATTCACTATTGAAAATTTAATAGTTAAGGCTCTTTTAGTATTGCTCAGTGTTCTGCCCTTGATTTTATCCTTTATTTTAAGGTTCGATAATAAGAAAAAGATATTTTCAGGGATAATTTCCGCAGCATTGCTTGTATCTATGCTTCTTTCATTTATATATTTTGACCTTTGGTTTAAGGCATATGATATATATGACGATGAGGTGGAAATAGTTGGCACGGTAAAGGACAAAAGCGCAACAAATTCGTATACAACGAGATTGCTCGTTAAATGCGAGAGTATAAACGGAAAGCACAAAAATTATAAATTTTACGCATACATCAACAAACAAGACGCCGCAAATATTGTTTATGGCACAAAAATCAGCTTCAAGGCAACCCTTAGCGGATTTTCTGATGATAGCAGGTCATATAATTTTTCTCGAGGTATAAACGCATACGCAAATGACATCGAAGACTTGAAAATTCTTGACTATTCAAAAGGCGGCATCGAAGGATTTCTTTTACGCGCAAAAGAATATCTGACACGTTATACCATAATGATGTCCGACGCTGACACCGGTGCAATTCTTTCCGCCCTGCTTCTTGGCGAAAGAGACTATCTTCCCGACCAGCTACGACTCGATTTTAAAAGAATCGGTATTTCGCATATTCTGGCTTTAAGCGGAATGCATCTTGCAATCCTGTCATTCGGCATTGATAAACTGCTTTCTCTTTTATCAGTTAAAAAGAAGAAGCGCATAATTATTACAATATGCTTTGTCATTGTTTACATGGCATTAACAGGCTTCTCGGTTTCGGTTGTTCGAGCAGGAATAATGCTGATTATCTCGTCAATATTGTTTTTACTATCGCATGAGCGAGATTCTATGACCTCTCTCGGTATAGCAGTATTTCTGATATGCTTGTTCAATCCAAATGCGATATTTGACATTTCCCTGTGGCTGTCTGCTCTTGCAACGCTTGGTATAATTGTTTTAGTTGAAATTATGCCACTTATTTCAAAGCAGAACAAGAAAATGCATAAAATTACCAGATATATAATAATGTCGCTTATGACTTCGATATTTGCAATCAGCGCTACACTTATAATTTCCACAACTGCGTTTGGCGGATTTTCAATTTTAGCGCCTTTTACAACACTCTTGTTCTCTATTTTAGTAGAGATTATTATGTATCTCGGTTGCGTTATGATGCTTATAGGTTGGCTGATTCCATTAGGATTCATTGTTGCGCCATTATGCAAGCTTCTTTCGCTTTTGGCGGGCCTGTTTTCATCCATCGAATATTCTTACATTTCCACAAACTTTCTTTTATCCAAGGCAATGATTATTATATATACAGTAGTTTTCTATCTGTTTATTGTGCTTTGCATAAAGAGAAAGGTAGCAGCGTTAAACATTGTTATGGTAATGTTTGTGATTACTATGGCTACTCCCGCAGTCTTTAACGTTGCAAATGACCTTAACGAAACCGTTTCTTATAGCTCCAAGTCAAAAAGTGATGAGTTCATTATAAGGTCACGCGGAGAGGTCTGCCTTATAAATTCTGCCCAATATTCAAAATCATTAGCATATGACTCTATTGAATTTCTTGAAGACGCAAAAATCACTCACCTTGACAAATATTATCTTACCCACTATTCTTGGAGTCTTGATGATGACTTTGACGTGCTTTTATCAAACGTTTTAGTTGATGAAATTTATATGCCAAAGCCTAAAAATGACGACGAAATTACCATCTTAAAGGTTTTATATAAGGCAATTGAGGGTTATCGTACTAAAATTACATTATTTGATGAGGGCGAAGCGGTAGCAATCGGCAAATACTCTATTCACCTGATTCATTCTGCGCCATACGGTATAACGTCCGCAAACGCATTTTATTTTACAAACGGTAAAACGAAATATACGTATATATCCTCAGGGCTTATGACGGGAGAATCTGCATTGAGAATGAAGGAGCATATATCCGACTCTGATGTTGTTGTCTTTGGTGACCACGGACAAAAGTACAAATCCGCTGTTTACCTCGAAGAATATTACGAGTCAATTGATTACATGGTTCTTCACAGTCAAAATCTCTTTTTATTGCAGGAAAATATGAGATTATATGAGGAAAATGGATGCAAAATCTCCTCTCATCCTTATGACATATTGTACTTTAAATAAAAAAACGTCTGTTTCATAACGAAACAGACGTTTTTTTATATTAAACATTGAAGAGAAACTCTACAACGTCTCCATCCTTCATGACATACTCTTTGCCCTCGCTGCGAAGAAGTCCCTTTTCCTTGACCTTGTTTCTATCACCCTCGCGATCAAGATCATCAAAAGCAACTACTTCTGCGCGAATAAAGCCTCGTTCAAAGTCTGTATGAATCTTTCCTGCAGCGCCGGGAGCCTTAGTTCCCTTTTTGATAGTCCATGCACGTACTTCCTTGGGCCCTGCGGTGAGGAAGCTGATAAGTCCAAGCAACGAATAGCTCGACTTGATAAGCTTATCAAGACCGCTTTCTTCAATGCCGAGATCAGCAAGGAAGGACATCTTCTCATCACCGTCAAGCTCGGCAAGCTCTGCTTCTATCTGCGCGCTTACAGCGATAATCTCGCTTCCCTCGCTGTCAGCATGAGCCTTAAGCTTGATGTAACCTGCGTTATTCACATAATCTCCGCCAACCTCATCCTCGGAAATATTTGCAGCATAAATGGTAGGCTTCAAGGTAAGAAGTCTTGATTCCTCAATCCAAGCAAGCTCATCAGAATCAAGCTCAACAGTGCGAGCGCATTTTCCTGCTTCGAGAGCGACCTTCACCTTTTCAAGCACCGCGAGCTTTTCGAGAAGCTTCTTGTCTGCCCTTGCAGCCTTAACAGTACGGTCAATAGCTCTCTCAACGATTTCAAGGTCGGATAAAATCAGCTCAAGATTTATGGTTTCAACGTCTCTAAGGGGATCAACAGAGCCATCAACGTGAACAATGTCATTGTTCTCGAAGCAACGTACAACGTGAACTACTGCATCAACCTCTCTGATGTTACCGAGGAACTTATTACCAAGTCCTTCACCCTGAGATGCGCCCTTAACAAGTCCTGCAATGTCAACGAACTCGATAATAGCAGGAGTATATTTATCCGGATTATAGATTTCAGCAAGTCTGTCAAGACGCTTGTCCGGAACGGATACAATGCCGACGTTAGGGTCAATTGTACAGAAGGGATAGTTTGCAGATTCTGCTCCCGCATTTGTCAAAGCATTAAACAAAGTGCTCTTACCAACGTTAGGAAGACCCACGATACCTAATTTCATAAATGTTCTCTCCAATCTTTGGACATAATTTGTTTTTAAGTTTATTTAAAAAAATTAATAAAAAGTTCTTGATTATGGCAAACTTTTACTGTATAATGTAATTGTTAAGATTTTAATGTTTTTAACAAAGTTAACAATTATTACGTTTAATAAATGAAAGGAATTTGAAAATGGACACTAAGCTTCTTGTAATTGACGACGATGCAAACATCTGCGACATGTTAAAGCTTTATTTTGAAAATGAAGGCTATAACGTAAAAACCGCAAGCGACGGAATAGAAGGAATAAGCTATTTCAAGGCATATGAGCCCGATCTTGTTCTTCTGGACATAATGATGCCGAAAAAGGATGGCTGGCAGGTTTGCCGCGAAATCAGAGAAATCTCAGGAAAGCCTGTTATTATGATTACCGCCAAGGGTGAGGTTTTTGATAAGGTCCTCGGTCTTGAGCTTGGCGCGGATGATTTCATCGTAAAGCCCTTTGACATGAAGGAGCTTTCTGCAAGAATCAAGGCTGTACTTCGCCGTTATAATTCTCATTCAAGCAACAGTGATGATGAGGTTGTTAAGTTCGAAAATATGGAGATCAGCCTCCAGAAATACGAGCTTAAGCTTAACGGAAAGGCGATTGATATTCCCCCGAAGGAGCTAGAGCTTCTCTACTTCCTTGCTTCAAATTACAACCGTGTATTCACAAGAGACCAGTTGCTTGACAAGGTATGGGGATTTGATTACCTCGGTGACTCCAGAACGGTTGATGTTCACGTAAAAAGACTTCGCGAGAAGCTTGAGGGTGTATCTGATAAATGGATACTCAAAACCGTTTGGGGTGTTGGATACAAATTCGAATCACTTATTTAAATATTCATCTTTTTGGGGTTTTGCCATGGCAAAACCCCTTATTTTTTTAGAAATTAAAGGTTAATTGCTCAAGAGGAGAGCCTGTTGAAGGTAATGCAAGCTTTTTGCACTTTAGGGCATCCTGACCGATATCATCGATTCTGTCTGTAACAAGATCAACCTTTGCTCCCTTCTTCGGAAGCTTCATTATCTGAACGCCGGCAGCCGTTCTTGTGTTCTTTTCAGGCATAAGACTACTCTTAATGAGCATTCCCCTGCCCGCATCGCTTCTGATAAACATATTTACAGGCTTGTCGCCCTCGTAAACAGCTCCTGCGAGCGGTGATGCAGTCGAATAAGCGCCCGAAATCTTACGGCGTCTTGACTTCGCCTCATAAGCTCCCATAGAAACCCTGAGTCCCTTGCCGTTTTCAAATATGTATACGATATGATGCTCGGGATTAAGCTCATAAATCATCTTACAGTACACAACGTGCTCATTATCATCCATAGAAAGCTTTGTAGGCACGTAATCACCCATCTGACTCGCCTTACCAAGCTCGAAATCAGCAACTCTGGCTCGGTAAATCTGTCCTAAATCTGTAAAGAACAGAATATCGCCGCGGTTATCAGTATCCTCCTGATATATGACGAAGTCGCCCTCCTTAAGCTTCTGTTCTTCCGCAGAACGTGCTGCCTGAACGGAAAGCTTCTTAAAGTAACCGCCTTTGGTGAGGATAATTCGGCAATTATAGTTTTCAAAGAACAAATCTTCCTTCGGAACAGGCTGCTCATCAACCGCTTCGATTATTTCGGTTCTTCTTGGCTTGCCGTATTTTTTCTTAACCTCCTGAAGAGTCGCAATAATGCGAGCCTTAAGCTTAACCTCGTCACGAAGTGTTTCCTTAATGTCTGCAATATCCTTTTCGAGAGCAGCAATTTCATCAACTCTATTAATGATATACTGTCTGTTAAGGTTACGAAGCTTTATATCCGCTATGTATTCTGCCTGAATTTTTGTCAGGTTAAAGCCCTGCGCGAGGTTAGGTACAACGTCTTCCTCACGCTCGGTGTTTCTGATAATGCGAATAGCCTTGTCAATATCAAGAAGAATTTTTGCAAGACCGCGTAGCAGCTCAAGCTTATGTTCCTTCTTACCAAGCTCAAAGGTAAGCTCGCGTGTTACACACTTAACTCTGAACTTAATCCACTCGTTAAGTATTTCCCTGATGCCAAGCTGCATAGGTGTTCCGTCAACAAGTATGTTGAAGTTGCAATCAAAGTTGTTTTCAAGCTCGGTAACCGAGAACAGCTTCTTCATAACAAGCTCGGGGTTAGCATCCTTCTTTAAGTCAAAGGTAAGCTTAAAGCCATTAAGGTCGATAGCGTCTCTTACGTCTGTAACCTCTCGAAGCTTGCCGCTTTTAATCATATCAGTTGCTTTCTTCATTATCGCTTCAATAGATGAAGAATAAGGAATTTCAAGCACGTCAATGCAGTTATCCTTTTTGACGTACTCATATTTAGCGCGCATCTTTATGCTACCGCTTCCAGTCTCATAAATTTTGCGCATCTGCTCTCTATTGTAAATAATTTGCGCTCCACCGGGAAAATCGGGTGCTTTTACAATATCAAGCATTCGGTCAACTGTGGTTTTGGGATTTTTCAAAAGCGCAATTGTACCGTCGCAGATTTCAGCCAAATTAAATGAACAAATCGAACAAGCCATACCAACCGCAATACCCAGGTTAGGTGAAACAAGAATATTAGGGAAAGTAGTAGGAAGCAACGCAGGCTCTTGCATGGTGTTGTCATAGTTAGGAACAAAATCCACCGCATCTTTGTCAATTCCGCTGAATAATTCATGGCAGAATTCATCAAGCTTAGCCTCTGTGTAACGAGAAGCTGCATAAGCCATATCCCTTGAATAATGCTTACCGAATGAGCCCTTGGAGTCAATAAATGGGTGAAGCAACGCCTCGTGACCTCTTGTGAGACGTACCATTGTCTCATAAATAGAAGCGTCACCGTGAGGGTTAAGACGCATAGTTTGTCCAACAATATTAGCGCTCTTGGTCTTTTGCTTTGTCAAAAGCCCCATTTCATACATTGTGTAAAGAAGCTTTCTATGCGCAGGCTTAAAGCCGTCAATTTCGGGAAGCGCACGAGAAACAATTACGCTCATCGCGTATGGCATATAGTTCTTTTCAAGGGTTTCTGTAATCGGTTGTATTGTAGCAACCGCTTCATTTTCCATTGGGTTTTCCAAAACCTTTTTCTTTTTAGCCATTTCTTCCCTCCTTTAAGTTAATTATTGTATGCGCCGCAGCACGTATCATTCTATTATATAATGCAAGACCAATTCCGTCTTTCGAAGGAACAGGCGCGTAAATTACGTCAAAGTCCTTTTTATCGACTTCACGTAAAATAGCAAACAAATGCTTTGCCTGCTCGGAAATATTCTCTCGAGCGCCGAAGGAATATAACTCTGTCTTTTCGAGCGTTTTTTCATAAAGAGAAATGTCCTCATCATAGCAAAGAACAGCCTTGCCTTCATGCTTATCGCTCAAAATATATTTCAAAATATCTGAATTATCACCGTTAAGAAGAATAAGCGGTGATTTTGGAGCATAGTGACGGTATTTCATTCCGGGAGAGATAGCAATTTCTCCGATTTTCAAATTCTCCGTTACCGCGTTTGCAACTGTAACAGACGCAACACAGGCAAGCTCGTCAACCGTAATTTTACCCGGACGTAAAAGTGTAATTGAATCATCATCCTCAATCTTCACAATGGTAGATTCAAGTCCTATTTCACATTCTCCGCCATCGATAATCATATCAACTCTGCCAAAAAGGTCATCAATAACATGCTTGGCCGACGTTGGCGAAGGACTGCCTGATAAGTTAGCTGATGGCGCAGCTATCGGTTTACCGAACTCCTCAATTAAAGCTCTTGCGATTTCATTAACAGGACAACGAACTGCAACAGTGTCAAGTCCACCACGAGTTGCAAGCGGAATATTTTCCTTAGATTTCAGAATAACCGTAAGAGGACCGGGCATAAACTTATCAGCAAGCTTATAATAAATTTCGTTGGTATAGGTGTAATTTTCGGCATCCGATGGTTCTGAAATATGAATAATCAGCGGATTGTCGGAAGGTCTGCCCTTTGCCTCAAAAATTTTACGTGCAGCATCAGGGTTTGTAGCGTCGCCGCCAAGTCCATATACGGTCTCAGTTGGAAAAGCTACAAGCCCACCTTTTTTCAAAATTTCAACCGCATCACAAAGCTTATTTTTTAGATTTTTAGAAGAAATTGTGGTTAAGTTGACTATATTAGTTGTCATTTTGTTCACCCTTAAGCCTTTCAGCAGTATCGGCGGCAATCAAATCGTCAACAATGCAGTCAATATCTCCGTTCAGGAATCCCCCGAGAGAATAAATCGTTTTGTTTATTCTATGGTCAGTCACTCTTGACTGCGGATAGTTGTATGTCCTGATTTTTTCACTTCTGTCACCACTGCCAACCTGGCTCTTTCTGG
>JAZQWA010000044.1:0-1926 GCA_045632065.1 Eubacteriales bacterium | reverse complement strand
TCAGCTTAAAAACGTATCACGCATTATTGCCGAGCTTGGCGGTAACGTGATTTCAGTTCACCACGAGAGAGCAAACGAGGGCTCTGACGTCAACGGATGTTATCTTCGTCTTGTTCTTGAAACGGGTAACTTCGAGCACATTGCCCAAATCAAGAAGGCCCTTTTCGATTTCGGATTTAAATTACTCTAAGAGGTTAAGATTATGAAAAAAATATCTACTGATAAAGCTCCTGCCGCTATTGGACCTTATTCACAGGCTATCGTTACGGGTAATATGGTATTCACGTCAGGTCAGATTCCCATCAATCCCGCGACAGGCAACGTTGAGGCCGTTGGTATTACCGCGCAGACCGAGCAGGTTATGAAGAATCTCGGAGAGGTTCTTTTGGCAGGCGGCAGCTCTTATGAAAAAGCGGTTAAGACAACGTGTTTCCTTGCAGATATTGCAGATTTTGCCGCGTTTAACGAGGTTTACGCAAAGTACTTCACCGAGAAGCCTGCTCGCTCCTGCGTGGCAGTCAAGGATCTTCCCAAGGGCGTTCTCGTTGAGGTTGAGGTTATAGCGCTTATATAAAACTTTTGAAGGGTGAATGATATGAGATATCGTTTTTTGAGATTTCCTGAGGGAAAATTCAAGGCAGTCACGTTTAGCTACGACGATGGCTTGCACACTGACGTAAGATTTGCAAAGACACTCTCCGACCACGGCATGAAGGCAACCTTTAACGTAAATTCAGGCTTTATCAAGGGTGCAAAGGGCAATGGCGAGGGCTACCTTAGCGCAAAGGAAATTAAGGAAGGGATACTTCCTCTCGGTCACGAGATTGCTATTCACGGTGAGAATCACCGCGCAGTTGGTATTTTGAGACCTGTGGAAATCGTTAGCGAGTTTTATGAGTGCCGCAAGCATCTTGAGGAGGAATTCGGCTTCATTATTCGCGGTATGGCATATCCCGATTTTGGTATTAAGTATCTTACGGGTGGTAGAAGCTACGAGGAGGTAAGAGATATACTCAAATCGCTTGATATTGCATACTCCAGAAACACCTTGACAGACGGCTCGTTTGCATTGCCGACCGATTGGTACGACTGGCATCCCACGGTACATAACACCGATGATGACGTGCTTGATAGAGTTGATAAATTCCTTGCGGTTGATGAAAATAAGCTTTACGTGGCATATCGCCATCCTAAACTCTTCTATATGTGGGGACACACCACCGAGTTTAACAAAAATAACGGTTGGGAGCTTCTTGACCAGATTTGCGCAAAGCTTGGAAACAGGGAAGACGTTTGGTATGCAACCAATATGGAAATTTATAACTACGTAAAGGCATACGAGTCGCTCGAATTCAGCCTTGATAGCAAGGCTGTATATAATCCCACGGTGACTACTGTTTGGTTCCAGGTTGACGGAAAGATGTATACTGTAATGCCGGGTGAAACTATTAGATTATAATGAATGAAAAAGGACTGCAAACGCAGTCCTTTTTTGCGGAGAATTTGCTCCGTCCCACGAGGCTTCGACGCGGAAGCGACGGAGCAATGTTACGAACTCCTTGCCTTACGGCAACGAAGTCGATTCAGAGCAAGAGAGCCAATAAAAAGAGGACTGCTTATGCAGTCCTCTTTTTATTGGTGCTCCTGCGGAGAATCGAACTCCGGACACCTTGATTAAAAGTCAAGTGCTCTACCAGCTGAGCTACAGGGGCGCACAAATCGTGCTTAAATATAATATCACATTCCGTCTCGTTTGTCAATACTTTTTTCAAAAAAACAGAATATTGAATAGTTTATAATCTATCTTAACAGAGTCCAAGTGTCAAAAACTTGTGATTTTGTTAAGATTTTTCTTTTTTCTCCCCCTCTACGTAGAGGGGGTGGAAAAGAAAAATTCTCCTTCCTCGGCTACGGTGTGTCCTTCAC
>JAZQWA010000043.1:0-25778 GCA_045632065.1 Eubacteriales bacterium | reverse complement strand
AGTATACTCTTTTCATATAAACCCCTCCTTTAATTTTATTATACCACACCAAAACGAAAAAGTAAAGGACGATTTGATTTTACTCAAACCGCCCTGTTTTTATTGAATTAGAATTTCTTATCGCGTAAGATATTCATGGCTTCTCCGAAGCGCTGAAAGTGAACGACTTCGCGCTGGCGGAGGAATTTGATGACGTCGTTGACGTCGGGATCGTCGGAGAGACGGAGAATGTTGTCGTACATTGCTCTTGCCTTCTGCTCGGCGGCAAGGTCCTCGTGGATAGATGCGAGGGAGTCCTCTTTAGAGGCTATTGCCATTGCGTTGAAGGGCACGCCTGCTGCGGAGGAGGGATATATTCCTGCACCGTGGTCAACGTAGTACTTATCGAAGCCACCTGCGATTATTTCATCGGGGGTAAGGTTGCGCGTGAGCTGATAAACGAGACTCGATACCATCTCCATGTGACCAAGCTCTTCACTTCCAACATCCGTTAAAATGCCTATTACTCTGCCATCGGGCATGGTGTATCTCTGGTTAAGATAACGCATTGATGCTGCAAGCTCACCGTCGGGTCCGCCGAGGGCGGTAATAATAACTCCCGCAAGGCGAGGATTAGGCCTTTCAATTTTTACGGGATACTGAAGCTTTTTTTCGTAAATCCACATATATTATCTGTTGCCCCCTCTCCAAAGCTGATTATTGACGTCGTCTGCACGCTGCCAGGGCCAAGGCTCTTTTACCCATGTCCACTCGTTTGTGCCCATAGAGCCCATTGCAGTAAGGGGTCCGACAGTATTTTCATACTCTTCGGTCAATCTTTTCAATGCTTCAACTGTCTGATAGTAGTAGTCGAGGGCTGTGGGGCATTTCGGATGGGTATCAAGATAAAGCTCAAGCTCTACCTTTACGAATCCGAGAGCTCTAATCTGCTCCAAGAGACTTCCCTGCACTGCGCCACCGTTTCCGTTCTGGCGATTGCGGTTCATATCGGTCATATTACCGTTCACGTTGCCGTTCATGCCGTTATTAGTTCTCGATTTATTCACGACCGTACACCTCCATAGGCTTATAGAGCTCTTCAAAGAGTGTGCCGTGCTTCAATGCATCGTTTGCGGAATAAAGCATACGGAATTTCTGATCAGGCGCGTAAACATAAGCAAGAGGCTTCATATCAAGGCAGCTGCCGTCACCGCCGCAAAGGTGGTTCGTACCGTCTGTTGCGCCGCCAACAGAGCCGTTCTGGCCGCCACAAAAGCCGGGGCAACCCTGACAGCCGTTTCCGCCCTGGCCGTCGGTTACACCGCCAACAGAGCCACCGGGATAGCCGTTTTCGTTTTTGTCCATTTTATTCTGTCCTTTTCTTTTAATGGGACGCGTGACGTCCCTATTAAGCATTATACGAAATACGGCGGATTTTGCTAATTTTTGAGTTCCCTGATACTTTTAAAAATCAGCGTTATACCGAGGATAACTATGACGAAAAAAACGGCAAAGCCACCAAGGGCATTTGCGCGTTTTACTGTTAATGCTGACAGACCAAGAGAGGTTAAAAGCGAGTACTGCAGGTTAAACGCAGACATCGATGCAGCTGCAAATGTCACACTTCTTGCCGCAAAATGTAATGGTTGGTTGTCATTTAGCCACTTTTTCATACCGATAACCGACGTTGTAAGCGAATATAATGCATAAATAAAAAAGGCTGATAACACATATCCCGAGTACCTCACGTTGTTTTGGTTGATTACACTATATGCGATAATCACTCCTGCGCTCAGAGTAAGCAAAAGCAAAAATATGCCAACAGTAAGGCAGCAACGAGCTGCAGACACGTCATCCTTTTTATTCGCCCATAAAAGATACAGTCGCAACACTATAAAAAGAAGATAGTACACGATTATTGCACTTGACCAAAAGCTCCTGTGCATCAAGGCGGTATGAATATTACTTCCAATATAAATTACATTTACTACAAGACCTATGAAAATAGAAAAATAGAGTCTTACTCCGGGACTTGATATAAGAGCATAAATTGCGGATTTTATCTTGTCTTTACTTAACATATAAGTATTTTGTCCCCGGGAAAACATTTAATTCAACAGTTTTTATTGACATACGGCTTGATTTAGGATATAATATGGTTAATTTATAAAGGAGGGACGATATGGGCGCTATACACGAGTTTGAGGGCGAAAAGCTCATTGTAGGTGTGATTTACCACGAAAAAGAGATTCTTGAGCGTGCTCTTGAGATTCTTGTAAACGAGTTCGGGCCTATTGAGTCCTGCTCGGAGGAATTTTCTTTTTCCGAAGAATTTTCAAGCTACTACGACGATGAAATCGGCGGCGAGGGATTCAGGCGAATTTACAGCTTTAAAAATCTCGTAAACCCTGAAAAACAAGCGGATATAAAGACCTTTACAAACAAGGTTGAGGAGAGTTTTTCTGCCCATGGAAAGCGTAAAATCAACCTTGACCCCGGATTTATCAATCACGGCAGACTGATGCTGGCGACCACCAAGGAGACAGGCTTCAGAGTGCCATTGAAGGACGGAATTTATACAGAGCTGACGCTTTTCTGGGCGAGGAGCGGTTGGCAGAAGTTCCCCTGGACGTATCGTGATTATCAATCGGAGCGAGTACAGCGTTTTATTACAGAGGTAAGGCGCTCGTATCTTGCCGAGAGGCGCGAAAATATAAAAAAATAAACATAAAAACCACAAAAGAGGTGCAAAAATGAGAGAATTTGAACTTTTAAAGAAGAATGACCCCGAGCTTTTTGACGCCGTTAGCAAGGAAACTGCAAGGCAAAGAAACAAGATTGAGCTTATTGCATCCGAGAACTTTGTTTCGGAAACAATAATGGAAGCAAACGGCACGACTCTTACCAACAAATATGCCGAGGGTTACCCTGCAAAAAGATATTACGGCGGTTGCGAAAACGTTGATATTGTTGAGACTATTGCAATTGAGCGCGCAAAGAAGCTTTTTGGCGCGGGATATGCAAACGTGCAGCCTCACTCGGGCGCGCAGGCAAATATGGCAGTTTTCTATGCTCTTCTCACTCCCGGTGATACAGTTCTCTCTATGAATCTTGCTCATGGTGGACATCTCAGCCACGGCTCGCCTGTAAATATGTCGGGCAAGTACTGGAATATCGTTCCTTACGGCGTAAGCGAGAGCGAAAACGTGATTGACTACGATGAGGTTAGACGTCTTGCGCTTGAGTGCCGTCCGAAGCTCGTTTTGGCAGGCGCTTCTGCATACCCAAGAGTTATTGATTTCAAGAAATTCAGAGAGATTGCCGACGGGGGAGGCGCTTATCTTATGGTAGATATGGCGCATATTGCAGGACTTGTTGCTGCAGGAGTTCATCCCTCCCCTGTACCCTACGCTCACGTAACTACAACCACAACTCACAAGACTCTGCGCGGTCCCCGTGGCGGTCTTATTCTCTCAAACGACGAGGAAATTGCGACCAAGATAAACAAGGCTATCTTCCCCGGTACACAGGGCGGCCCGCTTATGCACACAATTGCCGCAAAGGCGGTTTGCTTCGGCGAGGCGTTGAGACCTGAGTTCAAGGAGTATGGCGAGCAGATTATCAGAAATGCTGCAGCGCTTGCGAAGGGACTTCTTGACGAAGGATTTAAGCTCGTTTCTGGTGGTACGGACAACCATTTGATGCTTGTTGACCTTACGGGAATGAAGGTTGATACAGGTAAGGAAGCCGAGCATTTGCTTGATGAAATCGGCATCACCTGCAACAAGAATGCTATTCCCTTCGACACTCAGAAGCCTTTTGTTACAAGCGGTCTTCGTCTTGGCACACCTGCGGTTACTACCAGAGGCTTCAACGAGGAGGATATGGTTGAGGTTGCTAAGATTATCTCGATCACCTTGAAGGATTACGAAAACTCGGCTGACGAGGCAAGAGCAAGAGTTAAGGCTCTTTGCGAAAAATATCCTTTATATGAATAATATTTTTCATTACGAATTGAACTTGCAACGAAAAAAGAGAGTCATTGACTCTCTTTTTTTCGTTATTTGCGCCATTTAGCAGCGTTTATTGGGTGCATAAAAATGTAGTATTCTTATACTCCTGCTTTAGCTCATCAGAGACGCTTTTATCGCTAATAAAATAATCAACCTTATTCAGATCAAAGCTTGCGAATTTGCCGTTTGCTCCGAATTTATCACTTCCGCAAAGGTAAGCAAGTTGCTTTGCGCATTTCCTGAATGCGTGATGGCAGCTAACTCCACCCTCACCCATGGCAAGAATTTGACCGTCAGGGCTGAATGCCGCAGATGCAAAGAATGCAATATCCACCCTAAAGCTTGACAAGGAGTTTATCATAATATAACCGCCTAAAATTCCCGGATATTCAACGACCTTGCCACCTGTGCAATAGGTTTCTATACCGTTTTCGCTTAGAAAATCCGCGAGAATCATATTGCAGGTTATTACTGTTATCCCTTTTTTCTCTATTAAAAATCTACCGAGATACTGGCAGGTCGACGATCCGTCAACAAACACGACGTCACCGTTGTTTACCAAGGTTGCCGCTTTGGCAGCGATAGCATGCTTTGCCGTCTTCATGCTATGTTGACGAAATTTGAAGGGCGAGTTATTTGCATCCTTAAAGGTTACTCCGCCATAGCTTCTTGTTACAAGCCCCTGCTTTTGAAGAATAGTAAGGTCTCTTCTTATGCTTGCGGGACTGTATTTTATTTCTTTTACAAGATAATCAACGGTCACATAGTGATTTTTCTTGACTATCTTCATTATCTCGTCCATTCGCTCCGACTGATACATAATTACCTCGATTTTTGATTGTTTTTGATTATTTTGATTTATTTTCGCAAGTCTTGCTTTTTTGATTTGGCTATATTATAATAAATTTATCAGAAAAAGTCAAGGAGTTTTTTATATGAAGGAAATAAAAAAGCTATATGAGGGGGATATGCGAAAAAATTACTTATTATTCGCAATCCCGCTGATTTTATCAGCTCTTTTATCACAGTCCTATAGCTTCGTAAACTCTATGATGATAGGACAGTTTATCGGCAGTGAGGCTTTCTCGGCAACAGCCGTTACCGCTGAATTTATAGAGTTTTTAAACTCTATTTTCTTCGGTTACCTCACCGGCATAGGAATATACGTTTCGGTGCTATTCGGCAAGGGCGATTACGAGAAGATGTTAAACGTTATTAAGCTTAATTTTTTAATGTCGGCATCACTTGCTATCATTATTTCAATTGTATGTAACCTGTTTTGCAATCAAATATTTGATATACTGAACGTAAACGATGAGGTTTATAAAAATGCAGAGGTTTATTTCAGAATATACTCCTGCAGTTATATCGTTCTGCAATTCAACTGGGGATTTACCTATATTTCAAACGGAATGGGACTGACGAAGATCCCTCTCGCTACATCCGTCACTACCGGAGTTATCAACGTGGCTTTAAACTACTTGTTCCTCGGTGTGCTTGATAAGAGTATAGGATACAGCGCTCTTGCGACAATGATTGCATCTGGTGTAACCACAATAATTTACATTTATATTTACGCAAAGCTCTTCAAAAACATGGAAATAAACAACAGACGATTAAAAATAAGTAAAAATCTTCTGTACCAATCGGTGGAATATGGTTCTCCGTCAGCGCTTCAGCAAATGGCAATGTATGCCTGTACCGCGATGATTTCGCCTCTTACAAACACCTGCACAACTGCTGCTATTGCGGGATATGCCGTGGCAAACAAGGCGAGGAGTCTAATCGTTGCGGTGTATCAGAATTCAAGCAAGGCAAATACGAGCTTTGTTGCTCAGGCTATGGGAGCAGGAAAAATTGACAAGATAAAACAAGGAATAAAAATCGGAATTTCTCAAGGCCTCTTATTCTTTGGTGTGACCATTGGTATTTTCATTATTTTTGCCAAGCCGTTTACGCTTCTTTTCTTTGATCAGGCAAAGGATTCAGAGGCAATTGCCATAAGCGTAAATACCATCGTATTTCTCTTCCCGCTTATCATATTCAATGTCTTCAACAACCTCTTCCACGGAATCTTCAGGGCAGTTGGTTCGGGACGGCTTATGCTTATATCGACTATGATATACGCCATCTCATACGTTATATACGCAAACGTGCTGTTTGAGGTATTGCCCTCGGATTTTAAAATTTACGGAGTGCATTTAGCGCTCAGCGCAGCTTATATTACCGAGGTTATTTTCGCTGCTACAATCTTCTTTAGCGGAAAGTGGAAATCACCAAGATACAGAGAACTCGAAGAAGCATACAAAGTAGAACAAGGGTTATCAGAACAGACTGTTTCCTGACTTGAAATCTAACCTTATTTTTTAATACTATTACTAAAAACAACGAAAAGGCTGTCCGCGAGGACAGCCTTTTTCAGTCGTATTGCAAAAAGAATGAAGCCATTTCACGCTGGTAGCCAACAGGGTCGATAAAATAACTCATTCCGTGGTTTGCGCCCGGAACGACAAAGAGACGCTTCGGCGAGGAGCAGACACGGTAGTTGCGATAGGTCATTTCTACGGGAACAAAGCTATCGTCGGTGCCGTGAATAAACAGAACAGGAGTGCTGCACCTTTTGAGAATTTTTTCGGTTGAGCAGGCGTCTGACGAATATCCTGTTTTTTTCTTGCAAAGCCTGCTTGCAAGCTTTTTATAGAGATTATATGGCAGATGAAGGCTGTTTCTTACGACGTGTCGCCATATTTCGCTTGGTGAGGTGAATCCGGAGTCGGCAATTATGCCGTGAACAGCGCTTGATAGGTCAAGCTCGGCAGACATGAGCACAGTGGATGCGCCCATGGACACTCCGCAGAGGTAAATAGGAAGATTTTCATACCTTTCTGCAGCCCATTTTACCCATTCGAGCACGTCGTATCTCTCGCAAAGACCGAAGGTAATGTATTTACCCTCGCTGGCATTCTGCCCTCTTTGCTCAACGTAGATTACGGTGTTGTCTGATTCCTTCCAAAAGTCGCTGACAATCCCAAAATCACGGCTCCAGGTGCCGCGCCAGCCGTGGACTGCTATTATTACTCGTTTCGGAATTTTGGCGGAGAGAATATGCCCAACTAATTTCGTTCCGTCATAGCCACAAATTGTGACAGTTTCGGTTTTAGACTCTTTAAGCTTGTTTTCCTTTTGCGCAAGGGTGTTTGCAAAATCCTCACTCCCTGTAATTTTACTAAGCGTCGCTCTTTTGGTAAATATTTTAGGTAAACGACGGTTTAAAGCTACCACAATAAGAAGTCTTGCTGTAAGGTTAATAAGTAGTGCCGACAGAAGCAGCATAATGACAAAAACAGTCAATAATAACAAAATAAGCGGATTTGGCATTGTTATTCTCCGTAATTTTTTATTATTATTGACTGTTTTTAAAACTAAAATTCGATTTCAAATACTTTTCGAAGAAATTTTGAGCAGAAATTCGTGATTCGACATCACGCCAGCCACAACAAACCGCATTTGCAAAGAAATTTTGTTTTAGAACGAGGAATGCGAAGACGTCGGCGTAGTTACCTACGGCAGTCCGAGCAACAAGAGCTATATTTTTTCAAAGAAATTTTGAGCAGAAATTCGATTTTACAGTGCGCCAGGCGTAGTTACCGTCAAGCACTTTAAAAGCGGGTTTATGCCAAAATTTCAAAGAAAAGAAAAAGAAGGACACAGCAGGTGTCCTTCTTTTTCTTGTGGGGTGAAATTACTTAACCTCAACCTCTGCGCCGGCAGCCTTAAGCTCCTCAGCGATCTTGTCAGCCTCTTCCTTAGAAACGCCTTCCTTAACAGTCTTGGGAGCTGCCTCAACGAGGTCCTTAGCGTCCTTAAGACCAAGACCAGTAAGCTCACGAACAACCTTGATAACGTTGAGCTTGGAAGCGCCTGCGCCCTTAAGTACAACGTCAAACTCGGTCTTCTCCTCAACGGGAGCTGCTGCTGCAGCGCCAGGAGCTGCTGCTACTGCTACGGGAGCTGCGGATACACCGAACTCCTCCTCAAGTGCCTTTACGAGATCTGCGAGTTCAAGAATGGTAAGACCCTTTACAAGTTCAAGGATCTGAGTAGACTTTTCGTTCATTTTAAAATCCTCCAATTATTTAAGATATTTTATACAAATTAAATTGCGTTGCAGAAATTAAGCCTCTGCGGGAGCTTCTTCGGTAGCTGCTGCGCCACCCTCGTTGTCTTTGTCGATAATCGCCTGAAGTACGTAAGCGAAGCTGTACAGGGACGACTGAAGGCTGCCCATAATCTTGCCAATGAGAACTTCCTTGGAAGGAGTTTCTGCAAGAGCGATTACGCCTGCCTGGTCAAGAACGCCACCATCAACAAAACCAGCCTTAATTTCGAAGCTGTTAATCTTATCAGCATACTGCTTCATAATCTTAGCGGGTGCGATGGGATCGTCCTGGCTGATCGCGATAGCGGTCATACCGGAAAGGTGCTCCTTCATCTCACCGTAACCTGCGATGTCGCAAGCTCTGCCGGTAAGTGTGTTCTTCATAACTGTGTACTCTACACCTGCCTTACGAAGAGCCGCACGAAGTTCGGTATCCTCAGCCACTGTAATGCCTTCATACTTCACGAGAACGCCTGCTGCAGCGGTCTGCAACTTAGCTGCAAGTGCTTCAACGACTTGCTTCTTCTCTTCAAGAATCTTATTGCTTGGCATTTTTTCACCTCCATAAAAAATCATAAAAAAACATCCTTTTCCGAAAAGGCGCATACCACCTCCGAGAAAAGGACAACAAAAATAAACATATTCAAGTTATTCTCACCTCGGCAGGAAAGCTTACGCTTTTACCGGAACCTGCTGTCTTCGGACTTAGTTATTATACAATATTAAAATAGGTTTGTCAATAGGTTTTTCAAAAAAAATGATATTTTTTATGAGAAAAGTCGATTTATTATCGACTTTTCTCAATAATTGGTCTTTTCCTTCAGTACTTTATATATAGAACGGTAGGAATCGAGTCTGGTCGGGGCTATTTTGCCCTCCTTTGCGGCTTTTGCAACTGCGCATTCGTCCTCGCCCTCGCCAAAGTGTGCGCAATCGGCATAACGGCATTCACCAACGTATCTGTTTATATCGGGGAACGTGGGGAGAAGCTGGTCAAGGCTAAAGAAATCAAAACGAGCAAAGTCAATAAGCGAAAACCCAGGGGTATCTGCCAAAAAACCGTTGCTTTCTATATCGAAAATCTCAACGTGTCTTGTAGTATGTCTGCCTCGCTCGATTTTTCTCGAAATTTCAGAGGTTGCCAGCGACAAATTCGGGAAGAGGGCGTTCATCAAGGTGGATTTACCAACTCCTGATGCACCTGCAAATGCGGCAGTTTTGCCATGGACAACGTGACCGCTTATATACTCTGCGAGAGCAGATACTCCGTCGCCCTGCTCTGATGAGGTGATAAACGTGGGGTAACCTGCGAGTCTGTAAATCTCGGCATATTCCTCGGCATATTCACCGCCAATATCCGATTTTGTGATTACAATTACAGGGACTATATCGTTATGCTCTGCTATTGCAGTAAGCTTGTCAACCGTTTCAATAACGGGGGCTGGCTTTGCGGCGGCAAAAACCATAAAAAGGTAGTCAAGATTTGCAAGAGGGGGACGGATAAGCGAATTTTTGCGAGGAGAGATTTCTGAAATTACAACTCCGTCAGGTGTGGAGTCGTCAATAGTCAGAACGACGTCGTCTCCGATAAGCACCTTTTCCTCATCACGCTTCAAAACGCCCTTTGCGCGGCAGGAAAGACGGCTTACACCGTTTTCATCTTCTATTCTTATCTCATACAGTCCGCCAAGGCCCTTTACAACCTTGCCTTTTCTTTTGATAATCAAGATATTACCTCTTATTTGTATAGTTTAGTTGTCATTTCGAGTCATATTAGACCTGCGAAGCTGACCGCAGGCGGCATTTACGTCACTACCAAGCTTTCGTCTGACGGTGGCGGTGATTCCCTGTTTTTCAAGTGTTTTCGCAAAGAGATTCACAGATTCTGCGCTTCCCTTTTTGAAACCTGTTTCCTTAACCTCGTTAACTCTTATGAGATTAACGTGAATAGGCGCTTTGGATTCCTTAAATGCATCATTAAGAAGTTTTCCAAGCTCCTTTGCATCATCCTCGCTATCGTTTTTGCCCGAAATCAAGGTATATTCAAAGGAAATACGTCTGCCTGTAGTGTTATAGTAGTCAACGCAGGCTGAAAGAAGCTCTGCTATGCACCATTTGTTGTTTATGGGCATAATTTCCGAGCGCGCCTTATCATTTGCGGCATGAAGGGAAATGGATAGAGTTATCGGGAAGCTCTCCTCGGCAAGCTTACGGATTCCATCAACAACCCCGCAGGTGGAAAGAGAGATGTGCCGGTAGCCGATATTAAGTCCGTCGGGGTGATTTACAAGCTTCAAAAACTGAATTACGTTATCGTAGTTATCAAGAGGCTCGCCAATGCCCATCATAACGATGTTGGAAATTCTCTCGCCCGAGTCGCGCTCTGCGGCAATAACCTGCCCTACAAGCTCGGATGGGTAAAGATTACGTACACGTCCGCCAATGGTAGATGCGCAGAATTTGCATCCCATTCGACATCCTACCTGGCTGGAAATGCACAGAGTATTTCCATGCTTATAGCGCATGAATACACTCTCAATGCAGGCGCCGTCATAAAGACGGAATAGATATTTTACTGTGCCGTCAATTTTCGACACAAGCTTTTGTTCAACCTGTGGCAGAGTGTCGGTTGTTTCGGCTAAGAGCTTTTCTCTTAAAGCCTTTGAAAGATTGGTGATTTCCGAAATTCTCTCGCCCTTATGGAGTCTTGAAAAAACCTGCTTCGCTCGGAATTTAGGCTCTCCGATTGAAAGGAAGTATTCTTCAAGCTCACAGGGGAGCATTGAATATAAATCAATCATATTTTTACTCTTATTTTCTCATAATTTTAGCAATAAAGAATCCGTCGGTGTGATTTACATGAGGAAGAAGCGTCAGCATACCGTCCTTGTGCTCGTTATCGCCAAGCTTGAAGGGGGTAAGCTCAAAATCGGGGTTATTTTCGAGAAATTTGCTAACTACCTTCTCGTTTTCCTCGGGGTTAAGCGTGCAGGTGGAATAAACGAGGACTCCGCCATGCTTTACATATTTTGCTGAAGCGGTAAGAATTTGAAGCTGAAGTGCCGGAAGCTCAAGGGCAACATCCATATCCTTGTATCGCAAATCCGACTTCTTTCCAAGGACTCCAAGTCCTGAGCAAGGCGCATCACAGATAACCTTATCTGCCTTGCCAATCAAAGCGACATCGGGGGTTGTGGCATCTCTTTGCGAGACGCTAATCGAGGTCAAGCCGAGTCGATTTGCGCTCTCTTCGATAAGCGAAAGCTTGCTTTCGTGAAGGTCAAAGGAGCGAATGTCAGCTTTATCAGCCGACAAAACCGCTGATGCAAGGCTCTTGCCGCCCGGGGCTGAGCAAACGTCGATTATAAGCTCGTTTTCCCTTGCGCAGAGCACCTCGGAACAGATTGCAGAGGCTCTATCCTGAACGAAGAAATATCCCTTGTCAAATCCCGGAAGCCTTTCAGGATTTACCGATGCGGAAATACGAATGGAATTTGCCGACAGCTCGTTTTGCTCGGCTGTAATACCAACTGCTGAAAGCATTTTTATGTAGTCATTTACAGTAATTTTCAAAGTATTAACCGTAATATCGGTGTATTTTTCTATATTATAGAAGTTCAGTATGCTCTCGGTTGCTTCCCTGCCGTATAGCGCATCAAGATGCTTTACGATTGCAAGCGGGAATGAATATTTTACCGAGAGATAGCGACGGTAATTCTTCTGCTCGTCGGGCATTGGAAGGCTGTCCTTATTATTTGCGGCATGGCGAAGCACACCGTTGACAAAGGACTTCTCGCCCTTACTGCGAGCAAGCTTTACAGTTTCATTCACCGCTGCGAAATCGGGAATAGAATGCATATCGATAATCTGGCAAAGACCAAGACGAAGAATGTTTTTCGTATGGGGATCGATATCACTCTCCGAGCGCTTAGATATAGCGCAAATATAGTAGTCGTAGGTTAATTTTCGCTCAACAGATGAATAAAGAAGCGCAGTTAAAGCCGCCTTCTCCTCACGACTGAGATTGTCCGTCAGGTGAGAGGAAAGCGCAAGATTTATATATTTATCTCCTGCCTCGTATTCGTCAAGAATACGCAGAGCTATCTGCCTTATATTCATAGTTTAATCCTGTTTTATTCTAAAATGTCACCAAGGGCGATTTTTCTACCTCTTACAAAGTCGCCAGCGCTCATTTTACCCTTTCCCTCGGGAATGAGACGGCTGACCTGCAATGCGCCCTCACCGCAAGCGATGACGATGTATCCATCACCCTTGTCGGAAAGCTCGATTACCTCACCGGGTTTACCTTTTTTATTTATAGGTGTCGCTTTATTGATTTTCAGCATTTTACCATTGTGATAAGCAAATGCGCCGGGAATAGGAGTCACGCCTCGAATGATAAAATCAAGCTCTTTGGCAGATTTTGTAAAGTCTACTTTACAATCTTCCTTCTCAACCTTGGCTGCATAGGTTGCAAGGCTGTCGTCCTGCTTGGTTCTGGTTGCGGTGCCGTTGTTAATCTTCTCAATAGTTTCGGAGAGAAGCTTGCCGCCCACCTCTGCGGACCTGTCGTGGATTGCCTCAAAATCATCCTCTGGAAGAATATCAAATTTCGATACCTCGATGATATCTCCTGTATCGAGTCCCTCCTCCATATACATAACGGTAACTCCTGTTTCCTTTTCGCCGTTCATTATGGCTCTTTGCATAGGAGCTGCGCCGCGGTATTTGGGCAGGAGAGATACGTGAAGATTAACACAGCCAAGCCTTGGGTAATCGAGAACTGATTTGGGCAGGATTTTGCCGTATGCAACAACAACGATTATCTCGGGATTGTGCTTTTCAAGTATTGACATAAACTCTTCGTCTTTAAGAGTTTTTGGGGTATATACGGGAATGTTATTCTCTATGGCAAGCGACTTTGTGGGTGTGGGGGTCATAACGTTGCCTCTGCCACGGGGCTTGTCCTCGCGGGAAATTACGGCGCAGATTCCGTGACCGTCCTTGATAAGCCTATCAAGGCATATTGCCGAAATCTCGGGGGTGCCCATAAACATTATATTGTTCATTATCAGTCTTCCTTAAGCTCTTTTATCTGAACGTCGGTATACAGTCTGCCGTCAAGGTGGTCGCACTCGTGGCAGATTGCTCTCGCCATAAGGTCTGTGCCGTTAAGCTCAAACTCCTTGCCGTAACGGTCAAGCGCTCTTACTGTAACCGCCTTCGGACGTTTGGTAATGCCGTATGCGCCGGGGTTTGAGAGACAGCCCTCCTGCTCCTGCTGTTCGCCTGCAAAGGCTACGATTTTGGGATTAATCAGCTCGTAAACCTGTCCGTCCTCAATCTCGATTACGACAACTCGACGAAGAACGCCAACCTGGACGGCTGCAAGTCCGCATCCGCCTGCCTCACGCATGGTTTCTGTCATATCATCAAGGAGTGTGAGTATTCTGGGGGTTATTTCCTCAACAGGACGGGAAACCTTACGAAGCATAGGGTCTCCGAATTTTACTATCTTTAATTTTGCCATTTTTCTTCCTCCCTGCTACGGATTAAAATCTATCGCCAGGGTTACCTTTCTTGACGGTGAAAACTCGCATAGCAGTTCATGGAAGAAGCTGCGCGACTCTTTGTTCAACCGACATTTTATAATCATTCTAAGTCTGTATTTTTCGTTTAATTTATATACTTGCGCTTCAAACGGGCCGAAAACCACAAATGGCAGTCTTCCAAGGTCGCCCTTAAGCCTTTCAAGTATTTTATCCGAGAGCTTTTTGGACTCACGGAAGAGCTCCTGCTCGTCCTCGGAGGTGAGCGTAAGCTGGGCTATATCGCAAAACGGGGGGTATGAAAGCTCCTTACGAAGCGCAATTTCACCCTCGTAAAATTTCTCGTAATCCTGATTGCAAGCAAGACGAATTACCTCGTTTTTCGGCGCAAAGGTTTGTATAACCGCAAGACCGTCATCGCCTGCTCTGCCTGCTCTGCCTATAACCTGGGTTAAAAGCGAGAAGGTCTTCTCTGCGGCGCGAAAATCGCTGACGTATAGAGAGGTATCTGCAAGGGCTACACCGACTAACGTTACTTTGGGGAAGTCGTGTCCCTTTGCAACCATTTGCGTACCGAGAAGAATATCCGCTCTGCCCTCTCTGAAGTCCTCGAGCATTCTGTCATATGCCATTTTACCACTTGTGGTATCTGCATCCATGCGGAGCACCGTCATATCGGGAGCATACTTATTCAGCTCGGACTCCAATTTCTGCGTTCCGTATCCGAGAAATGCAAGCTTTTCGGCATTGCAGGACGGACAAGCCTTGGGCACTCTGTCGGTATATCCGCACATGTGGCAAAGAAGCTTTCCGCCGTCGCGGTCGGCGTGATAGGTAAGCGAAACCGAGCATCTGGGACAGCTCAAAACCTCGCCGCACTCACGGCAGTTAATCTGCGTAGAATATCCACGTCTGTTTAAGAACAAAATCGCCTGATTTTCATTCTCGTAAACAGAGTTCAATGACTTCAAAAGTCTGTCACTAATTGGTGATGTATTTCCAAGTCGGAGCTCCTCACGCATATCTACTATGATAGCGTCGGGAAGTCTTGCTCCACCGTATCTTTCACGAAGCGGAACGAGGGTATACACGTTATTTTTTGCCTTATAAAAGCTTTCAAGCGACGGAGTTGCCGAGGCAAGAAGCATTAATGCGCCAGATTTGCCGCAACGGTATGCGGCAATGTCACGAGCGTGATATTTAGGGTCGGATTCGGATTTATAGGTATGCTCGTGCTCCTCGTCGATAACAATCATACCAAGATTTTCAACAGGAGCAAATATTGCCGAGCGAGTACCGATAACGAGGTCAACGTCACCGCGCTTTATTCTGCGCCAAGCATCGAGTCTTTCACCTTGTGAGAGCGACGAGTGAATGACGGCAACCTTCTCTCCATATCTCGAGCAAAAAATATTTACGGTCTGGGGTGTCAAGGCAATCTCTGGCACAAGCATAACAACCCTCTTGCCAATGGCAAGAGTACGGTCGATTGCCTTCATGATAACCTTGGTTTTTCCGCTTCCTGTTACACCAAAGAGAAGCGCTGCCTCTGCTTTTTCAGACAAAAGCAGATTTTCTATGCTATTATAGGCGATTTGCTGGGCGTTTGAAAGCTCGATAGGGCTGTTATCGCGAATTCTCGCATATTCGGCATAAGGATTTCTTATTGCCTCTGACTCAACAACCTTGATTATCCCTTTGTCTGCAAGGGCGCTGACGTGGGTGTAGGTTACTCCGGGAATTGCTCTGACAAGCTCCATGTCGGCAGAGCCGATTTCTGCAAGATACTCTATTACGGCTCTCTGCCCTTCGCTTCTTATGCCTGCTCTGCCCGTTTTCGTAAGCAAGTCGGCTACCTCGTCGGCTGTTAAAAGCAAAACGCAGGTCCTTTTTACCTTGATATTGGGATTTTCTGCAAGAGCTCCGGGTGGAAGCAGACATCTTGCTGCCTCGCCAAAGGTACACAGCGTGCGCTCCTTTAAAAAGAAGCAAAGGCCGAGCATTTCCTCATTTAATGAATAACGGTCATCGTAAACTGCATGCACCGACTTAATATTTTCACCCTCGCAGGTGTCCTTAACCTTAACTACTATGCCCTGGCGAAGATTGTTGTATTTTCCGAACGGAACCTTAACAATTCTGCCAGGCAAAATCCCTTCTTCGCATAAATAATCAAAGGGGCGGTCTATATGATACGGAGCATCAAAAAGATACACTTCACAATACATATAGCGCCACCTCCAATTAGTTGAATTTTATTTCTGTGTCTGATCGTTCTTCATCTTAAATCTGCCCGATTCAAGCTTTGCGATTGCAATCTTAACAGCCTTCTGGTCCTTGTACTCGGGATCGATAAGGGATGCAAGAGGCTTGTCGGTCTCATGATTGTCAATCATCTTCTGCGCGCGAGCTCTCATCTCGATATATTCGTCGGTAACGATTCGAGCGCACTTTGCAACTCCAATAACAAGCTCGTAACGGTTGAATTTGTCATTAGTAAGCTGTTTTACGGTAGGGTAAATCATTTTTATTCTCCATTCTTCGCTTTTGCGATGTCAAAATTAACTTATTTAAAATTATTCCTCGTCTGCTGCTTCGTCATCAGAGGTGTCGTCGTCATAGGACAGACGGTTAGTAATAGTTTCAGTCTGAATTGCAGACAGAATAACGTGCTCTGAGTCGGTGATAATAACCGCTCTCGTGCGTCTGCCGCAGGAAACGTCAATTACCCTGCCCTCCTCCTTGGCGTCACGTACAAGCCTTTTGATAGGCTCGGAGTCGGGAGAGGCTATTGCTACAATTCTGCCGGCGGAAACCATATTTCCAAAGCCGATATTTATAAATTTCATATTCCGCCTCTTATTCTATATTCTGGATTTGCTCTCTGATTTTCTCAAGCTCGCCCTTCATATTTACAACGATGCGAGCAATGCGGGCATTGTTTGCCTTGGAGCCAATGGTGTTTGTCTCACGGTTAAGCTCCTGCATAAGAAAGTCAAGCTTTCTGCCCGAGGGCTCCTTTGCGGCAATAATGTCGTAAAACGCGCCAAAATGAGAGCGAAGCCTTACGAGCTCCTCGTCAATAGCAATTTTATCAGCCCAAATTGCGCACTCGGTAAGCAGACGATTCTCGTCGGGAGTAACTCTTGCATCATCGAGGATTTCTCGAATCTTTGCTTCAAGCTTCTCTCGATAGCCCACAGTATCCTCCCGAGAAATGACCTCAACCTCATCGGCATAAGCGCGAACAAGTTCAATTTTGCCCTTAATATCCGCTTCTGCCTTTGCGCCCTCGCGCTCACGCATTTCGTTATAGCCAACGATAGCCTCGTCAAGCACCGAGCGGAAAATTTCCCACTCTGCCTCAAGGTCCTCCTCGTCCTTGTCAAAGGTGAAGATGTCCTGGTTGCGAGCTACGGTCATTGCGCTGATGTCATCGGCAAGGCCGAATTCATCAACCAAACGACGAAGCGCTTTAAGATAGCTTTCAAGATATGCGGTATCTATTCCAACGTTGCCGTTGCCTGAGGTATGATTGTCAACAGTAACAAAAACGTCAACCTTGGCTCTGCCAATGGCATTCTTGCGGATATGCTCCTTGATTCTCTCCTCAAGGAAGATGTATGCTCTGGGAAGCTTTACGTTGCAGTCAAAGAATCTGGAGTTAACACTTTTAATCTCAATGGTAATATCTCTATTTTCGCCCTGGCGCTTTGCTCTGCCAAAGGCTGTCATGCTTCTGATCATTTGTTATCCTCCACACTTTCCTTCTTCTTAGCGGAACGCGCGGAAAGGCTCTTGATTTCATCCATAAATGAATCAATGTCCTGGAATTCTCTGTAAACCGAGGCAAATCGGATATATGATACGATATCGCACTCCTTAAGTCTGGCAAGCACCATTTCACCGATATTCTTGGAGCTGATTTCGGTAACAATAGAATTCTGAAGCTCTGCCTCAATCGAAGCAGCTATTCCCTCTGCATTTACCGGCCTCTTCTGACAAGCGCGCAATATACCCAATGTAAGCTTATGCTTATCAAAGAATTCACGTCTGCCGTCGCGCTTAACAACAGCAATCGGTACGGTATCAACCACCTCGTAGGTAGTAAATCTCTTGCCGCATGAGGGGCACTCACGGCGGCGCTTTATGCTCGCGCCCTCGTCGATAGGACGGGAATCAAGTACTCGAGAATCGCGACAATTACACAATGGACACTTCATAATTTATGCCTTTCTGCGATAATTACATATTAATTCATAATATTATATCATAAATATTTAAAAAAGTAAAGAGCTTTAAACAAAAAAACAGACCGCAATTGTGCGGTCTGCTCTTATTCATTACTGTTTTTTACGTATTTTCTCACAAACAAAGTTGGAAAATCTCTCCATAAAGCCAATTTTAAGACTAGAGAACCACTTAAACGTCATGGGCCAAACTGCGCCTGCAAAGGCTACGATAAGGAAATATCTTACAGCTCTTGCAATGTATTCGTTGCCAAAAAGGGCGGTAAGGGGGGCGCTGAGGCCTGATTTTATTGCAAGAACGCCCAAAAGGCCAAGGACAAGCTTGATAATCTGCGCATACCAACGGCCGTCGGTCTGGAAATTGATAAATTTTGCATCAATAAAGTAAACTAAAACCAAGCCTGCGGTGCAACCAAGGAGTGTACAAGCGTTCTTCAGTCCACTTGCGAAATTATGAGAATCGAGAGTGATATCACCCGAGATTGAAAGCACGTAGATGAGGAATGAAGCGGATAAAATTACCGACACAATCACCACGTAGGGCATACTTTTCTTGAATTTTTCCTCAGTCGCAAAAAGAGGACGAAGTCCAAGCACCAAGGCAAGCGCAACAAGCAAGGAAACAACTATGTCAAGTGGTGTATGAACGCCAAGATACATTCTAGAAAAAGCTACGAGAATTATAATTACCGTACAAGTAATGCTAAGCCATCTTTTACGGTTATAAGCGGCGATTGAGCCGAATGTACCCGCTATATTTTGGGTATGTCCCGACGGGAATGAATAGCCTGTCGCTTCTGCTCTTGCAGATTCAACAATATCGAAATCGGGATCAAGCACCCAAGGACGCGGAACACGGAAGAAGAGCTTTGCAATCTGGTTGACAACAGTGCCAACGAGTCCTGTTATAAGTATAAAATAGCCTTCTCTTTTGTTAATGCACCAAAAGAAAAGAATAGCTATTACAAGGAATAATGTTTCCTCTCCAAGATGCGTAATCGTCGAAAAAATCCAATCAAAAACCGGGTTTCTTAGTCCTTGAATAAACTCAAGAAAGGGCATGCACCCCTCTGCAAGCTTTGTCATAATAGTCATAATTTAAACCTCATTTTTATCCACAAAATGCCAAGTTTTGAAAATTAGAGTTTACAAAATTAAGTAAAAGCGACGCTTTTAGTCGAAAAACGGAACAAGTAAAAGCGTCGCCTTTTGTTATAAATTATTTGCCAAGAAGCTTTCTTACGCAGTCAGCAATTTTGTCGCACTTGCAGTTAGCAAAGAAGTATTCCTGGAACTTAGGACCTGCGATTGCACCGAGAACAAGCTCGCGGTCAAGGTTCTCAAGAATGTATACCATGTCGGTATGAGTAACCTTCTTAACCTCGTCAAGAATCTTCTTGTTTCTCTGCTCGGGAACGGCTCTCTCACGAGGATAACCAAGTCCCCACTCGGAAACAAAGAGCTTCTCAAATACGTACTGAAGGTTAAGCTCGCAGCCCCAACCCCAGCCCTTTGCAAAGGGCATAGAGATACAGTTGCCGTTATTAACCTGAGTGAACTGGTAAGCATCGGTAGGGTCTACAACGTGACCGCAAAGAACTCCCGGGAAGGAGTTACAAGCGAGCATTGCGCCCTCGCCTGTGCCACAACCTGTGATTACAAGGTCACAAGCGCCGGAATTAAGAAGAATAGCAGAAAGGATACCAATCTGTACATAAGTAAGCTGTTCCTTATCCTCTGCGGAATACATACCGTAGTTATATACCTCGTGACCGAGGGGCTCTACAACAGATTTAAGGGTGTTGCAGATAAGTTCGTTCTTAGCCGCCTGGCTATTTTCATTTATAAGAGCAATTTTCATTATGTTTCTCCTAAATATTTAAATAAATATTGTTACTTTTAAATTAGCGAGCAGAAAATTTGCAAGACAAGGCAAAGCGAGCGAGGAAAATGAAGGCGTAGTTACCTACGACGATTTGACCGAGTCGACGCTTTAACGAAGTATTGCGAGTTTTATGCCGATAATTTTTAGGGAGTGAGACGATTGGGTCCACGGAACAGGAACTCCGCCTCTTTGATAGAAAGTCCAAGGAAGAGCATGGTAAGACGGTCGATACCGATACCGAAGCCACCATGGGGAGGACAACCGTACTTGAAGAAGTCGAGGTAGAATTTAACGTCGTTGGCAAGGCCCTTTTCCTCTGCCTGTGCCTTAAGGACGTCGTATCTGTGCTCACGCTGAGCGCCTGTGGTAATCTCTACACCGCGCCAGATAAGGTCGTAGCCCTGGGGAACGCCCTGCTCGTCTCTCATGTGGTAGAAGGCTCTCTCTTTAGCATCGTAATCGGTGATAAAGAGGAATTCATGGTTAAACATATCCTTGGCAAGCTGCTTTGTCATACGCTCTGCCTCGGTTGTAAGATCACCGTGAAGCTCTGCAGGTACGGTGAAGCCATATCTCTTCTCAAGCTCTGCATAAACGTCTGCAAGCTTCATTCTGGGGAAAGGAAGACTGGGAACGGTTACTGCATACTCCTCGCCGAAGAGCTCTACAATTCTGTCACCGTGCTTTTCCTTAACCTCGCTGAGCGCGTAGGCAAGAAGCTCCTCCTCCATCTTCATAACGTCCTCGAAGGAGTCGATATAAGAGAATTCAAGGTCAAAGCCTGTGAATTCGGTAGCGTGCTTATTGGTATAGGACTTCTCTGCTCTGAACACGGGACCTGTCTCGAAAATTCTCTCGAGGCCTGATGCCATAGCCATCTGCTTATAGAACTGAGGGGACTGAGCAAGATATGCATTGCCCTCGAAATACTTAACCTCGAATACGTCAGAGCCGGACTCGCTTGCTGCTGCAATAAGCTTGGGAGTGTGAATTTCGATGAAATTACGCTCTACAAGGAATTTACGCATAGCGTTGGTAAGAGTGGTCTGCATTTCAAGCATAAGGTGGTTTTTATCACGACGAAGGTCTATCCATCTGTAATCCATACGCACGTCAATGTCGGAGTCATCCTTAATTGGAAGAGCGTCTGCGATGGACTCAATCTTCATAGAGGTAGGATACATCTCCTTGCCGCCCATTTTTACATATTCACTAGCAACAACCTCACCCTCGAAGCTCACTACCGAGTGAATGGTAAGCTGGTCGAGCATTTCGGTGAATTCAGGATGCTTTTCCTTTTCAATAGTAATCTGAAGCTTGCCTGTGATATCCTTTACAACGATGAACGCCATGGTTCTCTTGTTACGAAAATTCTCAACGAAGCCCTGTACGCGACATACGCCGGGAGTTACGTCTTTAATATAAGTTCTCTGCATTTTTGTAGTTTCCTTTTAAATGATTTTTACATAGTTATACATGATAATATTATTATAATTATTATAACATTAATATTGCAAAATTGCAATAGATTTCTCTCATTTTAAGTAAATTCTTCCTTAATATATAATATAAAACCGCCTGCGTATTGCAGGCGGTTTTATATTACAATAATTCAACTAAGGGATAAACCCTTTTCCATATTTAAACGCTATTTAATTTGAATTACTGAAGTCTCTGATCGTATTCTGCATTATAAAGTATAATGGTTACGTAGGGAGTACCATTGTGCGCTTCATTTGCACAATCAGCATCCTCACAAGCAACGCATACAAACGAGCCTGTGCAGAAACCATTCTCATCCCAACCATCCTGATATTTATACATTACGTAGTTGCGGAGAACATGATTTCCATTTCTATCGGTACCGTTATAATTATAGCAAATCTCAGTATTTCCGGTATCAGGATCAACATATACCATATCTGTACATATGTAATCACTGATAGGAATATAAGCAGTTTTCACCGTTCCATCCGGGAGAGTACTTTCATAAGAAATAATCTTATGAGCGTCAACAGGATGTGTATACTCCTCTACAACCTCTTCACCATAATAAGTCATGGTTACGGTGTAGTGCCACTTGCAGCATACTGCATAGCTTTCATCACGTGTTACTACGAGTCCGCTGTTGTCGGGAGTAAAGTCATACACATTGTTTTTTTCATTACAACTGCAGATACCCCTAAGATTTACAGTGTGAGTATCATTATTATAGAAGGTTTCCCACTCGTAAGAGTGTCCTGTAGGATCAACGATCACTTCTTCTACCTTTTTATAATTTTCGCACTTCTTATCAGAGTTCTTACAGATTGAACAATATTGAACGGTATTATAGGAACCATACTTTGTACAAGTAGGCTCAACAACATTTTCTATTACGGCAGCGCCATACTGTGCATCTGCCAGTTTAAGAGTCTCTTTTTCTCTTGAAAGCTCAACTCTGCACGCGGTGCAATAAACAACGTGCTCAACAGAGCCTTGCACTGTACAAGAGGAATTCTTTCTGTTCTCGTCCTTCGCTGCGCCGGGAGTATGTCCCTTTGCAGGAATAATCTCATATTTCATTTGTTCGCCACAGCCGGTACACACCTTATATCTTGCGCCCTCGGTGGTACAGCTTGCCGCTTTACTGATTATCCATTTCTCGCTCTCAGTGTGAGTGTGAGGCGCCTGTGAACAGCTCTTTATAGAAAGTAATACTACGACAACTAATGCAACAAGCGCAATAATGCCAATAGCAAGTTTTACAAACCAATATCTATCAGAAAATGATAACGGTCTCATTTTTTCCTCCTAAATTAGATTATACACAGTTACCTCAGCGGTTTTGATTATCAGCAGGGCAAGCGCGCGGGGCGCTGCCCTGCCCATAATCTATATGGTAATCAAGAGAAAGATTACTGTGTTTTAAAAATTAGTTATTCTTGTTTACAGGACCAACGTAAATCCACTGGTGGCATCCGTCAGAGTTCTGGCAGAGTGCGAAGTAGGACTCAACGCCGTTCTCATCCTTAGCGATGATGCAGTCAGCAATGTTAGCGCTTACTGCGTGAGGATGATATGCCTGATCCTTGATGCTGTACTCAACGGTAACGCTGTTGCCTGCGAAGATCTTATCGCCTTCAACATTGTTGCCAGCAAGAACGAGCTTGAAGGTTACAGTGGGATCTGCGCAAGTGCCAGCAACGATGGTGTAACCTGCGGTTGCGCCGTTTCTGTAAGCCTCAGCAGTGGGGATTGCAGGAAGAACATAGGTAAGCTCTGCCTTACAATCAGGACATACTACCTTAGCCTCGCCAGCTGCAGTAGTGGTAGGCTCCTTAGTGATCTCAGCAGTTGCGGTGTTAATCTTATGACCACCGGTAGTTTCGATAACTACGGTGAAGGTGAAGGTGGTGCCATCCTTGGTAATCATGTAGGTCTCAAGACCGGTGCTTACGCAAGAGGGATCATCTACCTTAAGATCGTAGTCGGTGCCGTTGAGAACAGGAAGAGTAGCAGTCTGAACATATCCACATCCGGAAGTCTTGCAAGAACGTGTAATCTCAGCAGTAGCAGTCTTGGTGGGCTTGCCATCTACGAGAGTCCATGCGCTCCAGTCATGACCGGGAGCAGGCTTGGTCTCCTTGTAGAATGCGTGGTTAACGCATCCTGCATGCTCAGCAATATTCTCTGCGTGGTTGCAGTTGTCACACTTAGCAATCTCATAGGATGCCTGGAGGCAGGGGCTAAGAGTTGCATCGGGAACTGCGGGATAGAACTTGGTGTAGCTGTGCTCTACCTTTACGGTTTCCTTAACTTCAGTTCTAACATCGCATCTGGTGCACTTAGCATCATACTTACCTACGAATTCGCAGGGGCAATCAGCAGCAGTGATAGTGGTGAGAGCGGTCCAAACTGTAGTATCAACAGTCTCATAAGTCCAAGAAGCATTCCATACGGGGAGGTCGTGACCAAGAGCGGGAACGATGTTACGGTTCTCGGTAAGACCACAGCGGCACTCGAATACATCGTAACCGTCAGTTGTACAAGTTGCGGGAACGATATCAACCTTGGTGTCGTAAGAGTGACCAAGAGCAGGAACTACATCACGGTTCTCGGTAAGGCCGCAACGGCAAGCGTAAACGGTGTAACCATCAGTTGTGCAAGTTACAGCAACGGTCTCAACCTTAGTATCGTAGATGTGGCCTACTTCTACAGTGTAGCAGTAGTTACAATCAAGACAACCGTAGAAGATAATCTCGGGTGTGCCGTCCTGGGTGTGCTCCTGAGTGGTATGTACGTGGTGCCACTCGTGATCGATGCAGTACTCACGATCTTCATCGCTTGCAGGGAATCCAGTGTTAAAATCGCCTACCCAGTATGTACCATCTTTGATGTACATTTCGGGAGTAGTTGTCTGGTTCTGGTTGTTGTTCTCGTCAGCAGCAGGAGCTTCTTCCTTACCGCAGGAAGCAAGAACACCTACAACCATAAAGCACATTGCTAAAATTGCTAACAATTTTATAATGTTCTTTCTCATCGTAAAATTTCTCCTTTTTTGCTTTGTTTTTGTTTTTCTTGTGAAAACACATTATCTGCTTCAGCCAAAACCAGTCATTACAAGACAGAAAAAATTGGGCGCAATCCTTTCAAAATCTAGCAAAACAACCGAATTTTTAACAAAAAACAAATTTTTGCACTTTCTCGTTATTGATTATACTACTTATTGTCAAATAAGTCAATAGTTTTTTTGGAAAAAAATAATATTTTTTTATTTATTATATATATATGGGCGAGCATTTGCAAAATAAATTAAAAATCGGCCGGAATTTATGTTTTCCAGCCGATTTGAAATTCATTGTATTACTCCTTGGGAGCTGCATCCTTCATAGAAAGGTTCTGTCTGCCCTTCTCGTCGGTGCCAAGGTACTTAACGCGAACGGTGTCGCCAATTGCAACAACGTCTTCAACCTTTTCTGTTCTCTCCTTCTGGAGCTTGCTGATGTGTACCATGCCTTCCTTGCCGGGAGCGTACTCAACAAACGCGCCGATAGGAATGATTCTGGTAACTGTACCCTCGTAGGTTTCACCTACGGTAGGCTCAAATACGATAGCGTCGATAATAGCCTTTGCCTTCTCTGCGCCCTCGCGGTTAACAGATGCAATAAATACTGTACCGTCATCGTTGATGTCAACCTTTGCGCCTGTGTCAGCAACAATCTTCTGAATTACGGAGCCGCCCTTACCGATAACCTCACGAATCTTATCGGGGTCGATAGTCATGGAGATCATCTTGGGAGCGTAGGGGCTAACCTCTGCTCTGGGCTCTGCGATTGCAGGGATGATTACCTTGTCGATAATCTCGTTTCTGCCCTGGTGAGTGGTTTCAAGCGCCTGCTTAATGATTTCAGGAGTAAGACCGTCAACCTTAAGGTCCATCTGAATAGATGTAATGCCCTTCTTGGTACCTGCTACCTTGAAGTCCATATCGCCATAGAAGTCCTCAAGACCCTGGATATCAATCATAGTATCCCAAGAGCCATCCTCAGCGGTGATAAGACCGCAGGAAATACCTGCAACGGGTGCCTTAATCGGAACACCTGCGTCCATAAGAGCAAGAGTAGAACCGCATACGGATCCCTGAGATGTAGAGCCGTTAGAGGATACAACCTCGGATACGAGACGGATAGCGTAGGGGAATTCTTCTTCCGAAGGTAGAACGGGCACGAGAGAACGCTCTGCAAGTGCGCCGTGACCTATCTCACGACGGCCGGGAGAACGAAGCGCCTTTGCCTCACCAGTGGAATAACCGGGCATGTTATAGTGGTGCATATATCTCTTCTCGGTCTGCTCATCAAGGCCCTCAAGCTTCTGAGCCTCGGAGAGTGTGCCGAGAGTAGCAATTGTAAGTACCTGTGTCTGTCCTCTGGTGAAGAGACCTGAGCCGTGAACTCTGGGAAT
>JAZQWA010000042.1:0-10764 GCA_045632065.1 Eubacteriales bacterium | reverse complement strand
AAGGCTTTTTTTATGCAAATTTTGTAAACCACTTGCAAAACGCTTCGATTAGTGATATAATAAGCTTGTCACACAAACTGAATAATTAATAATCGGTATTTTTTCACTTACGGGGATATTATACCCTTTTTACGTTTATACTCAAATTACCGTGAGTTCGGCAAAAATGCAAGCTCCTCGGTGATTTGAGTATGGTGAAATATCCGATTCTCATCAGTTTGTGTGACAACAATCGGAGTTTGCGTTTTTCGGTGCGGTAGCTTCGGTTGCCGCACTTTTTGTTTAGGGAGAACGAAAAATGAAAAACAGAGAGATAGAGATAGAAAAAAGACTTGAAGAGCTTAAAAACAACTCAGACGGCAAGGATCATACAGAGGAAATAATGGCGCTTGAAAAGGAACTGGTAAAATCGGTGTTTAACCGTATATTTTTTGGCGATAGCACAAATAACGAGGCATCAAAATGAAAAAATAGCAGAGTGACACTCTGCTATTTTTTATAAATTCAGCACGCTGCTCGCCACGAAGAAGTACACCACGAGAGAAACTGCGTCCACAAGGGTGGTGATTAGGGGAGACGCCATTACGGCGGGGTCAAGGCCGATTTTCTTGGCGAGCAGGGGCAGGACTGCGCCTATAATCTTGGCAAGAATAATGGTCAGCGACAGAGAAAGGGCTACCGTCAGGGCGACGGTGAGGTTAACTGCGCTATTGGCAAGGAGCAGACCGTCAATGATCCATACCTTAAGGAAGGTGGCAACGCCCACGCTAACCGAGCAAAGAATACCTACACGAAGCTCTTTCCAGACCACACGAAACAGGTCGGAAAGCTCAAGCTCGGAGAGCGAAATTCCACGGATAACCGTTACCGAGGACTGTCCGCCAGAGTTACCTGCCGTACCCATTATCATTGGGATAAAGAGCACAAGCACCGCAGGCAAAGCCGACTCAAAGCCTGTGAGAATAGCGCTTGAAAGGGTTGAAGAAATCATAAGTATAAGCAACCACGGAATTCTGGCGCGCCAAATTGAGAACACGTCTGTTTTGAGATAGGGCTCCTCGCTGGGAGTAATCGCCGCCATCTTTGCGAAGTCCTCCTCGGACTCCTCTTTTAAGACTTCAAGAGCATCGTCGATGGTGATAATACCCACAAGTCTGCCCTCGCTGTCAACAACAGGCATGGCAATAAAGCCGTATTTATCAAATTTTGCCGCAGCCTCTTCCCTGTCCTCGTGAGTATGGAGCTTAATTACGTTAGTGTCCATAATTTCACCGAGAGGAGTGTCAGGATCGGCAAGAAGAAGCCTTTTTGCCGTCACGATTCCGATGAGCCTTTTATCACTTTCGGTAACGTAGCAGGTGTAGATGGTCTCCTTATCGATAGCAACACTTCTTATGTGTATCAGTGCTTCCTCAACCGTCATATTCTGGTTAAGGCGCACGTACTCAGTGGTCATAAGGCTGCCTGCAGAGTCCTTGGGATAGCGAAGAATCTTGTTAATATCCTCTCGGTTTTCCTTGCTGGACTGTTTTATAATACGCTTAACCACCATTGCAGGCATTTCCTCAATCAAATCGACGGTATCGTCGATATAAAGCTCGTCGAGGACGCTTGAAAGCTCCTTATCGCTAAAGGAATCGATAAGCCTCTTCTGCAAATCGCTATCAAGCCACACGAACACCTCTGCCGCCTGCTCCTTATGGAGAAGTCTGAAGAGCAGAATATGATTCTTCTCGTCAAGCTCGTCAAAAAGCTCGGCAAGGTCGGGTGGCGGAAGAAGAGTTAATATCTCCTTCAGCTGCTGATATTTTTTCTCCTCAATTAAAGAAGAAAGCCTCTCGGGCGAGATGACAATCTCGCCTGTGAGGCTGTTTTGAGTATAGTTATTCTCCATTTTTTGCCTCCTTTTCGGCTCGGAGCAAAAAATGGCGTAAGAAATCATAGCTTATGCCACGGTATGCCTGCCAAGCCGATATGTATTCATTTTTCTACTTCGACTCTGACTTTGCCCGTCTGACATAATACAAATTCCTTTCCTTTTTTTGTTTAATTATAATACACTTTTTAGGTTTTGTCAACAAAATATTGTAAAAGCTCGGGAATATTTTCCTCGCTGAAAACCTTGACGCCGCTTCTTTTCAGCAGCTCGGCTGCAACACCGTCTCCCTCTACAAGTGTGCCCGTAAAGCTGCCATCGTAAACAAGACCGCTTCCGCATGATGGACTGCGAGCCTTTAAAATGGCGGCTTTGCAGCCGTAAAGCTGGGCTTTTTCCAATGCCTGTGCCGCTCCGTCGTTATAATTTTTTGTAACGTCGCGGCCGTCCTTCATAAGCACTTTATCCCCTACTCTCTCGCTGGGGGTGCGTGGTGTGGGCAGTCCGCCGTCTACCTCGGGGCAGATAGGTATCATTGTAAATCTGTCACGAAGGGCGATTACCTCATCGCAGGGCTTGCTCTCACCGTCGTAACGGCAACAAACGCCAAGAAGGCATGCGCTGACAAGTATTACAGGCTTTTTCATCATTTTAAAACTTCCTTTTTTATAAATTCCATATCTCCGGCACCCATTATAACAATAGCGCCCTTGGTATATCTGTCAAGTACCGATGTGACCTTATCGTCAGGGCAATAAACCGCCCTCGAGCCTACCTCACAAGCTAATCTCTCGGACGTCACACCCTCAATTGCCGTCTCCCTGGCGGGATATATATCGGTCAAAATCACGTAATCTGCCATTTTCAAGGCCGAAACGAACTCGCGCCACAGCGCTTTTGTTCTCGTATAGGTATGAGGCTTGAAAATTACCGTCAAAGGCTCGTGGGTGAGCATTTTCAGGGCATCAATTGATGCCGAAATTTCGGTTGGATGGTGTGCGTAGTCGTAATAAACCGCCCTGCTCCATCTCTGACCTATATACTCAAGCCGTCTTGGGACTCCCGAAAATTTAGAGATTGCCTCTCTCACCGTTACTACGTCCACACCGTATTCAAGAGCGGTAACTATTGCCGCCGTGGCGTTGGAAACGTTAAATGAGCCTGGGATATTAAGAGCAAATCTACCTATCTCGCTTCCGTACTTCGACAGACTGAATTCGCAGCCAATATCACGAAACGAGGTTATCTCATAGCGATAAAGATTATGCTCTCCTGCCCCAAAAGTGACAACTTTAGTTTGCAAATCCTGTAAAAATAGCTTGAAATTTGCATCATCGCCGTTTATCACCGCGAAATCTGTCGCCTTGCCAAGCGCGCGTTTAAAGGAGCGCTGGATGTCTGGCAAGGACTCGAAATAATCGGTGTGGTCAAGCTCTAAATTAAGCCCTATCGATATTGTTGGCGAGAATTTTAAAAATGAATCCTTATACTCGCAGGATTCGTATATCATAAGCCCCTTTGAGCCTAATTTAAGCGGTTCACCAACTGAAAGCTCTGCGCCCGAAAGCACTGTTGGCTCACTGCCCGACATGCTCATTATTGCGTCAAGCATGGCAACTGTGGTGCTTTTTCCGTGTGAGCCCGATACTCCAATACGGTTTTTATACCCCTGCATCATAGCGCCAAGATATTCAGCGCGGCTGGCGGTGGGAATGCCGTTTTCTTTGGCATATACAAGCTCTGCATTATCCATAGCTATTGCATGGCTATAAACCACAAGATCTGCTCCACGGACATTCTCCGCATTATGCTCACTGTAAATTCTTGCGCCAAGCTGTGAGAGTCTTTTTGTTCTTTCGCTTATCTCCCTGTCACTTCCCGTCACCCCAGCTGACCCCAGCATAGCAAGTCTGGCAAGAGAGTACATTGACACTCCTCCGATGCCCACAAAATGAATTTTTGACGTGGGATTTTCGGTAATTTTACGCATCATATCAAAAGAGATGCTCTTGTCGCTTTGAGACGGATTTTGACTCATTAGTTTGCATCCTGCCTTGTTTTGTCAATTAAAAGCTTTTTGTTTACAAATGTAAGAAAAAACATAACAAATAGTTCAAAAATTTATAATTTATTATATGAATATTTTTAACATTTGTAAGTTATAATATAACTGCTAAGGATAAGGCGACGTTATATTAAGCCGTTGTCATTATATTCATTATCAAAATTTTTGTACATTGCAAGGAAGGAATTTTAAGTTATGCAGATTACAGACATCAAAATCAGAAAGTTTTTTGAGGAAGGTCCTATGAAGGCTATCGTTTCGGTTACCTTCAACGACTGCCTCGCAGTTCACGATATCAAGGTTATTTACGCTCGTGACAGATATTTCATCGTTATGCCCTCGAGAAAGAATCCCGACGGAACATACCGTGATATTGTTCACCCTATTAACTCTGATTTCAGAGAGGCGCTGGAGGAGTCTGTTATCGATGCTTACCACGTTCAGCTTGCCTGCGCAGAGCATGAGGCGAAGATAGAGGAGTCTGTTGATTCTGCTGTTGTGATTTAATTAAATCCGCAAAGTTTTATATTTAAAATTTAAAGAGGCTGTCTCAATGAAAAATATGAGACAGCCTCTTTTGTATGTAGATTATTATGCGTTTTCTTCAGCTGCAGGAGCTTCCTCAGCATCCTTCGCCTTCTTCTTGGGAGCGGTCTCCTTAAGAGCCTTCTGCTTCTCAACAAGAGCCTTCTGCTCACGGAAGGTCTGTCTCTGTGCAACGAGCGCATCCTTCTGAAGCGCAAGGGTAACGTTCTGCTTATCAACAAGGTCATTCTGAGCCTCAATGCTCTTAGCATTGCCTGCAATAATAGCCTGCTGAGCAGCAATCATATCCTTCTGAACTGCGAGAGCATCCTTCATAGCGCCCTCAAGGGTTGCCTGGTTCTCTGCAACAAGGCGCTGGGTTTCCTCCATAGCCTGCTGAGCCTCGGTAAGAGCCTTCTGGTTATCCATAAGGGTGTTCTGCTGTTCCTGAAGAAGTGTCTGGTCATGCGCAATAGCAGCCTGGTCCTGAGCAACAACTCTCTGACCAACCTGGATACCCTTCTGGTCACGAAGAATCTGACGCTGCATATCATTAGTCTGCTTCTGCATATCGTTAGCAGTAGCCTGCTTCTCGGAAATGTCTGAGCAAAGAGCGCTGAGCTCTGCCATACCAACTGCGAGGCCCTTAAGAGTCTCAATCATTGCGGTAAGCTTATCGATAAGAGCCTGCTCGTCGTCAAGGATAAGTCCTTCAAGAGCAGCGATCTCCTTAACACCGTAAGAAACGCCTGCAGGCGCTGCCTCGCCGTTGCCTACGGGAATATTTACGGGGTGCTCTGCAAGGAACTCCTCGATTTTCTTATCAAATGCTGCAGCAAACTTCTGCATTGTTGCGTCAAGAGCCTTCTCAAGCATAGGAGAAACGTCAATCGACACGGGAGCCACCTTGGGAGCCTGCGCCTCAGGTGCTGCCATGGGAGCCGCTGCCTGAGGTGCCATGGAATAAGGATAAGGCATAGGCATGGGCATGGGTACATACTGAGGATAAGAGTATGCAGCATTAGGTGCGGGTGCTGCGTTCTGTACAGGTACGTTGTTTACGGGAATCTCGGGAATTGCCATTGGAAATATTCCTCCTCTTAATACTCTTCTTCTAACTCGATATTTTCATTGATGCCGCATTTTAATTGCGTGCTGATCATACTCCAGACAACAGAGTCGTTGTAATTCTCACAACGGTCCATTATCATACGCGCTCTGCCGTCATAATACAGACCTGCCATAGCAAGATAGTCGCGTCTTACGACGCCCAAAAGCTTCGCAATGCAAGCAGCGGATTCATTAAACCTCTTGGTATATGAATCGCGGTCTGCCAAAGAAGCTTTTATCTTCCTTGCGTTACGCTTTGACTCGCGTCTCTCGTAAGAGCGCTCGGCGGCTTCAAGACTAAGCTTTGCCCTTCTGATGCCAATGCCAAGCTTGCGATAGTTTGATAACTCTTCTCTGACTAGCTTTTTGTCATCCCTTATGAGAGCTGTGAGTACTGAAAATCGAGCTCTTTTTTCTTTTTTGTTCATTTCGATTAATTCGCGCATTGGTGATTACCTCTCGATCCGCGGCGCGGAATTTGTATACTATGGTTATTATATCAAATAAATAACATAGTGTCAAGGGGAAAATATATTTTTACTTTTAAAATTTTATATTATTTATTATTAGGGGATAAAGCACTGCAAAACAGCAGTGCCTTATGATTTTAAATTAGTGGCAGATGCACTTCTCGGTATCCTTATCGAAGATGGGGATACGAGAGGTATCGATTGCAACCTGGATGGTATCTCCTGCGCGAGCGGTGGAACGAGAGGAAACTCTTGCAATAACGTTCTTGCCGTTAGTTGCATCCTCCATGCCCTCGAAGCCGAGGTAGAGATAAATCTCTGCGCCCATAAGCTCGGTAACGTCAACGTTTACGTTCATGATGGAATCCTTAAGAGTGGAAAGGAACATAGGCTCGTCGTGAATATTCTCAGGACGGATACCGAAGATAACCTCCTGGCCGATGTACTCCTTGAGGTCGGGGTTGTTAGCCTTCTCGGGAGGAAGCTTAACCTGGGTAGTACCAAGAGATGCGTAGAGGTCATTATCCTTCTTCACAAGCTTACCGGTGAAGAAGTTCATCTGAGGTGTGCCGATGAAGCCCGCAACGAAGAGGTTGCAGGGAGTGTCGTAAAGGTTCTGAGGAGTATCAACCTGCTGGATAATACCGTCTCTCATAACAACGATACGGGACGCCATGGTCATAGCCTCTACCTGGTCGTGAGTTACGTAAATGAATGTGGTTTCAACCTTCTTATGAAGCTTGGTAAGCTCGGTTCTCATGGATGCACGAAGCTTAGCGTCAAGGTTGGAAAGAGGCTCGTCAAGAAGGAATACTGCAGGGTTACGAACGATCGCACGGCCGAGCGCAACTCTCTGCTTCTGACCACCGGAAAGAGCCTTGGGACGTCTCTCAAGAAGGTGAGCGATGTCGAGAATACGTGCAGCCTCCTCAACACGACGCTTGATCTCCTCCTTGGGAACCTTACGAAGCTTAAGACCGAATGCCATGTTGTCAAATACGGTCATGTGAGGATAAAGAGCGTAGTTCTGGAACACCATCGCGATGTCTCTGTCCTTAGGAGCTACGTCGTTAACGTATCTGTCGCCTATGTAAAGCTCACCCTCGGAAATCTCCTCAAGTCCTGCGATCATACGAAGAGTGGTAGACTTACCACATCCCGAAGGACCTACGAAAATAAGGAACTCCTTGTCTCTGATTTCAAGGTTGAAGTCGGATACAGCGGTAACGCCGCCGGGGTACTTCTTGTAAATGTGTCTGAGTGAAAGACCTGCCATTTTTGTTTCTCCTTTAAAAATAAATATTTGCAGTATTATTATAACAAATATTTTTGCGCAATCCAAGTGGCATTTCTCACGATTTTTTATGCGGCGAATTGTAATATTTGCACAACAAATTGACTATTTGTTTGGTCGTTTTAACTTCCAAAAACGGAGGTTTTCTAATTTATTAGAATTTTCTTGGCGGTTAAAAAATAAAATCCAATTTTTTCTATTTGTCTCTTTACAATCGAGGTTTTCCGTGATAAAATGAAATAAAAAGGAGTTTCGTTATGAGAAGAGGCGGAATACTTGCGTTTGTTATCTATTTTCTTGCGCTTGCGGCATCCTTGGGCTTGATGATTTACTGTCGTACATACGCTCCACCAGAGGAAGGCAACTTCGGTGAAGCGCTTGGAATTGCTCTGCTTTACGTTTATTCGATTTTCCTGGTAATTCCATCGGCTGTTTTGTTTGTTTTAAAGCTTATCAATATGCTTACAGGGTGGAAGCTGTTTTCTGTTCTTTGCATGATTTGCGAGATTCTGTTGATTGGCGCGATTGTCATGCTTTGGTTACAGAACGGCGCTGCGCAAACAGAGGTATTTATAATCTTGCTCCCCATTATCGGCGTGGCGTTTCTCTCAGAGCTTGTTGGGCTTAGAAAATAATACGTGAAAATATATAAAACAACAAAAAAAGTGCGATACTCAAGTCGAGTATCGCACTTTTTATATCAGCTGAAATTAAGCGTTAGCCGCGTCAACGATTGCTGTGAACTTATCGGTTTTAAGCGAAGCTCCGCCGATAAGACCGCCGTCAACGTTTGCCTTTGCAAGAAGCTCTGCCGCGTTAGCGTCGTTCATAGAGCCACCGTACTGAATGGTGATGGACTCTGCAGCCTCTGCGCCGTAAAGCTCTGCGATTACCTCGCGGATAACTCCGCAGGTCTCGTCAGCCTGCTCGGGAGTTGCGGTAAGGCCTGTTCCGATTGCCCAAACGGGCTCGTAAGCGATGATAACGTTCTTCAAATCCTCGGCAGAAACGCCCAAAAGGTCAAGTTTAGTTTGCATTCTAACCACTTCGTTGGTAATTCCGTTAAGTCTTTCATCCTTAACCTCACCAAGACAAAGTATAACCTTAAGGCCTGCTGCAAGAGCAGCTTTGGTGCGAAGATTTACGGTTTCGTCGGTTTCACCGAAGTACTGACGGCGCTCGGAGTGACCGATTACAACGTACTCGGTGCCGATCTCGCAAAGCATCTTCGCGCTGATTTCACCGGTGTAAGCACCGCTCTCAGCAAAGTGAACGTTCTCTGCGCCAATCTTGATGTTAGTACCCTTTGCAGCCTCAACTGCAGTTGCAATGTCAACGTAAGGAACGCAAAGCACGATGTCGCACTTATCCTTGCCTGCTACCATGGGAGCAAGCTCATTTATAAAAGCTTTGGTCTGGGAAGGTGTCATATTCATCTTCCAGTTGCCTGCTATTACTGTTCTTCTCATAATTTTACCTTTATTTGTTTTATTTTTAGTCAGGGGCAGAAGAATTTTTGAGTAGAAAGCGTTCTTCGCGTGCCGAAGGCGTAGTTACCTACGTCGAGCCTGCACGCGAAGGGCGGTTTATGCCAAAAATTATCTGTCCATCAAACAGCTAACGCCGGGGAGGTCTTTTCCTTCCAAGAACTCCAAGGACGCGCCGCCGCCTGTAGAAATGTGAGTAATCTTAGATGCAAAGCCAAGCTGCTCGCATGCTGCTGCAGAGTCACCGCCGCCTACGATGGTGATTGCATCAGAAGCTGCAAGAGCCTCTGCTACTGCGATAGTACCCTTTGCAAGAGTGGGATTCTCGAATACGCCCATAGGACCGTTCCAAACAACAGTCTTTGCGCTGAGAACTGCATCTGCATACATCTTTGCAGTCTTGGGACCGATATCAAGGCCTTCCTTGTCAGCGGGAATCTTGTCTGCGTCAACGTACTCGATGTCGATAGGACCGTCGATGGGGTTGGGGAAGCTGTCAGCTACTGCGGTGTCAACGGGAAGAAGAAGCTTAACGCCAAGCTCCTCAGCCTTTGCCATCATTTCCTTGCAGTAGTCAATCTTGGTCTCGTCAAGAAGAGACTTACCTACGCCATAGCCCTTTGCAGCGTTGAAGGTGAATGCCATACCGCCGCCGATGATAAGGGTGTCAACCTTGGTGAGAAGGTTGTCAATAACGTTGAGCTTATCTGCAACCTTTGCGCCGCCGAGAATAGCAACGAAGGGTCTCTCGGGATTCTGAAGAGCCTTACCCATTACGGAAATTTCCTTCTCGATAAGGTAACCGCAAACTGCGGGAATGTAATCAGCAACGCCTGCGGTAGAAGCGTGAGCTCTGTGAGCTGCGCCGAATGCATCGTTTACGAAGATGTCAGCGTAGGAAGCAAGCTCCTTTGCAAGCTCTGCGCCATTCTTGGTCTCGCGAGCGTCGAAACGGGTGTTCTCAAGAAGAACAGCCTTGCCAGCCTCGAGAGCAGCAACCTTTGCCTTTGCATCAGGGCCGATAATGTCCTCTGCGAAGGTAACGGTGCCCTCGCCAAGAAGCTCGTTAAGTCTTGCGCAAACGGGCTTAAGGGTAAGCTTCTTCTTGTCTGCGGTAAGAGCCTTGGTGAGATACTCTGCGGTAGCAGCTGCCTGCTCCTCTGCGGGAAGAGCCTCAACAGCCTTCTTCTCCTTCTTGGTAAGACCGAAGCCCTCGGTAAGAATTGCGTGGGGCTTGCCCATATGAGAGCAAAGAACTACCTTTGCGCCCTTGTCAAGAAGATACTGGATAGTGGGGAGTGCGCTAACGATTCTCTTATCAGAGGTGATAACGCCATCCTTCATAGGAACGTTAAAGTCACAGCGAACCAGGACGGTTTTGCCGGCTACTTCAACGTCTTCAATGTTTTTCTTGTTGTAAGTTGCCATTTTATTATTCTCCTTAAAATATTTTCATACAGAAAACATTTTAGCACATTTATTTATTTTAGTCAATAGATTTGTTAAAATAATGACAATAAATTTGGGGCTGACGTATTCCGTCACAACCCGAATGGACAGAAATCAATCTGAAAATCATCTAAAATAAATTTAGCTACCCCGATTTTCGAGGTAGCTTTTATTTTATATGAATATTAGCCAAATTACTTTTGACACTAAATGAATTCCCCCGTGGGCAATCATAGCGTACTGTATTCCGTGCTTTCGGTAAAGCCAGCCGAACACGAGACCGAATCCACCGTTAAGAAGGAAGCAACGAACGAGAATTACGGGAGTTATGCCAAAGAGCATTGCCGTGGTGGGCAGGTGAGCTGCGGCAAAGAGCATGGCTGATACGACGTTTGATACGACAAGTATGATTTCCCTGCCCCTCTCATCACAGTTTTTGAAAATTTTGAGAAGAAGGAAGGCAAGAAGCGACATCATAAAGAGTCTTA
>JAZQWA010000041.1:0-15033 GCA_045632065.1 Eubacteriales bacterium | reverse complement strand
CCCATTACTCCTTGTTCCTGCGCATTCGCAACGACAAAAACAACACTTAGTTGTTTTCGTCTGCTCACTCGTAATCCGCTCCAAAACAAAAAGCAGACCCTTGTGGTCTGCTTTTTGTTTTGGCGAATGCAGGGGCTCGAAGTAGGAGCGGTAGTGAATGACAGTCCGGTGGACTGTCAGAGCCGCGAATGACTGAGTGCGTAGGTCGCGCGAGAGTCGAGCCCTGTAATCTCGGAGCAGACCCTTTTGGTCTGCTTTTTGTTTGTATATAGGTGTGAGAAGCTTTAGATATATGAAAACGAAAACATATTATTCAAATAAAAACTTGAAAAATTCATAATGTTATGATAATATGTTATAGAACATTATTTTTTTAGGTGCATTTATGAAGATTTACGAGAAATTATCCTTTGATGAAGAGCGCGCGCTGTATGGCGAACGTGATATATTGGTGAGGGACTGCTCATTTGACGGCCCTGCTGACGGTGAGAGCGCGTTTAAAGAGGGTGGAGAGATTGTGGCAGAGGGCTGCTTCTTCAATCTCCGTTATCCCTTCTGGCATTGTGACGGAGTCAGAATTTCCGACTCGAATATGACCGAGCTTTGCCGAGCTGCGCTTTGGTATTCAAGTGATATTGAGATAACCGACTCCAAGCTTTACGGCATTAAGGCTGTGCGTGAGTGCGAGAGAGTTAATCTTGAGCGTTGCGACGTTATCTCACCTGAATTCGGCTGGTTTTCCTCGGATATTATCGCTCGAAACTGCAAATTCGTCAGCGAATATTTTATGCTCCGTGCAAAAAATATAAACTTTAAAGACGTTGACTTTAAGGGCAAATATTCCTTCCAATACATAGAAAACTCGGTGTTTGAAAATTGCAATCTCGACACCAAGGATGCCTTCTGGCATGCGAAAAACGTAACGGTGCGCAACTCGGTGGTTAAGGGTGAGTATCTTGCATGGTATGCGGAAAACCTTACCTTTGAAAACTGCCGTATTATAGGCACCCAGCCTCTTTGCTACTGCAAGGGACTCCGACTTATCAACTGTACTATGGAATGCTGCGACCTTTCCTTTGAAAAATCCGAGGTTGAGGCTGAAATTCGTGGACATATTGATAGTGTGAAAAATGCAATAGGCAGAATAAGTTGTGACTCCGTTGGCGAAATTATAAATGACTGTGACAGTGAATTTGAAATTATGGTCGCAAATGGAGAAAAGGCTTATGCAAACAGATAAAAACAACGATTTTCTTGGCAAAGAGCCGCTTGGCAGGCTGCTTTTCAGGCTTTCATTGCCAACCATAACCGCGCAGATTATAAATTTACTTTACAATATAGTTGACAGAATATACATCGGCCATATGGAAGAGGTAGGCGACCTTGCCCTCACAGGCGTGGGAATCTGTATGCCGCTTATAATGATAGTTTCAGCCTTTGCATCGCTGATTGCAGGCGGTGGAGCGCCAAGAGCCTCGATTTTCATGGGTAAGGGTGATAACGACTCCGCAGAGCGTACTATGGGCGCATGCTTTGGCGCGCAATGCATTGTTTCGGTCATTCTGACTGTTATTCTTGCGGTATTTAACAGACCGCTGCTTATGGCCTTTGGCGCAAGCGAGAACACTATAAAATTTGCCACCGATTATATGTTTATATACTCTCTCGGCACGATTTTCGTTCAGCTTACTCTTGGAATGAACGCATATATAACCGCCCAGGGCTTTGCAAAAATGGGTATGCTGACGGTGGTTATCGGCGCAATCTCCAATATAATTCTCGACCCGCTCTTCATTTTCGTGTTTAAAATGGGAGTGCAGGGAGCAGCCTTGGCAACCGTAATTTCCCAGGCAATCTCTTGCGTGTGGGTAATACTCTTCCTCGGCGGAAAAAAGAGCATTATCAGACTCAAAAGAGAAACCGTAAAGCTTGATTTTTCGCTGATTTTGCCTTGCGTGGCGCTTGGCTCTGCTCACTTTATTATGCAGTCCAGCGAAAGCGTGATTTCGGTGTGCTTTAACACCTCGCTGCGCGCTTACGGAGGCGATATAGCCGTTGGCGCAATGACAATTCTCACAAGCGTTATGCAGTTTGCAATGCTCCCCTTGCAAGGACTTGCACAGGGCGCGCAGCCTATTATCAGCTACAACTACGGCGCAAGAAACAAGGACAGAGTCAAGGGCATATTCAGACTTCTGCTTGGCTGCAGCTTGATTTACTCAATGACCGTTTGGGCGGGAGTAATGCTGTTCCCAAGAGCCTTTGCATCTATTTTCACCGCAGAAGCGGCTCTGCTCGACTTTACCGCGGGCGCCCTTCGCATTTATTGCGCTGTGCTTGGCATCTTCGGCATACAGATTGCCTGTCAGATGACCTTCGTGTCGCTTGGCAAGGCTCTGTCGTCAATGATTGTTGCCGTAATGCGTAAATTCGTGCTTTTACTTCCTTTAATATATATTGTGCCGCTGTTCTTTGGAGAGGGAGCAAAAACCTCGGGCGTATACCTCGCCGAGCCGATTGCCGACGTAATTGCAGTAAGCTTTACCGCAATTTTATTTGCTTTCCAATTCAAAAAGGCGCTTAGAGAAATAGACGATTTGAAATAAAAAAGAGATGAGCTTTGGCTCATCTCTTTTTGCTATGTAAAGTTTACATTATGTGCGGTTTTTGCTAATTTTTACAGCAATCTGATGCCTGCTGCCTTGCAGCCCTCGATGGTGTCCTTATCCCATATGCTCGACTGTACCTCACCTATGTGAGCAGAGCCCATCATCAGCATGCATAGTCTGGACTGACCGATACCGCCTCCAATGGTGAGGGGGAGCTCGCCTGCGAGCAGCGCCTTGTGGAAGGGAAGCTCGCGACGGTCGTTACAGCCACGCTCATTAAGCTGATAATCGAGAGATTTTTCGTCAACACGAATACCCATTGAGGAAATTTCGAAGGAATGTCCGAGAACCTCGTTGTAGAAGAGAATATCCGCGTTAAGCGCCCAGTCGTCATAGTCAGGAGCACGTCCGTCGTGGGGCTTGCCGTTTTTTAGCTTGCCGCCAATCTGCATAAGCAGAACGGTGCCGTATTTTTTTGTTATCGCGTCCTCACGCTGCTTGGGAGTGAGGTTGGGGTACATATCCTCAAGCTCGGATGTGGTGAGGGCGTACATATTTCTGTTCAGAGTTACGTTGAGGACAGGGAAATCCACCTTTAAAAGCTCGTTTGTATCGCAGATAACGTTAACGATTTTCTGCGCAACGCCGATAAGGTAGTCGAGAGTGCGGTCCTCGCGTGTGATAACCCTCTCCCAGTCCCACTGGTCAACGTAAATGGAGTGAATATTGTCGAGGTCCTCGTCACGTCTTATAGCGTTCATATCGGTGTAAAGACCGTTGCCAACGTAGAAGTGATATTCTTTCAGCGCAAGTCTTTTCCACTTCGCAAGAGAATGAACAACCTGACCGCACTCGCCAACTGCGGGAATGTCAAAGCTGACAGGGCGTTCTGTGCCGTTTAAGTTGTCGTTAAGACCCGAGTTTTCGGTAACGAAAAGAGGGGCTGACACTCTTTTGAGATTGAGAGCGCTTGCAAGCCTTGCCTGGAAGGTCTGCTTGATGAATGAAATCGCCTTCTGCGTCTGGTAGACGTCAAGTGGCGAGGAATAATTTTCGGGAATAAAAAGCTTACTCATATTATTGCCTTTTTTAACCTTCGTAGTTTATAACCTTAATGTATTTGATAACAGGCTGGTCAGACTTGCTTGTAAGAGCACCGTTGCCGAGATACTGCCACACGTAGTGTTTAGAAAGACCGTAGTAGGAGTCTATTTCGGATTTTCCGTAGTAGTCTGCATACGCAGTTTTGGGGAATACCTTTTCAGTGAGCTCGTCGATGACGCTCATACCCTCTACAACGTAGCCGAAAGCTGCGTAATTGCCATCGAGCGAGTCTGACGCGTCGTCATTACAGATAAAGAACTGGCAGGATGCGGAGTCGTAGCTGTTGCCGGAGCGCGCCATAGAAATTACACCGTACTTGTGGCTGATGTCATTTGAGTGTCCGTTGGCGGAAAACTCGCCTTTTATGGTGTTTGGACCGTTACCTGTACCGTCAGCTTTGGGGTCACCGCCCTGAACCATAAAATCCTTGATGACTCTATGGAAAGTAAGTCCGTTATAGAAGCCGCTTTCGACAAGCGAGATAAAGTTTGCAACTGTTTCGGGAGCAGTAGTGGCGTCAAGAAGAATTACCAGTCTGCCGTATCCCTCAATACACATTTCCACATATTTAATATCTCTGCCCGTAATATCTCTTGTTGTGGCGTATGAGCATGCGCCCGTACCCATTATATCGGTTTTGTCATCGCCATTCTTCTTATCCTTGCAGCCTGAAAGGATTGTCATAGCAGATAATAGAAGAACTGTTGCAAGTATAAGCGAAATAATCTTTTTCATATTTTCTCCTTAAAGGGTTCGTGATATAAACAGCTCAACTGCGCAGTAGCCCGTAACACCGCCGTATTTTGAGCCTGCGTCAGCATTTGCAAGCGTTGCGAGAATCTCCGAGAGCTTCTCTGTGCCGTATCTCTTGGCTGCTGAAATGTATAGCTTGATTCTGTACTCGTTGATTTTCAGAATTTCGTGAATCTCTGGCGCACCCTTGCCCTCTGCCAAAAGATATGCAACACTGGTCAGCTCGTCAAAGGTCTTTGCCATCATACCCATGATTACGAGAGGGTCAACGCGTCGGATTTTCATTTCCTCAATGGCATCGTATGCCTTTTGCTTGTTTCTCTCCAAAATCGAGTTGGAAAGAGCAAAGGTGTCACATTCAGGAGTGGATGAGGCAACCTCGTTTACGTCGTCGGGGGTAACAAAATCCTTGCCGCGAGCCTTCGCAAGCATGGCAAGCTTCTCAACCTCGTTTGCAAGGGTGTCCATTGATTTGCCCGAGCGGAAAACCAAGGCGCGAAGCGTGTCCATATTCACATTTATTCCGTAGGAATCAAAATGCCTTTTCAGCCATGCGTAAAGCTGGGTTTCGGTAGACTTTTCAAAGCGCAGAATGTTCAAGCGATTGTCAAATCGCTTTATAAATGCCGACGGCTTCTTCGGCATGCCGAAGTCGAGTCCGTCCTCTATGACGCTGAATGCAACAATAGAATATGGATATTCCGCCACAACGTCGCATAGCTCCTCAAGGGATTCCAGGTCGGTTTCCTTCATAGCGGTGAAGTCCGCGTGTCGCCATTCAATAATCTTGAAATCTGCCATCATTGGCGGCGCCTTTACCGCCTCGGCAAGCGCTTCAAAATCTACCTCGGGGCCGTCAAAAACGGGATTGTTGAATACGGCAAAGGCCTCCTCGGCAGAAATAGCCTCACGAAGCGCCTTCATATAGTATCTTATGAGATAGTCTTCCTCGCCTGCAAAGACGTAAATACCCGAAAAGTCTGATGCTTTCAGGCTTGATTTGAATTTTCCGATATCCATATCTTCATTCTTGCCGATTTTTCGGCTCCGCCTATTTTCATATTGTAAATCAAGTCAATAGCGCCCCCGTTTTCGTCGAGGCCGACTCTTATACGTCTTGCCTTTACCTCTGCATCAAACTGATATGGGGGTATAGAGTAGACAGAACGGTGGGTTTCACCCTCTCTAAACTGCAGACAGCTTTCGATAGCTCCGCTGCGCTTTACGGTGAGAGCTTCGTCCTTGTAGGAGATTTCAGAGCGAATATCTCCTCCGTCGCTCTTCTCGTGATAAAGAAGAATTACCGATTGCTCGGAGAATTTATAACGTCCCAGAGCTTCGCTGACGTTTTTTTCAACGTCTCCTACGGAGAGTCCGTTTTCATCAAGGTTTTCAATTGAGGATTCAATTATAAGCTTTACATCAATGATTTTTGACATATTTAACCTCTATACAAAAAGACAAAAACGAAAGCAGACTCCCGTTTTTGTCATTCTTTATTATCGCAATGCGCGTTTTTTCTGATTATACTCGCTTCTGGGATTGATAAACTCGCGCCAGTTGAAGCTTCCTGCCTCAAGGGCGGTAACGAGAACCTCCGCGCTTGCAAGGTTGGTCGCCAGGGGCACGTTGTTTACGTCGCAAAGACGGAAGAGGTCTAATGTAGCCTCAGACGTCTCGTGATAGCTGTCGGTGCTTCTGAAATAGAACACAAGGTCTATTTCATTGTAAGAAATTCTGGAGTTAATCTGCTCTGTTCCGCCAAATGAGCCTGACATATAGGTCTCAATCTCAAGGCCTGTCGCATCGGCAATATAATTGCCTGTTGCGTGTGTGGCGCAGAGGTGATGCTTGCTCAGAATGCCGCAGTACGCGATACAGAACTGAGCCATTAGCTCTTTTTTGTTGTCGTCGGCAATGATTGCTATTTCCATATCACGCCCTCCATTAAAACTAAAAAAATTTTCTATTGTAATTATATCACCATTTATTCTATTTGTCAATATTTACATAAAAAAATTAAATATTCAAAATATTTTAATAAATATGGAAAATATTGGTTTTAATTCGATTTTAGAAGGAAAAAATTGTATTTTTTTGCGTTTAATCACTTGATAAATGCAAAAAGATGTTGTATAATAAGTCTGTTATATATTTTTTAGCACGAGGAACACACGTAAAATGGAAAACATCAAGAGAATAGGCGTCCTTACCTCCGGCGGCGACGCGCCCGGAATGAATGCGGCTGTAAGAGCAGTTTGCCGTACCGCTCTGACACGCGGTGTTGAAGTTATGGGTATTTACCGCGGTTATTCAGGACTTATCGACGGTGATATCAAGCCTCTCAACATAAGAGACGTATCAAATATTATAAACAAGGGCGGAACAGTTCTTTATTCCGACCGCTGCCCCGAGTTTAAGACACCCGAGGGTATGGCTAAGGCTGTTGCCACCTGTAAGCAGTTTGGCATTGACGGCATTGTTGCTATTGGCGGTGACGGTACATTCAGAGGTGCAACTGACCTTACCGCTCACGGAGTACCCTGTATCGGTATTCCCGCAACTATTGATAACGATATTACCTCTACCGATTGCACTATCGGCTTCGATACCGCTATGAACACCGTTATCGAGCTTGTAGATAAGCTTCGTGACACCTGCGAGTCTCACTCCAGATGTAGCGTTGTTGAGGTTATGGGTCGCGGAGCAGGTGATATTGCTCTTAATACCGCTATCGCATCCGGCGCAACTGCAGTTGTAGTGCCTGAATTCCCTCATAGCGACGACTCTATTTGCAAGAAAATCAAAACTGCAAAGGAGCTTGGCAAGCGTAACTTCATCATTATCGTTTCCGAGGGCGTTGGCTCTGAATATGCTCCCAATCTTGCAAAGAAGATTCAGGAGGACACAGGTGTTGAGACCAAATTCGCTCGTCTTGCTCATATCGTAAGAGGTGGTAATCCCACTCTTGCAGACAGAGTTCTGGCGTCGAGAATTGGTGTTTATGCCGTTGAGGAGCTTCTTCGTGGAAACTCAAACATGGTAGTTTGCATGCGCAATAATACCATTTGCGCTATCGATATTAACTATGCTCTTGTCCTTGACAGAATGTATAAGGGTAAGCTTAAGGATGGCGACCTTGACAGATTTACCGCTGAGGAAATCGAGTCCATGAAGCAGCAGATTGAGGAGAGAAAGAACGAGCTTCTTAATCTTTACACTACTGAAAACAAAATTAATCTTTAATATAAAAAGCCTTGTTTTGCAAACTATTATTTGCAAAACAAGGCTTTTTGTTGCTTTAACCCTGCATAAGACGCTCAAAGCAGGCGTCGGTTGTCTCGGGGGAGTCGAAGCGGACGCCAAGAATTTTGATATATCTTGCATAGTCGTAATCGTAGGTCGAAAGAGGTCTTGCATAGGCGTTGTCGGTCTGGGCGGCAACAAGAATATCCTCACCGTCAAAGCCTACAACAAGCAGAGAATGGTAATAGCCCTCCTCGTTTCTTGCGAGCTGAATAACGTCGCCAAGCTCCAGCTCGTCAGAGGTTGCCACTCGTCCAAAAGGGCCTACGTCTGCGTTTTCTATAATAAAGTTGTAAAAGTAATCAACCCCTGTCCACGACGGTGAACGGTCGTCGAGAGAAATGAAATACCAGCCAAAGGTTGGCTTGTAATTCATCTCGCAGCTGCCTGCGTATATGGATTGTGAAACAAAATTGGTGCAATTTCCGCCTATTCCGGCAAAGTTTGCAAATAGTGAATTCTGAGAAAAAGCGTATTTTCTTGCATAAGCAACTGCATTTTCTCTTTGATAGGGCTTGGTAACGAGCATTGTTGGTCTCCTTTTTTAATGTACAGTAATATTGTACGAAAAAGTCGTGTATCTTGACAAAGCTTTTGCTTCGGGAGGGATTGCTCTTTTTTTTAAAATTAAAAGCCTTGACAAAATAGATATAAAGGTGTAAAATGGTATTGTAATAATATGTCAATAAAAGGAGATTTTGTTATGCGCACGAAAATTACCGCATTACTTCTTGTCTTTGCGTTATCCTTCTGTTTTTTTGCATCCTGCAATAAGAATAAGTCGAATGATAACTACAAGGCGACCGTAGTTATGTCCTTCAGCTCTACTGACGAGGCGCTCGCTGCGGCTATTGCGAAGATTGGAAGTACCACCTACACCGTTTACTATCTTGATGATGACCTTAAGATTGAGTCTGCTATCGCTATGGACGGCATATCGATAAACAGAACCTACACACTTTCAGACGGCAAGCTTTATAACACAACAGACGTTACGGCAGGCGGTAAAACCGCAAGCGAGAGGGAAAGGGCCGACTTCACCGCTATTGACCGAGGCGAGCTTATCGTGTCGGTTGGCGCAGGCGCGGTTCTTGATGAGGAAGATTTTGGCACTGTGACTCTGGTTGATGAGAACAAGAAGCAAAAGACAGAGTCTTACGTTTGTTCGGATATCAGCGAGAATTCCAAGGCGTCGGTGACCTCTATTTTCGAGAAGAAGTTTGCTTCTCTTGACGCTACTGTTGTTCTTGATGATGCGCAGTATTACACTGAGTACAAGAATGACGTGATTACAAGCTACATACTTAACGCAAGCTTTGCCGTTACTATGGGCGGTGTAACATACAACGTGAATATGAGCGTTGAGTGCGTTTACGATTATGAGGCGAAATTTGAAATCGGTCTTCCCGAGGGAGCAGACGGCTACACCGAGGTAAGATACGAGGACATCTTCGAATAATCGGTAAAAAGGATTTTAGTAAGACGAAAGGAAAATGAAATGAGAAAATATACCAAAAGTTTAGTTGCTCTCTTCCTTGCCATATCGCTGTTAATATCCTCTTACATGCCGATATTTGCGGTTGGCAAGTACGTTGTAGAGATTCCTGTATCCACAGGAGCGGCTACACAGCCCACCTATTCAAAGACATACAACTCCGGCGAGCGAGGCGAGCTCTGCACAGCCCTCAGCCCCGGAGCAGCGAGCTATTATACAGGTAGCTACTCGGTTGCAACTCTTATGAGCCAGTCGGGCAGCACGCTTGAAAGCACGCTCAGAACGCTTATGAGAAGCACCCATAAAACTATAACCTCTTATTCAAACTGCAGAGATTATTCTTACAAGACCGACTGTGAAAACGAGCAGGGAAGTGTTAATCAGCAGATTACCATGCTTTATACAGGAGCTCAGGTTACCTATTCAGATTACCAGAGCGGTAACGGCTGGAACCGTGAGCACGTTTGGCCCCAGAGCTTGGGCGGTGGTAATACCTCGGGCGGCGGCGCAGACCTTCACCACATTCGTCCCGACGAGAACAGAACCAACGGTGACCGCGGAAACCTGAAGTTCGGAGAAACCTCGGGCTCTCAGAGTAAGGGTAACCTCTCAGGCGAGATTGGCGGTATCAAGGGCAGTTCTTATTTCGAGCCTAACGACGATACCAAGGGCGACGTAGCGAGAATTGTTCTTTACGTTTACGTAAGATGGTATACCGATTGGGGCGCACAGAGCGTTACAGAGGTGTTCCAGAGCGTTGACGTGCTTCTTGAATGGTGCGCGCTTGACCCTGTTGACACCTGGGAAATGGGCAGAAACGAGGTTGTTCAGCAGATTCAGGGCAACAGAAACGTATTTATCGACTACCCCGAGCTTGCATGGAAGATGTTCGGCAAGACTCCCCCTGCAAATATGCAGACTCCCTCGAATGGCGGCTCTTCCGTTGACCCATCCTGCCCACACACCAATACTACTGTTAAAAATCAGACAAATGCTACCTGCGGCGCTGCAGGTTACACAGGCGACACCTATTGCACAAGCTGTAACGGCAAGATTTCCTCTGGTACAGCCACTCCCGCAACAGGTAACCACAGCTATGGCAATTGGGTAGAGAATAATACCAATAACACTCGTACAAAAACCTGCTCCACCTGCGGACATACCGTAACGGAATCCATTGCCTGCAAGCATACCGTGACATCGGTTAAAAACCAGGCTGATGCAACCTGCGGTAAGGCTGGATATACAGGTGATACGTATTGCGTTGTTTGTAATCTCGTGCTGACGCAGGGCACAGCAATTGAAGCGACGGGCAACCACACCTACAATTCATGGGTAATTGACACCGCAAGCAACACAAAGACACGCTCCTGCTACGTTTGCGGTCATAGCGAAACCGTATCGGCTGACCTTGAGAATTGCACACACTCGGTGACAACCATAAGAAACGCCGTTGCTGCAACCTGCGGTAAGGACGGCTACACAGGCGACAAGTGCTGTACCAGATGCAACGAGGTTGTTGAAAAGGGTAGAAAGATTTTTGCAACCGGTAGACACGAATACGGAGAAATAGCCGTAGTAGTTGAGCCTACCATCGTTGAGGATGGCCAGGGCAAGCAGGTTTGCTCGGTGTGCTATGCAGAAATAGTAGTAGTTATTCCCGCTCTCACTATTGACGGTGAGGTTACGGCAGAGCAGCTTGTTGCTGCCTATGGCTCGGATGCAGAGAAGATTCTTCTTCTCTTGGCATTGGGAATGATTGACAGAAGCTTCATAGACGAATTATCTCAGTAAAATATAGGCAAAAAGCAACCGTAACGGTTGCTTTTTGTTGCCAAAATAAAAAGCGATAAAGGAGATGAAATATGACTTCATCAAATAGGCTTATAGCATTTATCGTTGTGATTATGCTGTGCTTTGGATGCCTTTTCTCCTGTAATAATGGCGCAGATACCGACGATACCAATATTCCCAATGACACTCCCGCCGTGGACACAAACGATAAGACGGAGGAAAATCTTCAGAAGGAAACCTACAAAATCAGCGTTAGAGTTGCTTTTGCCAGCGACGACGAGGCGATGAGAGCGGCAATCCGTAAGCTGAACAATTCTCAGGGTACTGCTACTGTAATCGAGGTTGACAAAGACAACTTCCGCATCACCAGCGAAGCAGGAGTTGGCGGATATAACGTTTCAAAGACCTATACTCTCGTTGACGGCAGACTTTATCATCACAGCGTTATCAAATCAGAGTCGCAGATTGCTTCTGTTCGTGAGGTGACAAGCCTTAACGATACCGATAGAGATTATCTGCTTGTTACAAGAGGCGAGGGCGCAGGAATTGACATCAGCGACTTTGCTGTGATAAGCTTTAATAAAACTCAAGACGGACGTTGTTATGAGTGTAGTAACATCAATGATGAAAGCGCAAGAAGCCTTGAGAAGCTTTTTGAAGCAGGCTTTAATGCTGCAGAGGCTACCATAAGGCTCGACTCTGCCACGTATAAGCTTGAAATCGTAAAGGAAAGAAACGCCTCGTCCACTCTTTCGTGTAACTTTGTCGTTACGATGAACGATACCGATTATACTATTACAATGAGAATGTATTACACCTACGATTATGATGCGCAAATAAGCATTTCTGCTCCAACTGATGCAGATAAATATGTTGAGATTCCCTATACGGATATCGCTAAATAATGCTTTTTGCTAATAATTGTTTACAAAAACGACATAACGGAGGCTTAAAATGAGAAAATTCATTAAAAGCACGATAGCATCGTTGCTTGTTATAATACTTTTAATTTCTTCGAGTCTGCCTATTTTTGCCGTTGGCGCACCCAGGGTGGCTCAACCCACGCAGTACTCAAAACAGTATAATTCGGGCAACCGTGACGTGGTATGTACCACCCTTGACGGCACAAGCGCTCTCGCCTATTACGGCAGCGCATATAGCTACGATACGTTGAGCGCTATGAGCTCGGGCGCACTCCTCTTGGAGCTTCGCGAGCTGATGAGCACAACACATACTACGTATACCAGCTATAACGACTGTCATTATAAGGCAAATCAGACCGACTGCGAGGGCGGTGACACTACCGTAGTGTCATATATTTACAGCGCATATTCGGCTACTATGGATGATTGGGCAGGAAGCGGTAACGTTGGATGGAACCGCGAGCACGTTTGGCCTAAGAGCCTTGGCGGATATGATAATAACGACAAGCCCGGATGTGATATGCATCATGTTCGTCCTTCTGATGCGAAGATAAATTCTACGAGAAATAATCATAAATACGGCAACGTTGCAAATCACACCACTACCGAGGTTAATGGTAATGCGTATAATGGAACTACGATTTACGGTGGCTTCTATGCTAACGGATATTTCGAGCCGTATGACAACGTAAAGGGCGACGTTGCAAGAATTTGCTTATATATGTACGTAAGATGGGGTGGTGAGTATTCAGGAAACTCCAGCATCACCAACGTTTTCCAGAGCGTTGACGTGCTTCTTGAGTGGTGTGAAATTGACCCTGTTGACACCTGGGAAATGGGCAGAAATGAGGTTGTTCAGAATCTTCAGGGCAACAGAAACGTATTTATAGACTATCCCGAGCTTGCTTGGATTCTTTTTGATGAGGAAATTCCTGCTGGAATGACAACCCCCTCGGGCAATGCGGCAAATATAGAAACAGCCTGCAAGCATACCAGCACCAAGCTTGTTGGCGTTGTAGCTGCAAGCTGTATTAGTGACGGTTATACAGGTGATACGGTCTGCGCAGAGTGCGAGATTATGCTCGTAAAGGGTAAGGAAATTTCCTCGGGCAGTATGCACCAGTGGAGCGACTGGGTAATCGACGAGGTGGCTGAAACACAGACAAGATATTGCTCCGTTTGCCAGAATGACGAAATAGTACTTATGTCTGACGTGGTGGCAAACGTTGAGAGTGATGCAGAGAAGATTCTTCTTCTTCTGATTTTCGGCTCAGCCGACGTGGCGCTTCTTGACGAATTATATCAACAATAATAAAAAGCCGACTCATTCGAGTCGGCTTTTTTTAATGCTTATTCAAATGTAACGTTAGTTTCCTTTTCATACTTTGAGGGATATTTATCCTGGTAATAATTCTCGTGAATTATCTCAAAGCTTGTGTCGGGTGAGCAGTTGATGATAGAGCAGCCGCGCTGCGAGCCCTGCTTGTCAATTCCCGAATATGCAAAGTAATCTATGCTGTAACCGTAGGAGAGGGTAACGCCCTTGTATTCTACAACCAGATTGTTTAAGTGGTCGTGGCCGTAGAAGAGTGCCTTTGTACTGCCGAGAGCAAGGATAGTCTCAAACATCTCCTCTTGCTCGTTTGAGCAAAAAACGTAAGGGTCTTTCTCTCCAATTTCACCTTCAATATAGGTCAAATCCTCGGTGTTTTGCTCACCTGCATTAAGATACTCGTTGCAGGCATCTCTTACCTCCATGAGGGGAATATGCATAAACATAAGGCTCTGCACGGTGGTAAAGTCCTCTGTATTTGCAGGTCTCTCCGCCTCGGGCAGAGAGTCTAACAGATTGCGGTTATACTCGCTATAAGTGTTGATAACGTTTTCGTACCATTCAATCTGGTCTGAGTGGATGTTGTCATATATCCACTTGATGCCAAGAGGGTCCTCGTCGGTGTAGGAATTTGTGTCAATCATAATAAGACTCTTTGTAATAAGTCCTTTGGAGTTTTTTATGTTAATAATGTGGTTGCATTCGCCAAAGATTTCATCAGGGCCTCTCGAGAAAAGACAATATTCCAGCTCGGGATTTTCATAGATTGTGGCAACCTCGCTGCGCACAGCATAGTTGTAAATTTCGGAGTCGTGATTGCCAAAGGTAACGGTCCAGTAAACACCGAGGTTTTCCATAAGTCTGATAAAATATCTGTGGGCATAGCGATTGTTAATCGTGCCGCCCCATGGCACCGCAAAGGAAATATCACCGGTAATAACCACAAGGTCAGGCTTTTCCGCAGTAATCATTGCGGCAATTGCCTTTATTGCCTTCTTGTCCTTGCCGATTGACAGAACACCGCCTCCGATATGAACGTCGGTAAGGTGCATAACCTTGAAATCCTCGTCGGTTGTAAAATACCAATTTCCAAGCTCGTCCTTTTCGGGCGTGAGCTGCGTAGAATTTTCAACCGCCTCAAAGGAGTCGATATAATCGTTCATTGCCCCCTCTGCAAGCTTGTTTGCAAGAGCAAATCCACCGCAAATCACGCCAATGCCAAGTATTACGCAAAGTAAAATTATAAGAAATTTCTTCATAAATATGTCTCCGTTTCTTAAAAATGGGGTGAGCTGATTTAATTATAGCATAATCGTGGGGAAATTGCAACCTTTGGTTTGTTGATACTCTAATAATCTCTGATATGCTCAAAAAAGTTAACCACAAAAGGGGGGGATGCATCAAGGATTTTGATGCTTTGTATCAATATTTCTTACCGCCACTGATGAGCAAGCTCGAAAATGCTTTATAAAAACTTGGTGGAGCTTATGCTCTATGCGAGCAACGCCGTTTTCTCGGCGGTGCTACGCACTTTGCTTTGGCGTTGCCAAAGCGCTCGCAGAGCAATCTGTGACATTCGCCCTGATGAGCAAGCTCAAAAATGCTTTATAAAAACTTGGTGGAGCTTATGCTCTATGCGAGCAACGCCGTTTTCTCGGCGGTGCTACGCACTTTGCTTTGGCGTTGCCAAAGCGCTCGCAGAGCAATCTGTGACAT
>JAZQWA010000040.1:0-5682 GCA_045632065.1 Eubacteriales bacterium | reverse complement strand
GTAGGTTCTCGTTGCGACTCATGTTTGCCGTGCGGTTGAAAATTAGAAGAAATTTTCAAGGTTTGATGTTTTCCCGTATTATATCTCCGCACTTGGCAATATATCGCAAGCGATATGCACCTTCGGGGGAAAACAACGCACTGTGTTGTTTTCTTACACCCTCAGGTCGCTTCGCTACTACGCCTTCGGTCATAAACAACGATTTTTCCTCAAATCTGTCTATTCCCGAGAATGCCATTTAGGTAAAACGGAAAGTTTCTGAATATGTCAGCAATCTTCTTTTTTGTTTTCCTCGTCGTTTTTCTGCTCGCTTGCCTTGATTTCCTCAAGGAATCTTGCAATCTTCGCGCCGTGCTCGATAGAGCCGTCCTTGACGAAGCGCAAATCTGGAGTAATTCGCAGATTGAGGGTTACCGCAAGGTGATGGCGAAGCATACCCGTGCATTTTTTGAGGCCTTCCTCGGCTGCAGCCCAGTCGCCAATGCAGGAAAAATACACGCTTGCAAAGCGCAAGTCGGGAGCAACCTCGGCTCTGGTAATGCTTACGAAGTTATCGGTAACCCTTGGGTCTCTCACCTCACGGAGCGCAACTGCAAGCTCCTCGGCTACTGCATCGTTTATTCTTGAACGTCTGTATTTTGCCATTTTTTTCTTCCTTTCGATGTCGGCATGGTTTTTGCCGTCTTACATGTATATATTTCTGCCGTTTTCGGCTCTTTTATCCTTAATTTTTTCGTATAGCGCCATAGCGCCAAGCTTTGCAGGGCTGATAATCTTGGTGCCAGAAAGCCTCTTTTTAAATTCGCCCTCAAGGTGCGTAAAGTGGGTGCAGCCAAGCACCAGCGCCTCGGCGTTTGCCCGCTTTATATCGGCTACAATGCGGTCAATCTCACACTCGCACGCTAGACTCAATCTGCCGTCACGCGAGCCCGACTCAACAAGCCGTACAAGCTCCTGCTCGGCGCTCTCGATAACAGTGGGAAAGCTTCCTTTGCCGATATTTTCGCATAAATTTCCTTGATTTAGGCTGAAATTGCCTTGATTTTCGTTGGATTTGCCTTGATTTTCGTTGGATTTGCCGTTTTTTTCGCCAAAATGCCTGATTGCTCTGCCGAAAGCTCCCGACTCTGCGGTGCGCCTTGTGGCAATTACGTAAACACGTCCGTATTTTGCGGCAAGCTCTGCCGCAGGGGTGATAATGGGCAGGGAAATCTCCCTCTCGATTTGGTCGAGATAATGGTACACCGTCGATGCGGTGCAGCAGGCAATCAAAATCTGCCTTACACCCATTTCCCGTAGCCTTTGTATATCCTTCTTCGTAAGAGCAATAAGCTCTTCCTTGGTTTTTGTGCCGTAGGGGGCGTTTTTTCTGTCTGCAAGGTAGATTATGTCCTCACGTGGCATGAGTCTACGTAACTCCGAAAATGCGCATAGCCCACCGACACCGCTGTCGAATACGCCAATCAAGCCCCTCGCTCTATACCGTCGGCAATAAGCGAGTTTACCATCTCTCGTGGTGAAATTCCCGACTCGCCAAGCATCATTGGATAGAGACTGCCCTCGGTCATACCGGGCATGGTGTTGATTTCGTTGAAATAAAGTCTGTCGCCTGAGAGGAAGAAGTCAATTCTTGATAAATTCCGCGCTCCGAGCGCGCGTACCAAGGCTCGTGAATAGCTCTTTATAGCCTCTGCTACCGACTCGTCAAGCTTTGCCTTGCCTATAACGCTGACGCTACTCTTATCCGAGTATTTTTCGTCGTAATCGTAGAAGCCCGAGTCAATCAGAATCTCTCCGGGCTCTGTAATAATCTCTCTGCCAAGAGCAGAGAAATAGGCGCATTCAAGCTCTCTTTTTTTATCGAGCCGACTTTCAATAATCAGCTTGTCGGAGAGGGTAAACGCCCGCTCCAAAGCCGAAGTCAAATCCTCCGGACACTCTGCGCCAGAGGCTCCAACCGAGCTACCAAGGCTCGCAGGCTTTATAAACATAGGGTAGCCGATTTCACTCTCCGCCATGCGTACCACGCGAGAAATTCCGTCGCTACGGTATACCGAAATCCACCTGACCGTAGGAATACACAGTCGCTCTGCCACCGCCTTTACGGTAGCCTTGTCGCGCGCCATACCGCTCGTCATAGCGTTACAGCCGACGTAGGATATACCTGCATTTTCCAGCGCGCCCTGCACAACTCCGTCCTCGCCAAAGTCACCGTGCAGAAGCGGAAATGCGCAGTCTATGGGAATGATTTTTCCATTAAGAAAAAGTCCCGAAGCGCCGCCAAGCCTTGCAAGGAACACCTCGTCGCCCCGCTCGGTGAGCCATGCGCCGCTCTTGTCAATGAAGATAGTGAATACCTGGTATTTTTCTCGGTCAATCAGGGGCAAAATGTTCCTCGCGCCCCGAGCTGAAACCTCGCTCTCATGCCCCCGACCGCCAAAAATCAGCATAACTCGGGGCTTTATGTAATAAGACATATAACGACCTCTCTTTTTTAGGTCATTATACGCGTTTTTTTGTGGTTTGCCACTCTGTTTTGAATGCGTTTTGCATTTGAAACATTCTTTTTTTGAAGGGGATAGGCAGATTTGAGGAAAAAGTGTGGTTTGCGACCGAAGTTCTCGTTGCCACTCGGTCACACTCGCAGGAAAACAACACTTAGTTGTTTTCTAATATACTCGTGTCGCTTCGCTACGTACGTGGGTACGACGAGAGTTCAGCAAACCGCAGTAGAAAAAGTTCATTGAATTTTGGAAATCCGTAGGATTTCGGCATTACTATCGTCTAATTGTATGGGTGTTTGCTTGTCTAACTTAATTTAAAACGTTTTCGGACTTTTTCGGTTTTACCAAATGTGGCATCACCTTAAGGTTTGCCACTCTGCCTTTGCAGAGGGTATTATTTTTTGAGTATTGCCACTCTGTTGTTGCCCGACAAGTCCTTTATAATCTCGCAACTCATTTCGTTTTCCTTGGCGATAGAGCGAATAAGCTCTGCCTGGTCGTAGCCGATTTCGTAGCCGATAAATCCGCCTTCCGAAAGCGAATCACGGTACATAGGAGTAAACGCGCGGTAGAAATCACCGCCGTCTGCGCCACCTACAAAGGCGTTCTTCGGCTCAAAGGCAATCTCACGCTCGAGCTTTTCGTAAACCGAGTCGCAAACGTAGGGTGGGTTTGATAAAATGGCGAAAAACTCGCCCTCAATCTTCTCTTTAAGCAGGTCGCGCTCTAAAAGAGTGAGCCTGTCAGAAACACCGTTGATTTTGCCGTTTTCCTCGGCAATTTTCAGCGCGCCTGAGGATATATCAGCAGCCACGGCTGTGGTGTCACGTGTGGCGCAAAGGGTGGAGATTGCCACGCAGCCGCTGCCTGTGCAAAGGTCGAGAATTCTCGCACCACAGGGCAGATTTTTCACCGCATAATCCACAAGCTCCTCTGTGTCGGAGCGCGGAATAAGGCAGTCGGGCGTGACCTTGTACTTTTCATGGTAAAACCACACCTCACCGATGAGATATTGCAGGGGTGTGCGGTTTGCCCTCGCCTCAACTGCCGAGAGAAATTCGGGTGTCGAGCACTCCACGCTTGGCGAGAGCACCTCGTGTGGCTTGTAGCCGCCAAAATGCTTCATAAGCTCACGCGCGTCGCCTACGGGGTTGTCAATCCCCGCTCCCGAAAGCTTCCTTACAACCTCATATAGCGTCATTTTCGTCTGCTTTCGGCTCCTCTCTCTTGGTGAGAGTGAATTTCATGCCGTTTATATCAATGGTAACCTTGTTTTTGTTAGGAATTGTGCCTTCTTCGGCATTTTCGCCTTGAATTTCGGCTTCCGAATTTTCCTCATTCTGAATTTCCTCGCTCTCCCAAGGCTTTGCCTCAAAGAACTCACGGAATTCGTCAAAATCGTCGCGAAGAGCGCACTTAAGAGAGGTTATTGCAACCTCAAGCATATCCTCGGTAGGCTCTTTTGTGGTAATTCTCTGTACCCAAAGTCCAGGCGCGGAAAGGGCGCGTGTAATTGCATTGGGGTGCTTGCCTGCGAAACGGATAAACTCATATCCAAGTCCCATAAGCAGAGGAAGAATAAGCAGTCTGATGCAGGTGTAGCCCCAAGTGGGCAGGTCGGGAAGAATAGTCTTAATGATAAAGCCTGCAAAAATGCCGAGAAGAATCATAAAGAACATAAAGCTCGTACCGCATCTGGGGTGGAAGCGGGTATGCTTCATAGCGTTTGCAGGAGTAAGCTCCTCACCGCTCTCAAAGCAGGCGATAGACTTATGCTCTGCGCCGTGATACATAAACGTGCGCTTGATTTCAGGCATTAGCGATACAGCGGCAAGATAACCAACAAAGATTGCCATCTTCAAAACGCCCTCAACCAATGCGCTGAGCCACGCAGGCATAGAGGTGTAGAAGAACCAGTCAAGCAGGAAATTGATTCCTGCGGTAATCCAGATAGGAAGAAATACGAAGAGAAGCGCCGAAAGTCCGAGGCCTAAAATCAGCGAGAAAATCATAATAACGTCGGTGATTTTTGCGCCAAACTTGTTTGTAAGCCACTTTTCAAACTTGGACGGCTCTTCCTCCTCAAGTCCCAACGCATCGGCAGATGCGCCCAGAGTCTTGAAGGACAAAATCATCATTTCCACGAAGTTCACCACACCGCGAATGATGGGCAAATCAAGAATCTTGTGCTTTGTCCTTATTGATGTGAAGCTGTCGTCGGTCATCACAAGGCTGCCGTCTTCCTTACGGCAGGTGGTAACTGTGCGGTCGCCCGCCTTCATCATAACACCTTCGATAACTGCCTGTCCGCCAACCTTGCCAAGCCTTGCGGAACAGTCAAATTCCTTTTTATCCATAATAATTAAACCTTTCATTTGTTAGAGGACATATATACCACGATAAACTATTATAACGACAATCGAAAGTCGAAATTCGAAAATTTCGACTGCAAATCTATGATTTGCAAACAAATTTCAAAAAGAAATTTGGCGATTTCTGTTTCAATGATATAGTTAGCAAAAAGCTGAGAACAGCTTTTTGCCACGGCTGAGAATTCAGCCGTAAAAGTCTCTATGGACTTTTCTATAACTGTATCATTATAACATACATTATAGAAAAAATAAAGATATATTTTAAAAATTTACAATTTTGGGCGCAGCCCTGTAAAATGTGTGATATATTATTATACTATCCTCTTCTTTCCTATACTTTACTGTCCTATACTATACTATACTATACTATACTATACTGCTCCTACAATTTGTGTATCAGAATGTAATACATTTTGTTTACACCCGACGGTAGCTTCCGTCGTCGTCAATATATACCTGCGCTTTTTCGGCTTTGTATTCCGTAGGGGTGTATCTGTCGCGCGCTACTACGTTTTGCTTTTTCCAATGCGCGATGAGCAAAACACCCGACCGAAATTTAATAACGTACCCCGAATTTATCAGCAAAGACAGATTTTCCTCCGTGGCAAAGGGGCATCTCGGAATTCTTCTCAGCCCGTCGACGAATCCGTCGTCGTCAGCCTCGATAATCAGGAACATATAAAGCGCAATTGCGCCTTCGCTAAGGTCAAGAAAGCTGTTTTTATAGATTACCTTCTTGGAAATCATTCTGCGTTCAGCCATTCAAATCTCCTTTCCTTTGGATTTTGAGACTATTGTAGCAGAAA
>JAZQWA010000039.1:0-6744 GCA_045632065.1 Eubacteriales bacterium | reverse complement strand
CAAGAGCGGAGTAGCTGCCGTCGGAATTCTTTTCGCCGGGGAGAAGCTCAGTCCATACCTCGTATGCGGCAAACATAGAAGAGGTATCGAGAAGGCTTGAGGGGGCGCTTGTAGTAGACGTTGTAGTAGAACCGGTAGTAGAACCGGTAGTAGAACCGCTCATCATAGAAGTGAAGAGGGATTCAAGGTTTGTGTCGTTCCAGTTGCCGAGTCTGTTCTTTGCGTACATATTGAGCTTGATGTCGTAAGAATACTGAATAGCAGAAACGTGACCTTCAAGACCGCTTGTTTCCTTGTCTTCGATAAACGACTTAAAGGGCTTTAAGTTGTTTTTCTTTACCTCGGAGGAGGTTATGGTTTTCATAAGCTCTGTCATAACGAGGTTGGGATAGATAGCGTCAGTACCGTGAGCCTGCTTTTCCTCTTCGCTTACCGCACCCGTGATGGCGCTTATCATCGAGGAGAGGTCTTTTTCTTCAGCGTATATGCTGATAGGGAAGGACGAGAGAGTGTCTCTTTGAACGTCGGTAATAAATGCGTTAATACCCGTTGATACCGCAAGAATGAGCGCAATACCGATAATACCGATACTTCCGGCAAAGGAAGTCATTATAGTTCTGCCCTTCTTTGTGCGGAGGTTGTTAAAGGAAAGCGAGAGAGCGGTGAAGAAGGACATAGAAGTCTTTTCTTCCTTTGCCTTTTTCTGCTTCTTTTCTTTCTTTTCGGGCTTTGCTTCTACCTCTACGCATTCTTCGTGTGCCTCGTAAGGGTCAGAGTCGGAAAGCACGTTACCGTCAAGAACCTTGATAATTCTTGTGGAGTAGGTTTCTGCAAGCTCGGGGTTGTGAGTAACCATGATAATGAGCTTGTCATGGGAAATCTCCTTGAGGATTTCCATAATCTGAATACTCGTCTGCGTATCAAGCGCACCTGTAGGCTCGTCGGCAAGAAGAATGTCAGGGTTGTTTACAAGTGCTCTTGCAATGGCAACTCTCTGCATCTGACCGCCCGACATCTGCGAGGGCTTTTTGTCAAGCTGGTCGCCAAGACCAACCTGCTTTAATACCTCGATGGCACGTGCGCGTCTTTCTTCCTTTGAAACGCCCGAAAGAGTGAGTGCGAGCTCTACGTTTGAGAGAACTGTCTGGTGGGGAATGAGGTTGTAGCTTTGGAATACGAATCCGATACGGTGGTTTCTGTAAGAGTCCCAGTCGCTGTCACGGAAGGTTTTTGTGGACTTGCCGTTGATTATAAGGTCGCCGTCAGTGTATCTGTCAAGACCGCCTACAATGTTAAGAAGGGTAGTTTTACCGCAACCCGAGGGGCCGAGAATAGACACAAATTCGCTCTCTCTGAACTGTATGCTAACTCCCTTAAGAGCCTGCACCGAGGAATCGCCTACAACATAATTCTTTGTTATGTTCTTTAGCTGTAACAATTTTGTATCCTCCAAATCAAATTTTGATATAGTTTTTAATATTAACAAATCATTATAACATATTTTTGTTAAAGCAATATGAAGAAACAATGGAGTTTAGAAAAAAATTTTATTTTTTACAAAATATTTTGCAGTTTTAACCAAAAGATGAAAGATTATATTAAACCCCCTTGAAAAAAATTCGTTGAGGTGTTATAATTATAAGGATAATGAAAACTTGGAGTAGTCATGAAATCTATACTGAAATACTTAAAAAATTATAAGGCGGAGTGCTTCTTTGCCCCGTTCTTCAAGCTGCTTGAGGCTTGCTTTGACCTTTTTGTTCCGCTCGTAGTCAAGTCGATAATCGACGTCGGCATTGCGGGTGGCGACAAAAAGTATATTTATTCAAGAATACTGATACTCGTAGCGCTTGGTGTCATAGGACTTACCTGCGCAATTTCGGCGCAGTATTTTGCGGCAAGGGCGGCGGTTGGTACGTCATGCGCTCTTCGCCACGACCTTTTTTCGCACCTTAGTAAGCTTTCCTACAGTCAGACCGACAATCTCGGCACGTCAACTATGATAACGAGAATGACAGGAGACATAAATCAGGTGCAGACGGGCGTTAATATGACTCTTCGCCTCTTCTTGCGCTCGCCTATCATCGTTTTCGGTGCTATGATAATGGCGTTTACAGTAAGTCCCAAGTCGGCGCCCATATTCGGAATACTTATTTTTGTTCTTGCAGTAATAGTTTTCGCTATAATCTTGGCAGGAATCCCTATGTACAAAAAGGTACAGTCAAAGCTTGACAGAGTAACTTCCTTGACACGTGAAAACCTCTCGGGCGTGCGTGTTATCCGTGCGTTCAATCTTGAAGAGACGCAGATAGATAGCTTTACGGATGCAAACAGAGAGCATACCTCTATGCAGAAGCTTGCAAGCAAGATTAGTGCGCTTATGAACCCCTTGACGTACGTTGCGGTGAATATAGGCATTATCACGCTGATATATTTTATGCTTCCCGAGGTAAATGAGGGAAGAATGACTCAGGGCGAGCTTGTTGCGGTTTATAACTATATGACGCAGATCCTCGTCGAGCTTGTAAAGCTTGCTACCACGATATTTACGGTGACAAAGGCTGTGGCATCCGCAAAGAGAATCGAGAGCGTTTTTGATATGAAAATAGAATCCGACGGCAAAGACACGTGCGTTGACACAAACGCTCCCACTTCGGTTGAATTTGATAACGTAAGCCTTACCTACACCTGTGGCGGCGCACCCTCTGTTTCGGGTGTGAGCTTTGAGGCGAAACGTGGCGAGGTTGTGGGTATTATAGGCGGTACGGGTTCGGGTAAAACGTCGCTTGTAAATCTTATCCCTGCCTTCTATCGTGCCAGCGAGGGCACAGTTCGAGTTTTTGGCAAAAACGTGCTTGACTATGACGAGAAGACACTTCGCTCGGCTATCGGAATCGTGCCGCAGAAATCTGTGCTTTTCCGTGGTACTGTCCGCTCAAATCTTTTGTGGGGCAACGGTGATGCGAGTGACGAGGCACTTTATGAAGCACTTAAAATCGCAAATGCGTATGACTTCGTTATGGAAAAGGGCGGACTTGATGCGACCGTTGAACAAAAGGGTAAAAACTTCTCGGGAGGTCAGAGACAGCGACTTTGCATCGCCCGTGCGATTGTAAGACGCGCTCCCATACTTATTTTTGACGATAGCTCGTCTGCTCTCGACTTTGCAACCGATGCGGCTATAAGACGTGAGATTGCATCTCTTGACTATGCTCCCACGGTGTTTATTATCTCACAGAGAACATCGTCTATCGCCCACGCAGACAAGATAGTAGTGCTTGATGACGGCGTGGTCGACGGCATTGGAACGCATAACGAATTGCTACAGCATAGCGAGGTTTACAGAGAAATATACGAGTCGCAGTTTGTGACTCAAAACGTGTAAGGGGGCTTTTGATATGAAAAAAAATATTAAAAATTCAAAGAAAAAGTCTCTCCCTGTAGGTGTTACCACTACGCAGACCGTAAAGCGAGTTTTGAAATATTTAAAAACGTATAAATGGCTCTTCTTCTTGTCGCTGATTTTGGCGGCGGCGGTAGTCGGCCTTACAATTTACGTTCCGATTTTGGTGGGTAGAGCCATTGATATGGCAGTAGGACAAGGCAAGGTGAATTTTAGCGGAATACATAAGGTGCTTATAAATATTGCGCTTATCTCGGCACTTACCGCACTTCTGCAGTGGATAATGAACGTGTGTAATAATAAAATCACGTTCGGTATCGTGCGCCGCTTGCGTAGAGATGCTTTTCTTAAAATTCAGTCGCTTCCGCTCTCCTACATTGATTCTCACCCCGTAGGTGACACCGTGAGCCGTGTTATAACCGACACAGACCAGTTCTGCGACGGATTGCTTATGGGCTTTTCACAGCTTTTTACCGGCGTGCTTACCATTGCGGCAACGCTGGCGTTTATGATTTCGATAAACCTCACTATAAGTATAATAGTTGTGGTTATGACTCCTTTGTCACTTTTTGTGGCGGCGTTTATCGCAAAAAGCACACACTCGCTCTTTAAATCTCAGTCGGAGATAAGAGCAGAGCAGACTTCTCTCATTGATGAGATGATAGGCGAGCATAAGACGGTGGTTGCGTTCTCTCAGGAGGAAAACACAAGTGCGAGATTTGACGAGATAAACAACCGACTCGGGAAGGTGTCCTTGAAGGCAGTTTTCTATTCATCGCTCACAAATCCGTCCACAAGATTTGTAAATAACCTTGTGTATGCGGCGGTTGCGTTTGCGGGTGCGCTTATATGTATCGGCGGTGCGAGTGGAACAGAGAAGACACTCAGCGTCGGTATGCTTGCAACACTACTCGGATATGCAAACCAGTACACAAAGCCCTTTAACGAGATTTCGGGCGTTATAACCGAGCTTCAAAATTCGCTTGCGTGCGTGGCAAGACTTTTTGAGCTTATAGATGCACCCTCCGAGATTCCCGATTCCCCCGATGCAAAGAGCATAACTGATAGCGAAATTACGGGCAAGGTTGAGATTGAGGACGTAAGCTTTTCTTACGATAAGAATAAGGAGCTTATTTCGGGACTTAATTTGTCAATAAAGAACGGACAGAGAATTGCAATCGTAGGCCCTACGGGATGCGGAAAGACAACGCTTATAAATCTGCTTATGAGATTTTACGATGTTGACGGTGGAGATATTTATATCAGCGGACACAACACGAAAAATATTACACGCTCGTCACTGCGCAAGAGCTTTGGCATGGTGCTTCAGGACACTTGGCTAAAGGCAGGAACTATCAAGGAAAATATTGCGATGGGTAAGCCTAATGCTACCGATGAAGAGATAACCCTAGCGGCAAAGCAGGCTCACGCTCACAGCTTTATACGCCGTTTGCCGAACGATTACGATACGAAAATTGGCGAGGACGGAGGTCAGCTCTCGCAAGGACAGAAGCAGCTTTTGTGTATCGCAAGAGTTATACTTTGCTTGCCTCCGATGCTTATTCTTGACGAGGCTACGTCGAGCATAGATACGAGAACCGAGCTTAAAATTCAGAATGCGTTTGCAAAGATGATGAAGGGAAGAACGTCGTTCATTGTTGCGCACAGACTTTCTACAATTAAGGAAGCGGACGTGATTTTGGTTATGAGAGATGGAAAGGTGATTGAAAAGGGAAATCACGAGAGCCTTCTTGAAAACGGTGGATTCTATAGTACGCTTTGGAATAGTCAATTTTAAAAAATACAAAAAAGGGGAAGCCATAAGTGAGGTTTCTCCTTTTTTTACGCCATTGGATTTATTTAACGTGTAGGGAAGGCTATCAGCCTCCCGATTTTCTTGTTTGATATTTTAAAATGTGCGGGAGGATGATATCCTCCCCTTGTATAATAAAGTCAGCCCTCCGAATTGGGTAAAAATATGGTATAATATAGATAACATTGTGGATTGGTTCCGCCCCTTCCGACGTACAAGGTACGATTGGTTGCCGTAGGCTACGACCACGAACTCAAAGGTGAAGGTTAATTAGTTGGATAACACGCGAATGCAGATGTTTTATTTCGAGCAAGGATACTCGTTTGAGATTCGTGGGAACACAATGAAATTCATTCAAAGGAGTCTATCTATATGGACATCTATTTCGGCATTGACGTTGCATCCGAAAAACACAACTGCTGTATTATCGATGCAAAGGAACACGTACTAACCGAGTTCTCTTTTTCTAACAATCAGATCGGTTTTTCACAGCTGCTACACTATCTCAACCATCCAAGCATTCCTAACGGTGTAAAAAGACACATCGGGTTTGAAGCTACCGGCGTCTACGGTGAGAACCTTACCGAGTTTCTGAGGCGTAATGGATTTGAAGTCACTACCTTCAATCCTTTGACAGTTAAAAAGCAACTGACAGCAACCACTCTCAGAAAAACAAAGACCGACAAGTCCGATGCAAAATTCTTAGCCGTAATGTTGGCACGGGGTAACTACGAACCCGATGTACCTACATTATATCACATTTCCGAGCTAAAGTCACTATCTCGGAGAAGATTTTTACTTGTAAAAAAGCGTTCCGGAGCAAAAAATGTTGCAAAAGCCTTAATTACAAAGCTTTTTCCGGAATATTCTAAAATATTCACAGACACATTTGGTGTCTCATCTATGGCTATTTTAATGAAATATCCTTCTGCAAGAGATATTTCAGCTTGCCGTCCGTCTTCTCTCGCGAAAATTCTTGAAACATCATCCAGAGGCAGATTTGGGCTGGATAAAGCAAAAGCTATTATTGAACTTGCTAAAAACTCTGTAGGAAAGTATTCTTCGGCTGATGCATTGTCTTTGATAATGACTCTTGAAGAAATTGAATTTTTCTCGCGTCAGATTGAGCGAGTAGAAAAAGAAATTCATCTAATTTTCAAAGAAAATCCTTCACCGATTCTCAGTATTCCCGGCATTGGAGAGGTCATTGGCGCAATGATTGTTTCTGAAATTGGAAATATCAAGCGCTTCTCCAACCCGAATAAATTGCTTGCATTTGCGGGCCTTGAACCGAGTGTTTATCAATCAGGAAAATTCACCCCTGATTCAGGCTCTATGGTAAAACGTGGTTCCCCTTATCTACGTTGGGCTCTCATGTGGGCTGCTCGTCTTGTTCCGCGATATTCTACAACCTTCGGTGACTATCTAGATAAGAAATCTACTGAAGGTAAACACTTTAACGTTGCTACATCTCATGTCGCCAAAAAGCTCGTCAGAGTCATTTTTTCTCTTGAAAAAAACAACTCTG
>JAZQWA010000038.1:0-14143 GCA_045632065.1 Eubacteriales bacterium | reverse complement strand
CCTTCCGCCCCTGCCAAAAAATACGGAATGTCCATTTGGGCATTCCGTATTTTTTTTGGCGTGGACGGGCGGACTCGAAGGACGAGCGGTACAGAGCAAACTTCCGGGGGACGTTTGCGACCGCGAGCGACCAAGCCGCGCAGTTCGCGGCGCGAATCGAGTCCTTCCGCCCGCTTGTTGGCAGGGACAACCGGACTCTCACCTGCGGTTCTCCGACGGCTCGCAAGCATAGTCGTCTCGCTCGCGGTTGTCACCGCTTCTGATACTCCTTGTTTTGCTCGGGCGCATCGGCAAAAACAGTAATCAACTGTTTTTTCCTCGCTTACCTTCCGCCCCAGACGAGATGACTTAGGTCATCTCTTTTTTTGTGCGTGGGTGGGCGGACTCGAAGGACGAGCGGTACAGAGCAAACTTCCGGGGGACGTTTGCGACCGCGAGCGACCAAGCCGCGTAGCGAAGCGGCCTGAGGGTGTTAGAAAACAACTGAGTGTTGTTTTCCCCCGAAGGTGACCGAACCGCAGTGAGACGTTCGCGGCGCGAATCGAGTCCTTCCTTTGATAAAATAAGCTCAGGCTTTAGCCTGGGCTTATTTTTTTTGGCGTGGGTGGGCGGACTGCGGCGAAATGTCGGCGCGACTCGAGCTTTATATCTGATATTGACTTTTTCAGAACGTCGTGGTATAATTGATTTAACCGATTTTTACAATTAAATAGGTTGTTGAAATGAGTAAAAACGGTGTCTTAAGTCCGTAGGACCTGATATTATCAATTCTATAATGGAGTGACAGACCCATGAAAAAGCTTATATCTGTTTTTGCGCTACTCTCAATAATTTTTTCCATAACCTCATGTGGTAAAGATGACAATGTCGATTCTGAGTCTGATTTTTCGAGAATGCTCGGAAAATATGATATCCTTGAAACAAAGGATATTGTATTAGGCAATGAGGTCGATTCGGTAGATTTTACTACCAAGACAGGTGAAAAAATTACCGTTGATAATACAGCCGATTTTTATGAAATATTCGATAAGGTTGGCTTCAAACTTTATGAATCTGGCAAAAAATACTCATGTACTGCCGAAACAAAATTGGGTGATCAAAGCAAATCATTTATAAACATGAATGTTTACGTCCTTGGCGGTACTGATTTATATGAATTCAGAACAAAAAAAGAAGCGGACGATAACGTTGCTTCGATTTATGAATACACGTCTGGAAAATTAGTAAACGATGTTTTACAGCAGAAAGAATTTTGCCTGTACACGTATAAGAACGAAAAGGCATTTGGCGGTGTTGAAAGAGATGAAAACGGAGTGGTGCGATATGCATCGGATGCATACCCGATAACACCGCAAACCGACACCGAATTGCTGGAAATGCTGGCTCGTTCGACTCGCCTCAGAGTAACATCTTTGTTTGCGGATTTCTTTGAGTGCTACGAGCCATATGAAACGGATGATAAAACCATTGATTTCAATGAATTCATGACCAGAGAATACAAGTTGTATGAAAATTACATAGTATTTAAGCAGACTGCGCCGTTTTTAGACTTGCAAAGTCCCGGGGGACAAAATCTTGATATTCTGTATGCGCAACTCAATAATACTAATTTCTCAATAACTCACGAGGCTTATTGCAACGTTGAAACGGGTGAGATTGAATTAATTAAGGTATATGGTGAAACCTTATGGCATTCACCCGAATATTTAAATATTAAATTGGAAATCAACATGCAAATGTACGTTTATAATATCAATGAATCCGAGTACAACGAAAAGGTTGACGCTCTGATTAATTATGTAAAAACAAACGTTAATTAGTTGCTGATTAACGTTAAACCGATTATTTAAATACAAGAAGGCGCAGCCATACTTTGCTTTGGCTGCGCCTTTATTTTTAGGTGTGAAATTGCCAAAATGACAACTTTGATTTACATTCCGGCTATCTTTTTGAACAATTTAATGCCCATCCAAACAAGGCAGAGTGCTGCGAGAACATCCCAAACTATAAGGATAATCTTATAGTAGGCAAATCCCTTAACAAACTGAACACCATGTACAAAGCCGTTCATACCTGCGGAGTTAACCACGGTATAAAGGATGTGATGAGCTGCATCACGTCCGTAAACCTGATATGCAACGTGCTTCGAAATATCAAATCCAAACAACGCGTCCATACCTACGGTCTTAAGCTTTCCGTCACCGCCTGCCGCAAGGGTCTGGAGGGTATCCATATAAGAGCCCTTGCCTGAGCCAACCTCGTAGTCGGTGAGAACGAAGCCGTTGAAGCCCCATTCACCGCGAAGAACGTTGGTGATAAGAGGATAGTGTCCGCCTGCCCATGTTGCGCCGATTCTGTTGAATGACGTCATAATCGCGGTTGCCGCAGGAACTGTGGTGGTGCGTGCTACGTAGCTTACGATTTCACCGCTTTCGTCCTTCTGAGGCTCGTTGTAGAAGATTTCTACGTAATTATCAACGATAGTCATCTCGAAGGGCTTGAGATAAATCTCACGTATAGCCTGCTCCTCAGCAAACGTAGCAAGTCCGCGCTCGTCACGGTGGGTTTCCTGATCGTTAAGAGCAAAGTGCTTGATGAATGCGTACATACCCTTCTGTGCAGCGCCGTTAACCTCGGCTTTGCCGAGTGCGCCTGAGATAAAGGCGTCCTCGGAGTAATACTCGAAGTTTCTTCCTGCAAAGGGGGTTCTGTGAATATTCATACCCGGGCCGTACCAGCCGACAGTGTCGGAGTAGAGACCGTCTTCTGCAATGCCCCTGCCCATATCCTCAGCGAGAACAACGTTCCAGCTGCACGCAAGCATATACTGTGTGGGCCAAGTCATAGCGCGAAGTCCGTCGCCAATAGGCATCGAGCCGTGAGCAATAATATCGTTGAGTCCTGCGGGACCGTCAAGGTCGTTAACCTTGGGCTTGTTTATAGACTGCATCTCGGGAGAGCAATATCCACACTCGTCGATGAGCTTGGAAAGCTCACTGAGATTTATCTGGTCCAGCAAGAGATCCCACATAGGATCATCGTAGGGAAGTCCACGAAGGTCGATAAGGTCGATATCGTAATCCTTGTCGGTTGTGATTTTAAGAACCGATTTGCCCTCGTCGGGGTTGAGAGAGAAGAAGGACTTAAGCGCCGCCTTCAGCTCCTCGGACGCGGTAGCCTGGAACTGCTTTCCACCAACCTCAGCTTTGCTGAGTGCATCGGAAATCGCTCCGTAGCGAAGTCCGTTTCCTTCCATTGCAACCCAGTTGCTTCTGGAAAGATAAACTGCATCGCTGAGCTTTGCATCGCTGAACTGGTTTTCGATAGTCTTAAGACCCTCGGAAACCACGGAATAGGTTGTAGAGTCGTAATTTTCCTGAACGTAGACACCAACCATGCTCTCACCAACAAGGATAGAGCTGTCGTCTTCCTTGGCGTCAACTATCTTGGACGCATCAAGGCTGAAGCCGGACTCGGTTATAAGCCTCTGTTCGAGAATGGCATTGATAGCCTCGTGAGCATTGCCGGCTGCGGTGATATAGTAATTACCCTCGTCGAGAATATATCCGCCCTTGCCGCCGTTTGCGTTAACGTCGTAGGAGGTCATATCCTTGAGACTTACTGTGATTTTGATTGTCTCGGTCTCATCGGGGGCAAGATTTTTGGTCTTGGCAAATCCAACGAGGTTTACAGATGCCTTCTCAACGTTGCCCTTGTAAGGCATGCTTGCGTAAATCTGAACAACGTCCTTGCCATATCGGCTACCGACGTTCTTAACCTGTACGGTTACCTCAATGTTTCCGTTTTCATCAGGGGCGGACATAGTAAAGCCACTCCACTGGAACTTGGTGTAGGATAAGCCGTAGCCGAATGGATATGTAACGGTGGTAGCGTAATCGTAGCTGCCTGCGTTAGCTCTGCCTGTTACAACATCCTCATAGCGAGTCTCGTAGTACTTGTAGCCTACGTAGATGCCCTCGCTGTAGTTTACGTAATAGTAATTGGTGTCGGTGAATCTGAAGTCACCCATGTTCTGCATAGCAGGGGAGGAGAAGTTGTCGTACACCCATGTGTCAACGAGACGGCCGGATGCCGAGATCTCCTGACCATTTGCATCATAGCCTCGCATCATGTATCCGAGACCGTAGGTGCCTGTTCTTCCCGCGCCGGGGAAGTTAATAACTGCGCTGATATTCTCATAATCTGCAATCCAGCCAAGCTCTATGGCGTTGTTGCAATTAACAAGAATAATAACGTCGTCGAAATTCTGGTTAAGATAGGAAATAATTTCAAGCTCGGTAGCATCAGGTTCAAGATAATGCTGACCCGACTGACCGCCGAATGCCGCCATATCTCTTGCCTCGTCGCCACCCTCACCGCCTGTACGGGAGAGAACGAACATGGCAACCGTGCCTGAGAAGCTGTTAACAAGTGCCGAGTCGGAAGTAATTACGCTGAGGGGGCACTCGTTGATAGACCAGTCAAGGTCTGCGCCGTAGTTGGTAACGCCCGTGCCTCTCTTGTAGGATGAGCCTGCGCCACTCTTGTAGAAGTTCCAGAGCGACTCGTTAACTCTGAAGCCTGCATTTTCAAGGCCCTCCTTGAGGTCCTTGGTCAGCTCGAATGAGCCGGAGCCGGAGCCCGAGCCGCCGCTGACGAGGTCAACGGAGGAATGGCTGAAAATGCTGAGAGTCGTGCCGGTTGCAAGAGGAAGAATGCCGTTGTTTTCAAAGAGGGTAATACCCTCGGTAACAATCTCGGCAACCTTTGCCTCCTCGTAAGCGTAAAGCTCGCTTGGCGAGGAGAAATCGCTCTTGTAGTATTCTACGTCAGCGCCCTTTGTGTCGCCTTTAACACCCGAGGGCTCTGCGCCGAAGAATTTTTCAAATATATTGTCGAATTTTGTAAGCGAAAGCACGTTGAGTATCACTGAAAATACAATGAGCACCACCATGCCTATACAAAGTCCGGCTATACCTCTTTTTTGACTCATATTAAGTCTCCTTATAGAGATTTGTATCGTAAAGCGGCCGCCGTAAAGACAGCCGCTTTGCTTTTGTCCTGCCTGTCTGATTAAGCAGGGAATTATGGATTATGCGAAAAGAATATTGCTGATAGTAACGTCACCGTTAGTGCTGGGGATATTCTGACCGTCATTCCAGCCTGTACCGATGAAGAAGAAGAGAGATGCAGCCTCACCGCTGAAGGTAAGGGATACGTCTGCGCTCGCACCTGCAGCGATTTCAACAGTCTGCTCTGTCAAGCCTGTAGCAGCAGCGTCCTCAAGCTTAACGGTAATCTTGATAGTGTCTGCGCCGTTGTTGGTAATCTTAAGAGTAGCAGCGCTCTTGCCTGCAGCAACTGCTGCAACGCTTGCGTTAACGTTCTGATATGTGTCGGTGGAAACCTCAGCGAAGGTTACGTTTACGCTTGCGGTAGCCTCACCTGCGGGGGTGATGGTGTAGCACTCGTTACCGGTGTAGCTAAGAGCTGCGTACTCGGGCTCCTCTTCTGCTGCGGGGAGCTTGCCAAGCTGAATCTCGGAGATAGTGATATCACCGCTGTTGGGACCTGCTGCCGCCATGTTGGTGGAGTCGATGAAGAAGTAAATCATCTTAGCGCCGCCTGCAAAGTTGATGGTAACGGTCTCGGTTGCACCGGGAGCAACTGTCTTGCTGTCAGTGCCGAGCTCTGCTGCCTCTGCAGACTCAATCTTGGTGAATACGTGAATATCGGTTGCGCCGTTGTTGGTAATCTTGAACTCAAGAACGGTATGCTCAGCCCACTTATCCTCGAGCCAAACGTTTACGTTCTGCCAGGAGGGATTGAGGTCTGCCCAGGTAATCTTAACTGTGTTAACCCAGGGAGCGCGCTCTGCGCCGAGAGTATCAACGGTGTACTCGGGGTTTGTGGTCTTGAACTCAACCCAAAGTCCCTCGAACTCGGGGGTAGGTGCGGGAGGATTATCATCGGGAGTGTACTCGCCCTTGAATTCCATAGCGGAAAGGGTGATGTCACCTTCGTGAACTGCGCTATCATCATATGTAGAGCTGTCAACGAAGATCTTAACTCTCTTGGGAGCCTTAGATGCGTCGTAGGTTACCTCGCAAACTGCGGTTGCGCCTGCCTCAATAGTGAAGGTTGTGCCACCCCACTCAAGGTCGGTGTATACGCCTGCGCCGTCCTGAGTACCGGAAAGGTTACATACAGCGTGGTTAGCGTTGATCGCAGCGTCGCACTCAAGGTCGATACGAACCTTAACTGCCGCCTCACCGTTGTTGGTGATAGTAACCGAGAAGATGTTCTTTGTGGAAGCTATAGAGGTAACGGTTGCCCAGATGTTCTTGTAGGAGTTACCTGTCATTGCGTTGTAAACAACGTTAACTGTGCCGTCCTCGTCGTTTGCGTTTACGCCATATCCGTCGGTTACGTTGCCCTGGAAGGTGATTTCCTCACCGTTAACGGTGGTGGTAACGTCGCCGGATGTGGGAGGCTCAAGAGAGGGAGGAACGATAAGGTCTGCGCCGCAGCTGTCACACTTGCCGTCCTCGTCTGCATCGGTGTGCTCGCAAGGAAGCTCGATTTCGCCAACTGCTGTGAACTTAATGTCTGTTACGGTGATGTCACCTGCATAGGTCTCACCGTTGTTTCTTGAGGAGTCGGGCATAAGCTGGAGTCTTTCAACCGCACCTGTGAATGCGATAACAAGCTCAGCGGTCTGACCTGCCGCAAGATCGAAGAAGGATCCGCCCCACTCAAGGTCGGTGAAGGCTACCTCGCCGTCCATTGTAGCGGACTGGTTGGTAGACATATTCTGCGCGCCTGCCTCAACAAGAGCCATGTCAACAACGTTAACGCGAAGTCTAACGTCTGCTGTGCCATTGTTGGTAACTACGAGGTGAACGTAGTTCTTAAGAGCTGCAGCCTCGGTGATATCCATCTCTACGTTAATGTAGGAGCTGCCGCCAACCTCGGTGTAGGTGATGTTGGAGCTGTTTTCTGTGTTGGTTACTGTATACTTTTCGGTGCTTGCAAATGTGGGAGCGATAGGTGCAATCGCAGTCCAGTCAATACCTGTGATGTCGGTATTGGGCTTCTCGGGAGGATTGAGGGGTGCGCCGGTCGCGCTGGTAGCGATCCACTGATACTCAGTGCCCTGATCCTTAACTGCGCCGTTATACTTGCCCATCCAGCCCTCTGCTCTCTCGTTACCGCACCAGTAGTTTGTGAGTATTCTACCGGGGGTAGAGGGAATAGCGGGAACTATCTTAAGGTTTGCAGCGGGTGTAACAGATGTGTCTGTGGTTACCTTGTAAACTGCAACGCCGTCAACGAACCATGTGATAGCGTTAGGCTCCCAACGGTAGCCGTAGGTGTGGAAGCCCTGAGATGCATCAAAGCCGAGCTCGTGCATATACTCGTTGCCGCCAACGCCGTTTACGAAGAAGTTAAACTGAACGTGAGTGGTGTCTTTACCAAGGAACTCTATGTCAATCTCATCGTGGGGATTTTCAACGGTTACTCTCTGGCCGTTTTCGTCGAGAACGTAGTCGCCGTTTGCATCAAGAACGAACTTGGTGTCGTAAGGTCCTGTACATGTGAAGAAGGTGCTTGCAGTACCGGGATTTGCAGAGGGCTTCATAGAAACCTCAAAATCACCGTAATGATAGTAATTCTGTGTACGAGCCTCGCCCGCAGTGTAGTTGTATTCAACCGCTGCGTCGCCAACCCATGCGGTAGCCTTTTCCTCGGTGATGCCGAGCTTCATAAGGCCGTTTTCATATTTTACGTTGCTTGCCTTCCAAACAACGTTGAATACGTCGCCGTTAGTCCAGCCGTCAGACTCAAAGAGTACGTCGGGGTTCGCGCCGTTTGCAAAGTCAATGATTTTCTCTGCGTTAAGAGCTGCGTCATTAAGAGTAACCTTGGTGGTATCTTCTTTGTTGAAAATCTTCTTGAAGAAGTTGCAGCTGCTGAATGCCATCATAACGATGAGCATAAGTGCGATAATGCCGATAATTTTCTTGTTCATAGTGTCCTCCTATATGTATAAAATTTTTATTTATCTAAAGTGCAAGCACCGGCACTTTGATATCCAATCCATTGGTACTCAGCTGATACGGGGAGAGTCGAGTCGTCGAATCTGCCTGCCCAGTTTGCATGGGAGTCCGCCACGTTCCAGATGTTCATCATAATGTTGCCGCTGTGAGAGGGTATATCCGACGTAGCTCTGTAAACTGCAATGCCGTCAACATACCAGGTAATAGAATCCTCCTGCCAGTTGAAAGCGTATTCGTGAAATTCCTCCGAGGCGTCAAAGCCAAGATCGTATACGAACTCGTGTCCGCCTACGCCGTTAGTGAAGTAGTTAAACTGTATCTTTGTCGTATCGTTGCCGAGAAATTCAATGTCAATTTCATCCCACGGCCAATTTGTGTAAATAAAGAACGAGGAAATAACTCCTGAGCACTTTGCAGGTCTCATGCTTACCGAATAGAAGCCGTAGGAGTATTTCTTTTGAGTTCTAAACTCGGCTCCGACAAAATTATCTCTGCCCTCGGTGATCGACATCCTTAATAAGCCGCCTTCAACAACCGCATTTGTATTGGAAAACGAGCAGTTGAAGGGCGATCCGTTTCCGCGGTCGTTCCTTGCAAAAAAGCCGTCGGGATAGCCGTTTTCAAAAACCGCTATTTTGTACTCCTCCTCGGTAAAATGCGGAGGAGTGTTCTCGGGCGGCTTGCCATGCCCATTCTGCGTGTAATTCGGAGGCAAAATACTTCCAAAGCTTTGGTCGCTCGGGGTTTTTTTGTTGAATTCGATGATTTGATCCATCAAATTGCCACAGGAGCTCATCGTCAGCATCGACAAAAAAAGAATCAAGGTTAAAATTTTCCTCATACTGTGTTATTCCTGCTCCGCAAATCATTTATATCATTTAAATTTTCTAATTCCATTATAATAAATAAAAACAACAATAAAAGTTTTTAGCACAAGTGGTATAAAAAATGCACAAGTGGTATAATGATGTCAATAATTTTTTATTATTTTTGTGCATAATTTACAATAAAAGTGAAGCAAAAAAATTTTTCATAAAAATCTTACATTTATTTGCAAACGTTAATGAAATGTGATAAAATATATGTAGAAAGATGTTTTTTTGAAAAAAACCAGACGTTTATGTGGGGTGAAAGTAATGCTTAAAATTGCAATTGTAGAGGACGAGCAGTCTTATGCGGATACCATGAAGGAGTACCTTGCTAGGTATGAGAAGGAAAATGGGGAATCGATTAAGCTAAGCGTGTTTTCTGATGGCGATGAGATCGTGAAAAATTACCATTCGCAGTTTGATATTATTTTCATGGACGTGGAAATGAAGTTTATGGACGGAATGAGCGCGGCGGAGGAAATTCGCAAGTCAGATACCGAGGTCGTCATTATTTTCGTAACCAATATGCCACAGTATGCCATTAAGGGATATGCCGTAGAGGCATTTGATTATCTCTTGAAGCCTGTTAGCTACTTCGCCTTTTCACGTTGTCTCAGCCGTGCAATTGCTCGAAAGAAAAACCGTATGAAAAAACCGCTTATTCTTAACGTAAGGGGCGGTACGGTACGTGTTGATGCCGAAAACATTTACTATGTTGAAAGCAACGGCCACAATATGATATATCACACCGCGCAGGGCGATTACGAGGCGGTTGCAACCATGAAGGAGATAGAGGAGAGCCTTGCGGGAATGCACTTTTTCAGAGCGAGCAAGTGGTATCTCATAAATCTCACTCACGTTGAGGGCTTCCAGGACGGATATGCGCGTCTTTCGGGCACATCTCTTGTAGTGAGTCGCGCCAAACGCAAAGATTTCTTAGAAGCTCTTACTTCCTATTGGGGAGAGGTGATTAAATAATGGTAAACGCTATTCCTGATATCCCGAGATTATATACCGCCATTGCGGAATGGCTCTCCTGCGGAATGCTGGTTTTGCTGCTCGGGCCTAAAATAAGAAAAATTAGCCTTGCCATTTTTGGCATGGTCTATCTTGCGATTTTGGTTTTGTTTATGGAGCTTACGGCAAACGTCTGGCTCTGGCTCTGGGTGCCCTGTATGCTTGCGGCATTCTTTTCAATGCTGCTTTTCATAAAAATCTGCACCCAATGCTCCTTTTACGAGAGCGTTTATTATGCCGTTCTTGCGTTTTCCATAGCCGAGTGCATAGCCTCGCTTGAATGGCAGATTGCAAATGCAATAATTGCTGATACGGCAAAATATGCCGTCATTTTTGAGATTGTTATTCTCGTAGCTGTTTACGGTATAGTTTTTTTCATTCTGTGGAAGCTGTTCAGATTAAGACTCCCCGCAGATAAGCGACTGAATATTGAAAATAGGGACTGGGTAAGCGCTCTGTTCATAGGAATCGTTGTATTCGCTTTCAGTAACATCAGCTTTATGAGATTCGAGGCGCCTATGGCGCAGTACTCAAATGAAATTGCCAACGTGCGTACCCTCGTTGATATTGCAGGCGTTGCTATTCTGTACGCTCATTTCCTTGCCTGTTATAATAATATGGTGGAAAAAGAGCTTGATGCGGTGCAAAACGTGCTTAAAAATCAGTACATACAGTACAAGCAATCGAGAGAGAGCATTGACCTTGTAAATATGAAATATCACGACCTGAAGCATCAGATACAGATGCTTCGCGAGATGAACGACCGCGAGGAAAGAGACGCCTTTCTCGACAGAATGGAGGCGGATATCAAGGCATACGAGCTTCAGAATAAAACAGGAAATGCCGTTCTTGACACCCTGCTGACAGGTAAGAGCATGTATTGCGCAAAGCATCAGATTACCATGACGGTAATCGCGGACGGAAGGCTTCTTGACTTTATGGATGCGGTGGACGTCTGCAGTATTTTCGGCAACGCTCTTGATAATGCCATCGAGTCGGTGATGAAAACTGAGGATAAGGAAAAAAGACTTATTCACGTCACAGTGTCCAAGGTTAAGTCCTTCGTAATGATACGAATAGAGAATTATTTCGAGGGAGAGCTTAAAATGGATGACGGAGAGCTTGTTTCCACAAAGGCGGATAAGGATTTCCACGGATACGGTATAAAGAGTATTAAATACACCGCCAATCGCTATGGCGGAGTTGCCACCGTAAATGCAAACGACCAGTGGTTTGAGCTGAAAATTCTCATTCCTTACAATGAATAAAAAATGCGACAGATTTTACAGTCTGTCGCATTTTTGTAAAGTATCGTTGTCATAATCGTTCTTTTTTTGCATTCTGTGTGGCAAAAGGCTTGCGGACAACAGAGCTTGCGAGGGGAGATAAAACGCCCATCCCAAGTCAAAGCCTGGGTGGAGAATTTTGTAAAATAGAGAGCTCTTGTCAATGGGGAAGTAGTGCTTTAGGGAGGACAGTCCGATTACCGTGTCGCAGAGAATAAACAGGGTAAGACCTATGGCAAACAGGGGCGAGTCCTTAAAGCGAATATAGGCAAATATGGCGTTCAAAACCAAATTTGCATAGTAAAACATTGAAACGAGAGCCAGAGCATCGCAATTTTTGCCTAAAACCAATGCGGTTACAGGTAAAATCAATGCGCTGACGGATATACGTACTATAAGGTGAATTTTCTTGACCGCGGCGCGCTTTTCCTCAAAATAAAGCCTGAAGAAGTAGCATATCTGGGCGCAGGAGAAGAAAATCATAGCCAACGTTTTATTGTCGACAACCCCAAGCACCAGAAAATAGTCCGAAATCACTGTAAATACAAGCGCCAATTGAGTGAATAGGTAGGAGAAACTCCTCTCGGCAAAGATGATGCAGAACAGACAGGCGAAAACTATTGAGCTGAATTTTAAAAAATCTGCACCACCACCGCCCTCGGTGTTCATTATAACACCGATTGTGGCTTCAATGGCAAAAAAAGCAGCGGTAAAATAAATCAGCAGATTATTTTTCTTTATAAGCGACATTTTTAACTTCCTTTTAAGTAACATGACGGTATTTTATCACTTTTTTGTTCACAATCAATGTACAAAAATTAAATAAAATAAAAATTTTATTTTAATTATTGACAAATATTGTAAAAGGATTATAATTTATTATAAGGGATATCCCTAATTTTTAATTTTGGAGGAAAAAATAATGAAAAGACTCAGTATATTGGTAGCGCTTATTCTCTGCGTTACAATCGGCGGCGTTTACGCTGCATGGCTCTATACAGGCAGCACTGTTAGCAGCGTTGACAGAACAATTTCACACGGTCTTACCACCGCAACCACCGACGGTGACGTTGGTATTTTCCGGGTTAAGAGCAATACCGTAGATATTGCTATCGACCAGACCGCAGAGGACAATTATCTTGCAAAGCTCGTTATCACAGGTCAGGTTGTAGTTTCCTTTACGCCTAACCCCGGCGCGCCCGAGGACGTTATTAACAACGCCGTTTCTGCTGTTGCAACAGTTTATACGAAAAATGCGGAAGCAAACCTCTATGACGGCTCTCCCATTTATTCTTCTCCCGCAGGATCTAAGGTAGCTCTTGTGTGGGAAAAGCTTCCTGACGGTACCTTTGAGGCAACCATCACTGCAGAGCAGATTGATACTCTTCTTGACCTTGGCGCAGAATTCGTTCTTGACTCTCACGCAGATTATCTCGCGTTCCACGAGCTTGAGGAGAACATCACCATCACTCTCGCAATTTCGCAGGGTACTTAATAGTATTTAATTTCACCTATAGGGATTTAAAAACAAATTTAACTAAAAAGACAGGATAGGATATGTCCGGATACGATCTGTATATCTTCGCCGTGTGCTTTTTCGTATTCCTTATGCTTTCGGTGTTGCTTGGCGCAATGCTTGTAATCATCGTAAGGCAGGAGGTGCGAATGATAGAGCACGGCCTTGAAGATAGAAAAATTACAACTGAATATCGAGATGGAATCGGCGAGACTCCATTCTTTAAGACCGTGTTCGGCAGGGTTATGACGGTTATTGTAATTATAGCCATACTGTTCTTCGGATTTTCACTGTACGTGGGCTTTTCTGCCGATAAGGTCGAGGGTCCCGGCTTCGCTCCGAAGGTGGTAATGTCCGATTCCATGTCGTACAAGCGTCAGAGCAATACGTATCTTGAAGAAAACGGCCTTGACGACCAAATAAACACCTTTGACCTTATTCTCACTCGCGAGCTTCCCGGAGAGTTCGAGCTCGAGCTCTATGACGTCGTGGTTTACGAGTATGAGGGAAATTTGATTATTCACCGTATTATCGCTATTGAGGAGCCTAACGAGAAGCATCCCGATTCCAGATATTTTATGCTTCGTGGCGACGCCATGAAATTTTCTGACGAGTTCCCTGTGGAGTACTCGCAGATGAAGGCGATATACAAGGGTGAAAAAATTCCCTTTGCGGGTAGCTTTATTGCATTTATGCAGTCTCCCGCAGGATATCTTTGCATAATAATGCTATTATTTTCTATGGTAGCTATGCCTGTTGCAGAGATTATCATTAAAAAGACGAAGGAAAAGCGACTTCGCCGTCTTGGATTTTTGGGCTACGAGGCCTGATTGATTTAAATTCAACGAGAGGGGGGCGGTACTATGCCTGCAATTAAATATGCGGTATTGATTTTCAGCGTGGTTGCTATGCTTGCAGTACCTGGCGTTTACGCCTATTGGCAGTATTCACACGTCCCCGCCTACGTTGAGCCGCAGAACGTTTTCTCGCACATGAATGAGTTCTATTATCCGCCGGAAGAGATAGTTCCGGGCGATAATAACGCGACCTCTCTTGGCGAGAACCACCTTTTGCTTATTACCGAGATAATAGAGGAAAAAGATTACGGCCTCAACGCTACGAAAAAGCCTATTATTCACAACTATCTTGAGAACCCCGGCGACGTTATTTATTGCTCGCAGAACGTTAAAGGCGGTAACCTGAAGCACCTGATGATTGATGGCGTAGAAGGCGCGAACAGGCTCTATTTCGTGGTTCTTATGGTCAGCGAGACCGAATATCACACCTTTACCATGCTGTATTCGGATATTGAGGATAATGAGGTAGGTACCGAGATTATCGCATATCGTACCGTAATGCGCGAGGTGGATGGTATCTGGAAGTCTATTTACAGTC
>JAZQWA010000037.1:0-4118 GCA_045632065.1 Eubacteriales bacterium | reverse complement strand
TGCACGTCCTTCGGCTTTTGCAGAATGGTCAGAAGCGGCATGAGGGGGCGATATTTCTTAACGTAAGTCTCGGTATACATCTTTTCAGCCATATCCAGAACGAATCTCTTCATATCTCCTCGTTCTGCCATTTCTATCCAGTCGCCCACAACCTGCTTCACAGTATCGTTGTTCCTTGAAAGCGTTACAGCGAGAACAAGCCTTCTAACCAAGTCGGGTCTGTCTATTGCAAGATATTGCGCAATCATTCCGCCCTGCGACGTACCGAACACGTCTGCATTCCTAAGGCCCAAAACGTCCATAGCCGAGGCAATATCCGCCGCCATATCTCTCACGGTAATTCCGTCGTAAACCACAGGTCTGCGGTCAAAGAGATACACCGTGTACTCCTTTGCAAAAATGCGGTACATATAGGCAAGAGACAGAGCAGCACCCTTTATTCCTCGGGTATTAAGGCCTTGTATCATAATCAACGCCCTTTTGCCACTGCCAAACCTGATATAATCAAACTGCATGCCATTCGCAGTCAGTTTTAGTTCCTTTGCGCCATATAGCATAAGCTATCCCTCCAAATTGGAATTTGTTTACACTTCGTCATACAACTTTATATAAACTTCAATATTTCCTCAGCGTTTGTATCCGGCTTAACCTTTGGCATTACTTTTTCTATAATTCCGTTTTCATCTATAATAAACGTGGTTCGAACAACGCCGAAGCTAAGCTTTCCGTACATTTTCTTCTCCTGCCACACGCCGTATGCCTGAATTGCCTTGAGCTCGGGATCAGAGAGCAGAACGAAGGGAAGATTGTATTTTTCGGCGAATTTAACGTGAGATGCAATGCTGTCACGGCTGATGCCGATAACCTCGACACCTCTGTTCTTGAATTCCTCGTATGCTCCTGCGAAGGCGCACGCCTGTCTTGTGCATCCGGGGGTATTATCCTTGGGGTAAAAATATAAAACAACCCTTTTGACTATAAAGTCCGAGAGGCTTATTTCGTTTCCGTTTTTATCCTTAAGCGTAAAATTGGGCGCACGATCACCGGTGTTTAACATTTTTCTTTCTCCTAATCTTTTTTTATAATGTTATATCACGTTTTATCACTAATTTAAAGTAAAGATTGAATATGCTATTCGTTAATTATGTATTAGGTTTATACGTCTTATAAATATATTTCTTTTCCCAAATCTCGTCTTGATTATTTTCGCTGATTTTGCAATCGTTATAAAGATCGTCAGCAAGCTCGAGAATAACGTTTTTAAGTTCAAGATTTTTCAAATACTGAGAGGGGATGGCAGACAATCCGAGATATGCTCCAAGGATGTTTCCGGTTACAGCACCGGTGGAATCGCTATCGCCCTTATGATTTACAGCGGTCACAACCGCCTTCTTAAAGTCGTTTTGATATTTCAAGGCGCAATATATGGCTATGGCGAGTGTTTCCTCCGCCACCCATCCCTCTCCGAGCATATGAATAGCGTCAATATCTGCAACGTCGCTACCGGAGAGCATAACCGCCTTTTCCATAAGATCGGTGAACTCTATGATATGGCGAGCATTGGCGAATAATTCCTCCATTGTGGAAATCATATTGTTAACGGCTTCCAACAAGGTAATATCCTTATTGTGAGATACAAGATGAATGATGTGTACCAAGGCTGCGGCAGGTATATAGCCCAAATCGTGTCCGTGCGTAATAGCGGCAGATTCGGCTGCTATCATATCAACGTCCTCAATTTTGCTTTTTTTACCACCGAAATAAATGCCTATCGGGGCAACTCGCATTACACCACCACAGCCTTTGCTGTTGTTAATAGGCTCATCTATCGTTCCTTTATCACCGCGCAAGAATGATGATAAGGCAGAAAAACAAGTGTTTCCCGGTGCACGGTTGTCATACAACTGCGGTATGTTAATAAGCCAAGTGTATGGGTGTTTTTCATTTAATGGGTAATCACTTGTTTGCATTCTCAGCCACTCTCCGTAACAGCAGGCGATATAGTCCGAATATTTACCCATAATACCACGAGTCTTGCCTCTCGTTGTTCCAAGCAGCAGACCATTAGCAGTGAATAAAGTCATTTGTGTGTCGTCGGAAATTTGCGCAACACCATTGATAAGCTCGTATTCGGTAATACCGCTTTCTCCATACGTGCTTGCGATATTACGTTCCGTTAAAAATTCTACTGCATAACCAAGAGCATCACCGACTGCGCCACCAATGAGGCAACCACGGTATTTATCTAAAAGTCTTTCAGAAGATTCATTCATTGATAATTTCATTATTGCACCTCGGTTAGTTTTAATATTAGTATAATATCTTTCTCCAAATTGGAATTTTGGTAATTAAAAAACACCTTTATTGTATTTTATCTGCACCGCAATGATCCAAGTAATTCCGATGAATAAGCCGATAAACAGTACTGCAACGGCAATCATTGCCATCGTATCCGAAATGCCGAACAGACCTATTATACCGCTGAGTAATAATGCCGCAGAAACAACGAACATCGCCTTGCCGAAAGCCTTTCCATAGGCGGCTTTATCGGTAACCTTTGTTTGGTGGTAGTCGTGAATCAGATCGGTTTTACCTTTGTATATTGCTATGCTTATTTTAATCATTGGAACTGCCGCTAAAAACATGATTATAGAGTACAGAAGCATAACTTTCACCTCGTCAAATTCTTATTTTCGGTTAAACCTTGCGATAATAGCTGACCTCGCACCTGCCGTACTCAAAGAAGATTTCGATTTCGTAGGCGAGCCTGCCGTTTTTATATATTTCGTCATACAGTTCCTTCAGAAACTCGGTTTTGCCGCTTACGGTTACCCAACCGTCGTCGGGCAGGGTGATACTTAGGTTATAGCCCTCTATATCTCCGTTTTTTAGTCCAATAGCATAGGATATTTCATCATTTTCCCACTTATATCCTAAACCCTGAAGATTCTCCAAGCCGTATATCAGAGCCATCTCGTCCCAAAATTGACCGATAGTCTCATATTGCTCTTCGTTCGTTAGCTTGAAAACTCTTGATATACCTTTGAATACCATTTTGTACCTCAACTCTTAAAATGTTCGCTCGAAATTCTCGCTCACAGAGCTGAAAATTGCGAATAGGAGCATGCTGGTGAAATTAATCAAGAACCCACGGCAAGTGAGCATCTATTTCAAGTTGCACACAAGGCATAGGAAAATCATTTGCAACAAAGTCGGTTCTTGATATAAATCCGACCTTAAATCCAGTATCTATTTCGTAGAAATTGTCAGTGATTTGCTCAAATGCACCATTTCCATCTGGTCTATATATCTCGGCAGAGTTAACAAGTGTACCGACAATATAAAAATAGAGTGAATAATGTGCAATACCATTTTCATCGGTATACCAATATGTTGCTTCGGGGGACTTTTGAGGATCTATTCCAAGGCAATTAAAGAAATCATTAACTTTATAGGGAACTCTTAATATTGCTTCATGGTAGTTACGACAATTGATACAACCGCAATCCTCTATTACTGTCTTTCCAAACTTGTTGTAAAACTCTTTTGTTCGTTCAACGTCTACATCGACGCAAAAATTACCAAACTCAAATATCATTTGTCGACTCCGTTCTTTGATTATTGTTTATTGATTAAATGTCGGTCTAAAATTCTCGCTCACAGGGGCTAAAAAGTGAATGGTGGCGGGGGTGATACATATGTGCCTACCCATTGAATTCAAGGCCTATCTCCTTGATTTTCTCAGGCTTTTTTGCCCTAAAAGTTTAACAAATTAGTGTAGATTAATTGACTTTTTCATTTACATCGATTAAGAAGATCTTCTTCTCAAATCCGCCTCGCTTTTTGGCTTTCTCGGCTCTTGTGGTTTCAAGCTCGTCGATCGTATAACCGCGCGCAATCGCTGCCGCACGAATAAGCTCCAGCAGGTCGGCAAGCTCCTCTATATTTTGATCCTTGTGATACTCGGCAAGCTCCTCGTCGAGCTTTAAATCAAGCATCTTCAGATATTCATCGTCCGAGAGAATCCGCGTTCTGCACTCGTTTCCCGATTCCTCTATGATGTCGGGAATCAAATCCCGCACCAGCTTGTTATATGTTTTCGTTGCCATAATTACCTC
>JAZQWA010000036.1:0-2980 GCA_045632065.1 Eubacteriales bacterium | reverse complement strand
CACCGAGTGCGATGCAATTATTATGGATGATGCAACTGTTGCGGCAATCCCCGAAATTACTGCTAATCATATTGATGCAGCCCTTATTCACGAGGCGGCAATCGGTAAGATAGCAGGCGAGCAGCTTATTAAGCTTATGACCCTTGGACTTACAGAGCAAGAGGCTGAGGAGCAGATTGTCAGCGGATTTCTTAAATAAGAGCTGCTGCAATGGGGCAGAACGAAACAGACGTTTGTGATAAAACCACGTTTGACGGCTCGAATTCAATATAAACCACTGTCGAGATTTTGCAAAAATACAAAAAGAGAGCGTTTTTCCGCTCTTCCCATAGGGAATTTCATTTAATCTCAACTGGGCAATACTATTTTGCCGTATAAAATATTTTTAAAGATACCATAAAATTAATAATTTTACACAAGGAGAGAGTTGTGAAAAAATGCTTGTCGATAAAGAATTGTTAAAATACTATAAAACTCTTTTAGTCGTGCTTGAAAATTGTGATGTTTACGAGATTGCTGTGGATGATATATTAGATATTTATTGTGAGGCAAAACCAATCGGTAAAAAGAAAAACGAATATTCCACGAACGACGGTTTTATAAAAATTGCGGCAAGTGCTTCACAAACAATAGAATGTACTATTTCGAGAAATCATGAAATTGGTACGGAATGGGACCATCGCTTAAAAGAACGTTTAGAGATGTGTGGTGGTTGTGCTGATATGACGTCGTTTTCTTTAAGAGATAGTAAAAAAAGCGATATTGATATTTACGTGCCGTATAATCCTTTGGAAGATATTAATCACGGTGGAGAAATAGAATTGTCAAATTGCCCTTCTTTTGAAATAGACAATGACGGCAATATGATTATTGCTTTTGGGGAACGTTCAAAACAGCCCAAAAGAAAAGATAATAATTACGCCGAACTGATTGATGGTTGGAAAGAGGCGTTTGGAGATTTTGAGCCTAAAGTTTTAAAAGTAAAAGCCGAACTATTGTCAACCTTTGGTGATACACAAACAAACTTTTCATTTTACTTTAAGGTTCGCAATAAGAATTCTAAAAAAGATTTTGCCGAATTAGTCTTTATTGATTGTAAGAATGTTTCTGTTGGAATGTGTTTTACAAAAGAAAGAAATTATGAAATAGTTATGTCTAAAATGGCAGACGGATACATATACGTTGGGATTGATGGATTAGGAATAGACTTTACCTGTTCTTCCGTACAAGAATATAATTATTACTGCAGTCAAGATGAAGTGTAGCGCACTATACTTTACTAGCAAAGTCGTGCGTTTTGCAAAGCAAAAATGAAAAGAGTAGCAAATTTTGCTACTCTTTTATAATGTTCTAAAAAATCCCTATGGGACACGTCCTTTATCGCTCTCTTTTCTATTATATAAACGTATATATATGGCAACATTTTGCTTTTATACATATTGCACAAATTGAAAATTCAAAATTGTGCAAGTATACAATTCGGGAAAATCGGTGGCGAGAATATTGACATGAGAAACAAAATATGGTACAATATATATATCCAAAAGGGAGTAGTTCATTGCCGCGGCAATGGGTACGCATCGTCAATACAGCATCTGCAGATGCTCGGTACGTACTGGATTTAAAAGATTTACGAGACTTTTAGTGATTGTACGCTAAAGGTCTTTTTTTGGTCTTTGGAGTCCGGTAAAGAGCATCTTGCCAAAATCTACATATTATATTGACAGCGCTCTTATGACGTAGACTCTATTCTTTGAGGAAACAATTTTTAAAATCAGGAGGATTTTATTATGACAGGTTTAATCATCGCCGCTTGTGTTCTTGTAGCTCTTCTTGTGCTTTTCTTTGTACTTGGCTACATTAAGGCTCCGCCGGACACAGCATTCATCATCTCAGGTCTTGGAAAGAGACGTATCCTTATTGGTAAGGCAGGCTGGAGAATGCCCTTCTTTACCCGTCTTGATAAGCTTTGCCTTGGCGTAATGCAGGTGGACGTAAAGACCTCCGAGGCAGTTCCTACAAATGAATTTATCAACGTTTCCGTTGACGGTGTTGCAAATATTAAGATTTCATCCGACCCCGAGCTTCTTAAGCGTGCGGCTGAGGCGCTCCTCGGTAAGAACCGTCAAGAAATGGTTACCCTTGTAACTCAGGTTCTTGAGGGTAATATGCGTGAAATCGTAGGCTCTGTTGGACTTAAGGAAATGGTTCAGGACAGACAGGGTGTTGCTAAAAAGATTACAGAAAATGTTGTTCCCGATATGGAGAAGCTTGGTATTGAGGTTGTAAACTTCAACATCCAGAACTTCAAGGATGGAGCAGGCACAATTGAAAATATGGGTATTGACAACGTTGAGCAGATCAGAAAGAATGCCCAGATTGCAAAGGCAAACGCTCAGAGAGATATTGCTATTGCTACTGCTAATGCACAGCAGGAGGCAAACGCTGTAAAGGTAGAGGCAGAAAAGAAGATTGCAGAGCAGGATGCTGCCCTCGCTGTTCAGCAGGCGGAAATGAAGGTAAAGGCAGATACAAAGCGTGCCGAAGCCGATGCTGCATACTCTATCCAGCAAGAAAATCAGCGTAAGACAATCGAAATTGCTAAGACTAACGCCGACATCGCTCGCCGTGAAAAAGAGGCTGAGCTTGCCGAGAAGGAAATCGCTCTTAAGGAGCGTGAGCTTGATGCGGAAATCAAGAAGCAGGCAGATGCTCTTAAGTATCAGGAAGAAAAGAGAGCAGAAGCAGCTCTTATCAAGCGTCAGAGAGAGGCTGAGGCTAGTCAGTACGAGGCTTTGAAGGCTGCTGAAGCAAGAAAGGCAGAGGCAGAGGCACTCCGTTACGCTATGGAGCAGGAGGCTGAGGGTATCAGAGCTAAGGGTCTTGCAGAGGCTGAGGCTATTGAAAAGAAGGCAGAAGCGCAGAAGAAGATGGGTGAAGCATCCGTCCTTGAAATGTACTTAACAGCTCTTCCCGAGGT
>JAZQWA010000035.1:0-2359 GCA_045632065.1 Eubacteriales bacterium | reverse complement strand
GCTCTTACTGCGGTGTGGAGGACTGCTTCGTTTACTTTTCTGCCGAAGACCTTCTCGGAAAGTTCGATTGTACCAACTTCCTTACCCGCCATATTTACGACTTTCATATTAGGCATTGTGTGTTCCTCCTTCCGTTATGCTTTAACCGAATCACGAATGAATACGATGCCGCCCTTTGAGCCGGGAACTGCACCCTTCACTGCGATAAGATTCTTTTCTGCGTGGATCTTAACCGCTTCAAGGTTAAGGATGGTAACCTGCTCGTTACCCCACTGTCCAGCCATCTTCTTGTTCTTGAAGATTCTAGCAGGGTCGATAACACCCATGGAACCGGACTGACGATGTACAGGGCCTACGCCGTGTGTCATTCTAAGCTTTGCAAGGTTCCATCTCTTGATAGCGCCGGTGTATCCGTGGCCCTTGGTAATACCAGTGATGTCGACCTTCTCGCCTGCGGCGAAGGTATCGACGGTTACTACTGAACCAACTTCAAGTGCGGAGCAATCATCAAGTCTGAATTCCTTGAGATGACGCTTAGGCGAAATGCCTGCCTTCTTAAAATGTCCCTGCTGTGCCTTGTTTACGTGCTTAGTCTTTACATCAGAGTAAGCAAGCTGTACAGCATTGTAGCCATCATTCTCGATGGTCTTCTTCTGTGCTACCACGCAAGGTCCTGCTTCAATCAGGGTTACGGGTATTACGTTGCCTTTGGCATCAAAGATCTGAGTCATACCCAGCTTTCTGCCGATAATGCCTTTTTTCATTTTTCCTCCATAGTTATTGGTTGACGGTTTTGATTTTACCTTGCGGCATCCGCCAACGTGACTTTAGGGCGGAGCTTAACGCTCCATCGGGATTTGAAGTTCCCGTTGTTTGCTTAAGTAATTAAGCCTTGATCTCGATCTCTACACCAGCGGGAAGCTCGATGCTCATGAGAGCCTCAACGGTCTTCTGACCGGGCTCGATGATGTCGATCAATCTCTTGTGAGTGCGCATTTCGAACTGCTCACGGCTATCCTTGTACTTGTGAACTGCACGAAGGATGGTAACGATCTCCCTGTCAGTGGGGAGCGGAATAGGACCGCTAACCTTGCTGCCGTTTCTCTTTGCTACATCTACAACCTTTGCCGCTGCGGCGTCAATGATGGTGGAGTCGTAGCTCTTAAGACGTACTCTAATTTTGTTCTGTGCCATTTTGAATTCCTCCTTTTACGTTTTGCTTTACACCGTTTTAAGAAGGCGATGAGTTTTACACTGTTTCGGGAGTTCAATCCACCCCCATCAAAATCAGTTCGGCAGATCTCCGCAGTGACTGACGAACCGAATCAAGTTTAACAGTGTGCCATAAGGCCTACACTCTTGTTTCGCCCGGTTAAAATATCGGACATACTCCACGGAAATTCCCTACCTCAAGGGTAGCCACCTCCCGCTTCATCGCATATCAAGCTTATTAATTATATATTATATTAATTGAAAAGTCAATAGTTTTGGTAAAAAAAGTTTTTTAAATTTTCTCAGATTTTTAACAAAGTTTTAGTCATATTTTTGTATATATTACACAAAGATTATAAAATTCTGACATGCTAAAAATAAAACAGGGGCTCTGTCAGGTATTTTTTTCACTTTTTTCGCTTTTGTTTACAATTTATTCACATTTTTGATGTAAAATAGATAAAGTTAATACTATTTTTTCTCACGTAACGCACGTGTATATAATTAAATGAAGGAAACTGATTATGAAAAAGCTGAAAACAATCGATATATACACCCTTCCCTTGCTGGTTGTCAGCCTTGCTGCAGCTGCACTACGCAGCGTTGCACTGCTCACCTCGTTCAACAACGTTACCATGCATTTTGACGACAAGGTGGCTATTTGGATCGGTGGAATTATGGTGGCGCTCTCTACTCTCGCCTTCCTTACCTACCTGATTTTCGGTGAAAAGGAACAAAGACTTATTGATAGAAGCGACAACGCCGCAAGCTACATTCCTGCAGGTATCGTAAGCTGCGCGCTGATATTTATGGGTGTGAATAACATTATTCTATCCCGCAACGGATACTCACAAAACATGCTTTCCATTCTCTCGCTCGTATCGGGTATTCTGGCAATACTCTCTGCTGTATCCTTCTTTCTCTCGGTATTCATCGAGCATAGAGACAATCTTTACAAGGCGGCATTCAGCCTTTGCATAGTACTCTTCCTTGCGGTATACGCTCTCTTGCTTTACTTCAACAAAGAGATACACCCCACCAACTCCCCCAACAGACTTATCGACCAGCTGGCATATCTTTCGGCAGCGATCTTCTTCCTCTTCGAGGCGCGTATTCCTCTCGGCAGAGCAAAATGGCGCGGCTACGT
>JAZQWA010000034.1:0-2129 GCA_045632065.1 Eubacteriales bacterium | reverse complement strand
GCCACGTTGATTATTGCTTCGAGAGTGACACCGTCGGACTTGATTTTATCTGCCACCCGACAAAGCTCGTCCTCGTTTCTTATATCAGTCGTGAAGCCTATCAGGTTGTCCTTTTTTTTGGTAGGGCTGACGTCAATCGCGTAAACTTTGTATCCGTTAGCGAGTAAATGCTCGCACACTGCTGCGCCTATACCCGAGGCGGCGCCTGTAATCAAAACGCTCCTCATATAAGAGTTACCTTCCATGCCACAATCTGCGGAGGATAGCTCATCATAACCTGACCGCCGTAGGTAATCTCTATTGTGTCACCCAGCTTTATGTCAGAGAGGCCGATTGCCGAGCCCTCGCTGTTTTCAAATTTGGTGTTTTCGTTTACCAGCACCCAATATACGCCAAAGGCGTAATCGCTCTCGATAACCTCAACCTCAAGCCTGTCGGTTACCGAATTTACCACCGCCTTAAGCACGAATTCCTCACCCTGCGGCGCATAATCTTCCTCGTATTTCGGGCATCCCGTGGCAAATAGCATCATGGCAACCAAAGCTGCCGTAAATATAACAAATTTACTGATTTTCATTTAAAACCTCGTCGATAAATTCTGAAAGTCGCATAAAATCACCGTGAGGATAATTGTTTATGTCCTCACCGCTTTTGTTTATCAGGTCGTCTGTAAGCAAAAATACCTGCATACCAAGCCTTTTTGCCACCATATCGTCACCCACGTCGTTGCCGACCATAATGCACTCCTCGGCAGAGAGCCCAAGATGCCTCAAAATTGCCTCGTAATACTTCGTATTAGGCTTGCAATATATGCTGTTTTCGTAGGTGGTATATAATGCGAAATCCTCGGGAGAAAGTCCTGCCCAGCGAATACGGCTTTCGGTAGCAATTGCAGGGAACAGAGGGTTCGTTGCCAGAACAACGGTGAGCCCAAGCTCGTTAAGCCTGTCAACAAGCTTCTTTGCCTCGGGGTTGTAACCGCAAACGCCCTTTACCTTCTGGAAATCGCCCTCGTAAAAGGCTCTTAAATTTTCTTCCTCGTCTCTTACCGAGTCACCGAGAATAGCGGAGAAGCTGTCCCAGAACACCTCTTCGTTGGTCTTTGCGCCGTCGTTTGCAATCATAGCGTCGGTGCTCTTTATAAGAGCGCCGGCAATCATTTTCGGGTCGTAGCCACGTGGCGCAAGAACGCTGACAAGTCCGCCAAGATACGCCTTTATAAACAAATCCTGATCCATAGGCAGAAGAGTGCCGTCAAGATCAAATAAAACCGCCTTTATTTTCATTTTATGCTCCATAAAGTTTTTACACACTAATTATATATAAATTTTTAGCCGTTGTCAACCTTTTATGCCTATTAAAAGGGTTAAAATTCGTCACGCTCCACCTTTTGCTCTGCATCTTGACAAAATCTATTTTATATGTTAAAATATAAAGGTTAAATTAAAATGGGAAGTATGCGGTTTTTTAGGTTGAAAGGCTCTAATGGTCGAATTTCACACCGCGAAAGGACAGAAAATGGCTGATTTTGTATCTGAAATTAAAAGAAGAAGAACCTTTGCGATAATCTCGCACCCCGACGCAGGTAAAACTACTCTTACCGAGAAGTTTTTGCTTTACGGCGGCGCAATTCAGTCTGCCGGCTCGGTAAAGGGCAAGCAGAACGATAAGCACGCAGTTTCCGACTGGATGGAGCTTGAAAAGCAGAGAGGTATTTCTATCACCTCGTCGGTAATGCAGTTCGAATACGACGGATATTGCATCAATATTCTTGATACCCCCGGACACCAGGACTTCTCGGAGGATACCTACCGTACTCTTATGGCGGCTGACTCTGCGGTAATGGTTATCGACGCGGCAAAGGGTATTGAGCCCCAGACCAGAAAGCTCTTTAAGGTCTGCGCTATGCTTGATATTCCGATTTTCACATTTATCAACAAAATGGACCGCGAAGCGCGTGACCCCTTCGACCTTCTCGACGAGCTTGAGAGGGAGTTCGGCATCGGCACATACGCTATGAACTGGCCTATCGGCTGCGGACAGAAATTCAAGGGCGTGTACGACAGAGAGAAGAAAACTCTTCTTTCCTTTGGTGATTCTCACAGAGGACGTGACAGAATCAGAGGTAT
>JAZQWA010000033.1:0-15452 GCA_045632065.1 Eubacteriales bacterium | reverse complement strand
TCCGTATTCGAGACCACAGTTGCTACATCTGCTCTTAACGATGCAACCGAGGCTGACGTACAATCCGCTGAGGTTTACGCAACAACTGCTAAGTCTGACGTTGAAACTGCAGACGCAATTGAAACCTCTGTATTTGAGGGCATCGTAGCAACATCTATCTTCGACGAGACCAATGAGGCAACAGAAAATATCGAAACAATCACCACAGAGAATGTAGCCCTTGATAAAGTTGCATATACAACCGAAAAGGCAACGGAGTCTACCGAACCTGTATTCGTATTTGAAAACGAGTCTGCACCGATTGTTCTTGAGGATTCTGTAAAGGCAGAAGAAGCTCCTGTACAGCAGTCTGACGATTCTGTTGAAGAGATTGTTCTTAATATTGCAACCGCTAATACTGCATCTGCGAAAGTAAATGTGGAATATACCGCAGGCTACGTATTTGAGACGAATGCTGAAACCACAATCTTGTCCGACGAGGCTGAGAATAAGGCGCATGATGTAGAAGAAACCGCTGCATCGTCCTACACCTTGTCTAACGCATATCGCGAGTCAGATGATAACCGCGAGCAAAGCATTGAAACCAACTTTGCCTTTGTTGTTGAGGAAACTCAGACAACAAGTATGCTGGAAGAAGAGACTGAAAAACCTGAGCACATTGAAAATGTTGAGGTCCTTGCAAGTGAAAGCATTCGCTACGCAGATCCTAAGCCTGAAAGCAAGCAGCCTGATAATGACAGAGTTGCAGCCTTCATTGTGGATGACGTTGTAGAAACAACACGTCTTGTTGATGAAGAAAAATCAGAGCAGGTAGAACGTCAGACAATGTTCTACTCAGAGCCTGTATCCTATCAGCCTGTTCAGGATGAGCCTCAGACTATTGAAAACCGCGAGTTCATCGTGGTTGAGGATACCGATGAGGTCGAATACATCGAGCTTGAGCCTACCAAGGAAGAGCCCATTGTAATTCAGGTTAAGGAAACCACATACGATGAGAGTCAGGAAAACGAATACTTGATTGATACTCTTAACGTTAAGGAAAAGCAGCCTAAAACTGTTGATGGTTATCACGAGATCCCCACGCTTTCGACCAACGCAAACCGCGCTAACGAAAGAAGCATTCCTACTATTCCTACAATGCCTCGCAGCGTTGCAAACACTCTCGCTCCCAATGTAATTGGTATGCCGTTTGCACTTGCAAATAACGAAGCAGGCGGAGACAGTCTCACCATGGATGAGCCTGTATCCAGCTTCAAGGAAGCGGTAGAGAACAGTAACAACATTCCAGTTGCGCCTATGATTCCCGTATCCAACGATAACACAGGTGATTTTGGCGCAGAGCAGACCGACACATCTGAGTCTCAAGAGACTCCTGTAACCGATAACACATACGATGCGCCTCAGATTTCTGAGAGTGATCCCGCAGAGGTTGTAGTTGCAGTGGATGAAGAAGTTAAAACTATTTATGAATCGATTCCCGAAGCTGACGAAAACTCAAATATTATCCACATCGAGCCTGAGATTAAAATAATCTCCGAGCAAGAGCCGATACTTATTGACGAGCCTATCGAAGGACTGGACGAGGAGCCTGCTCCTGAATTGGCTGAAGAAGCTGTTCAAAATGCACCCGACGAGCCTATTTTCGCCGATGCAGAGCAAGCAGACCAGCTTCTCACGGATGAGGAAGCCGAGGCAAGAATTGAAATGGTTGATCTTCCCGGCGGTCAGTCCACAGGAAAAATGGCATTTGTAAACCTTGATACCCTTTGCGATGCATACGAAAATGGTGACAAGGTAACCCTTGACGATCTTAAAGCAAAGAAACTTGTTCCTCAGAACACCAAGAGAGTTAAAATCTTAGCTCGCGGTGTAATGACCAAGCAGCTTGATATCGTCGCAAACAAATTCTCTATTCAGGCGGTTAAGATGATATCCCTTGCGGGCGGCCGCGTTGAACAGAACAATTAAGTTAGTATAACTTAAAAGAGGCTGTCTCCAAAAGAGACAGCCTCATCTATTCAAAACAAAAAATGAGCAACCTATAAGGTTGCTCATTTTTTATACAGTTTGTGTAAATTCTATGCTAATATGTCTCTCCCCGTCTTCAAGAGAGCTTGTAAGAATGAAATTCTCATATACCTTTTCGAATTTTTTCTCAGTAAAAACATTGTTTTGGTCTTCTCTTGAAACCGAGAAATATTTGAGAATCCGTACAACAGCGCCTTTGCCACCAATAGCTCGTTCACGATAGAGATTCATGTCGGTCAAAGGAAGCTCGTTATCCCGACTCCAGCTGAAACTTGAATTTGCGACCTTTTCGCTAAGTTCAATCTTAACGTATCCGTTGGGCTTGATAATAGCTGTCAAGGTCTTTCCTTTATCAATAATAGCATGATCACGGGATGAAAAAACTCCAACAGTCTGTATTTCTTCAAAGGAAATAGAAATCAAACGGAAGTAATAAAGAAAAATCATTGTAATGCAAATACATAAAACCGCAATCAATGGGTATAGCTTTAAAAATCCGTCAGCCTGATTGTTTTGACTGATAGCAATAATCAGTAAAACAAGCGGTGGAATCTCTGTCAAAAAGAATATAGGCTTTGTGCAAAACAGAAATGTCTTTTTCATTTTGTCTACCTTTATATTATAATTTAAAACGAATTATTCAATCTCTTCATATAGAGAACTCATCACCTGAGATGTAGTCTCCTTGTCAATCTTCAGCGCGCGTCTGTCATAGGTGATAAGTCCGTTTGTCTCATCCTCAACGTCTGAAATCTGGGTGTATACGAGAGCGCAAATTCCCTCTGAAATCAATGGCTTAATTTCATCTCTGTACAGTGTATGGAATGCCGACTCAAAGTCCTCACTCTTTTCAAAAATACTGTATCCGTAATTGTCCTCGCCGAACAAATGGCCTGTAACACGGTGAGAATATCCGCCAAATTCGCTGATAACAATAGGTCTGCCGTTGGTCTTGCCGATTTTAACAGGCTTGAAATAAACGTGTCTTGAATCCACGTCGCTCTTTTTCTTGAAGAACCAACCTGACGTGGCGTCAATTATTCTCGTAGAGTCGAAATTTTTTGCCTTTTCGTACATTTTGTCAGCAAGGAACTGGCCCCAGCCTTCATTGAAGACGGTGTAGTAAAGCACGCTGGGAAAGTTATATAAATGCCCCATAGTGCCGTACATATGCTCTTCAAAAATAGCTCGTGACTTCTTATTTGCGTGCCTGTAATCAAAGTTTAAGCGCTTAAATCCGATGGTAGGAAGAGCGGTATCGAGCAGGAATGAATATCCCGAGTTGTTAACCATGTCCTGAAAAACAACCATGCCCATCTTGTCGCAAAGATAGTAAAAAATATCAGGCTCAATCTTAATATGCTTTCTGAGCATATTAAATCCAAGCTTCTTAGCCAGCCTTATGTCATCCTCATAACCCTTGGATGTTGCAGGCAGGAAAATTCCGTCAGGGAAGTAGCCCTGATCAAGTAGGCCGTTGAATAAATACGGTTTTCCGTTTAGAGTAATTCTCGGAATACCGTTTACTTGCTCAATTCCAATCTCTCTGAGGGCAAAATAGCTTTGAATTTTATCTTCACCGCACTCCAAGGTGAAGTAATAAAGATTCGGCTCTTCGGGTGACCAAAGCTTTATTGTATCGGGAGTAATTGTAATTTCATCGGAGTTAAATTCGTAAGATTTGCCGTCGTCAAGAGTGATTTTTTTACTGCCACTACCGCCAACAACCTTAATAGTAACGCTGTTTTGGGTGGGAGTAATCTTAATCTTCTCAATGTATTCCGAAGGCACGCATTCTGCCCATATCGTCTGCCAGATTCCGCTGACAGGAGTATACCACATACCGCCGCGCTTCTTGGTCTGCTTTCCGTATGGAAATAAAACAGATAAATCGTCTCTAACTCTGACGTATAGCTCGTTGACTTCATCGCTAATAAAATCGGTAATATCAGCGGAAAACGGCAGATATCCGCCCTCGTTGTGCGCAACTCTGTTTCCATTGACGTATACGTCGCAAATTGTGTCAACAGCGCCAAAATGCAGGATTATTCTTCCGCCCCTAAAATCATCGGGAAGCTTGATATAGCGCCTGTAATGAAGATACTTACCAACACCGTCGCGCTCTATTCCCGAAAGCAGACTCTCAACAGGGAAAGGCACGAGTATCTTTTCGCTAAAATCACGGCAATCCTCGCTTTCCGAAATGGCGAAATCCCAATGTCCGTTCAGGCATAAAAAGCTCTCTCGCTTCATCTGGGGCCTGGGATATTCATTCCAGGGCATATCCTTGTCCATAGCGTCGAAATATGGAGTTGTAAGAGTATGGAAGATTGTATCTTTCATTGCGGTTTATCCTTTTTGCTTTATTATCAATATTTTACCATTTTTTAGGCTAAATTACAATAGATTTGTCTTTTTTATAAAATAATTTACATTTTTGTTCTTTTTATGAATTTTTTAAGGCATTTGTTCTTGAAAAAAAGAGCATTATATGATAAAATGTATACTGATATATTATTTTGTTTTTTAAGTTCTTCTTAAAATGAACAGGGAAAGGGAATAAAAATGTTCAAGGTCGGATTTGATAACGAAAAATACCTGAAGCTCCAGTCAGCAAAGATAAAGGAGCGTATCTCACTATTCGGTGAGCGCCTTTATCTCGAATTCGGAGGCAAAATATTTGATGATTTTCACGCATCTCGCGTGCTTCCTGGATTTGCCCCCGACAGTAAAATTAAAATGCTTATCGAGCTTCGTGACGAGGCGGAAATAATCCTTGCCATAAATACCGAGGATATAGAAAAGAATAAGGTCAGAGGTGACCTTGGCATAACCTACGACCTCGACGTGTTAAGATTGATTGACGCCTTCAACGGCTATGGTCTCTACGTCAGCGCAGTGGTTATGACTCGCTATAAGTCTAACCCCACCGCAGATGCCTTTAAGCAGAAACTCGAGAATCTCGGTGTTAGGGTGTATAAGCATTATGCAATCGAGGGATATCCTCATAATATATCCAAAATTGCATCTGACGAGGGATTTGGCAAGAACGAATACGTTGAAACCACCCGTTCAATAGTTGTGGTAACCGCTCCAGGTCCCGGCTCGGGAAAAATGGCGACATGTCTTTCCCAGATATACCACGAGAGCAAAATGGGCAGAAGGTCGGGATATGCAAAGTTTGAGACATTCCCGATATGGAACCTTTCCTTGAATCACCCCGTTAATATCGCTTACGAATCTGCCACCGCCGACCTTGCAGATGTAAATATGATAGACCCCTTCCACCTTGAAGCGTACGGTGAAACCGCGACGAATTATAACAGAGATGTTGAGGTGTTTCCCATACTTCGCTCAATGCTTAAAGGAATATTGGGCGAGTGTCCCTATAAATCTCCTACCGATATGGGAGTAAATATGGCTGGCTTCTGCATTTATGACAGTGACGCTGTTGTTACAGCCGCAAAACAGGAAATCATTCGCCGTTACTACAACGCCCTTTGCAATAAGCGTAAGGGTAACAGTAATGATGTTGAGATTGACAAAATCGAGCTTTTGATGCGTACCGTTGATATTTCTCCTGCCATTGACAGAGTTGTTGTTAAGGCTGCGCTTCAAAAGGCAGAGGAAACCTCGGATCCCGCAGTTGCAATTCAATTGAATAACGGTAAAATTGTAACAGGAAAGACGTCGGCGCTTCTTGGCGCATCCAGCGCAGCGCTTCTCAACGCACTGAAAATGCTTGCGGGAATCGATCCCGAAACCAACGTTATTTCCCCCGAGGTAATAGAGCCTATCCAAAAGCTTAAAATTGAAAATCTCGGCAACCACAACCCAAGACTTCATACAGACGAGGTACTGATTGCTCTGACGGTTTCCGCGGTTAATAATCCTTATGCAAAGCGGGCGTTTGACGCAATTCCGGATTTGAAATATGCCGAGGCGCACTCTACGGTTATTCTTTCGCACGTGGATACGGATACATTCCGTAAGCTTGGCATAAATCTTTCCTGCGAACCCAAGTATTTGACAAAAAGATTATATCATGGTAAATAAAGGGGGATTTAAAAATGTTTTCACCTAACGACCCGTTATTGTTCTTGTTTGTCGGCATTATTATTGCCGCAGTTTTGGGACAGTCGATTTTCTTCCTTGTGAAGTCTGTGAGACGAGCAAAGGAACGAGGAATGGATATGACCAAAATCAAGAAAACTATAATCACCGCGGCGATTTTCACTATCGCGCCTGCTGTGGCGATAGTAATCACGGTAATTTCGCTTTCCGAATCTCTGGGTATTGCGCTTCCGTGGCTCAGACTTTCCGTCGTAGGCTCGCTTTCCTACGAGGCTATCGCTGCAGATAATGCGGCTCGCGGTATGGGCTTTAGCGGCTTGGCTGAGCTTGCGGGAAGAATCAATGCATCGCAGTACGTAACCATTACTATTGTAATGACAATTTCTATTATGGTTGGCATTTGGCTTGTTCCTGTTATTGCCAAGAAATATCAGAACGGCCTTGTTAACTTTGAAAACAGAGATAAAAAATGGAGTGATATTCTTCAAAATTCACTCTTTATCGGTATGATAAGCGCATTTGTAGGCTTTGTATTCTGTGACATCAGCCGCCTTTGGAGCGAGAGCGCAAGATACGTAACCGACAAGGATATTGAAACAGGCGCCGAGGTTACAAAGGAGTTTACTCCGACGTCAGGGTTCGTTCCGGTTATCGTAATGGCTACCAGCGCCATTTGCATGTGCATTTGCGGTATTCTTATTAACAAGCTTAAATGGAAGTGGCTTAACGACTACGCTCTTCCTATTTGTATGGTTATAGGTATGGCAGTAGCTATTCCTGTTACTGCATGGCTTGGTATGGAGGTAAAGTAAGATGAAAAATAATAAGAAGCTTACATATATGGATACAGTACATCGCGACGGTACAATCTGGAACATCGCAATGATGATTATCCTTCTTCTTTTCCCGGTAGCTGTTTGCATTGCCTTTAGAACAACACCCGATTGGGAGGGAGTAATTAACGGTCTTATTTCCACCGCGCCTATGTATTGGGCTGTTGGAGTTGTAGAGGTTATCACCTTTATTCCTATGCTCGGAGCAGGTGGCTCTTATCTCTCCTTTGTAACAGGTAACATCTCAAACCTCAAGCTTCCTTGCGCAATCAACGCGCTTGAAAATGCAAAGGTTGATGCAAAAAGCGAGGATGGCGAGATAATTTCTACTATCGCTATTGCAGTTTCCTCTATTGTTACTGTAATTATTATTGCCCTTGGCGTAATTCTTATAGTTCCGCTTAGCCCAATCCTTGAAAATCCTGCGCTTGACCCTGCTTTTGCACAGATGCTTCCTGCGCTCTTTGGCGCGCTTGGAGTAGCGCTCATTTCAAAGAATTGGAAGATAGCAGTTGCTCCTGTAATACTTATGCTTATCCTCTTTATCTTTGTTCCTGCCCTTGATTCAGGCATGGTAGGTATAATGGTTCCCGTAGGTGTTGTATTTACTATACTGTTCTCGAGAATCCTTTATAAGAAAGGACTTATTTAAATTATGTGGTGGCTTATTTTTTCATGCGCACTGCTTGTTTTTGTTGCAGTCGTGCTTGTAAGAACCCTTGCATTCGTTCCTCCTAAAAAGGAGGATAGAGCAGTCACTCCTGTGTTTGTAAATGTAGATAAAGCGACAGGCGATTTGGCAGAAATGATTAAGTGCAAGACCGTTTCCGATATGGATTCGTCTAACGAGGACGATGCCGAGTTTGAAAGGTTTGAGAAGCTTCTGCCCAATCTTTTCCCCACAGTTTTTGAAGAATGCTCCTTTGAGAAGGTAGGCAAAAGAGGTTTGCTCATTAAATGGTCGGGCAAAAGTTCCGATGCTCCCAGCGTTTTTATGTCACATTATGACGTTGTAAGCGTTAACGATGAGGACTGGGAGAAGCCTGCCTTTGATGGTATACTTGAAAATGGCGTTCTCTGGGGACGCGGAACACTTGATACCAAGGGAACTCTTAACGGTATTCTGCAGGCGGCGGAAGCCTTGATTACAGACGGCTTTATTCCCGAAAATGACGTATATTTTGCCTTTGGCGGCAACGAGGAGGTTAACGGTGACGGCTCCAGCGGTATCGTTAAGCTCTTTGCAGAGCGTGGCATAACTCCCGGGCTCGTTCTCGACGAGGGCGGAGCAGTTTGCCAGAATGTTTTTCCTGGTGTTAAGGATTCAATTGCCCTTATTGGTATTGCTGAAAAGGGTATGGTTAATATTGAGTACTCGGTTAAAGGCGGCGGAGGCCATGCCTCATCTCCCGCGCCTCGCACACCTGTTGGCAGATTGTCCAGAGCATGTGTCATCGTAGAGGAAAGCCCCTTCAAATTTACAGTTTCAAAGCCTGCGGCTGAGATGTTTGATACCGTGGGCAGATATTCATCATTCCTTTATAGAATGATATTTGCAAATCTCTGGTGCTTTGGTCCTGTTCTTTCGCTCTTTGCGAAGCTTTCGGGCGGCGAGCTTAATGCCATTGTCCGTACAACAACCGCCTTCACCCAGATGGAGGGCTCCAAGGGAGTTAACGTTATCCCTCCCTTTGCTAAAATGGCATCAAACCACCGCATTATCCCGGGTGAAACTGTCGAATCGGTGTATGATAGAATCAGAAAAACCGTAAATGACGAAAAGGTTAACGTAAGAATTATAAACGGAAACAACCCCTCCGTTGTGTCACGAACAGACTGCGAGGCGTATGACAGACTTAAATCCGCAGTTGCGGAAACCTGGCAGGAAGCGATAGTATCGCCGTATCTTATGGTTGCATGCTCGGATTCAAGACATTGGGGAGCTATTTCCGACAAGGTGTATCGCTTCTCGGCAATGGCGCTTTCGAAAGAGGAGCGCGCAAGCATACATGGTAACAATGAGAAGATTCCTGTTGCAACCATTGCCAAAACCGTTGAGTTCTTTATTAGAATAATGAAAAAATGTTAAAAGATGAAAGGAGGAAATTTTATGGTAAGCTTTAAAATGAGGCTTGCGGATAAGGTGATAGAGGTTAATGTGAATTACCCCTCTACAAAGGAATTTTGTCGCAATTATCTCACCGATGAGCCTGTCGATTTTTCTGTGACGGTGGGCATTTCCGACGTTATTGCCGAGGAAGTTGCATCTCAGACTCAGGAAAATTCAACCGCGAAATTTCCACCTCAGTATCTTGAAACTCTCGCTCTTTACCGTAAAATTGCAAAGGAGCTTGCCTCATACGGCATTATACTGTTTCACGGCTCTGCCGTTTCGCTGGATGGCGAAGCTTATATATTCACAGCCAAGAGCGGTACGGGAAAGTCCACGCACACAGCCCTCTGGCGCAAGGCGTTTGGAAATAGGGCAGTTATGATTAACGACGATAAGCCTCTGATTGCCGTAGGGGAGAATGGGGTAATGGTTTATGGCACTCCCTGGTGCGGAAAGCACAATCTCGGCAGTAATATATCAGCGCCTCTTAAGGCTATGTGTATTCTTGAACGGGGGGACAATAACAGTATTCAAAAAATAACTGCAAAGGATGTATTTTCAACGCTTTTCAGCCAGACTTATCGCTTTGATGAGCCGTCTGGCATGAGAAACGTTCTGTCCTGCATCGATAAGATGGTTAATTCTGTACCGACCTACAGGCTTAAATGCAATATGAACGACGATGCGGCAATTGTTGCCTATCAAGGAATGAAAGGGGAATAATAATGAAGCTTAAAAGCAGTTTTATTACTCACAACTCTGGCGACGAGCAGCTTATGATTTCGGTTGGCGGCGATTTTAGCGGAATGGTACGTAGCAATTCCACAGCCGCATTTATCATAAATCTGCTTAAGGAAGATATAACAATCGAAGAAATCATAGAAAAAATCCTGGCAGAATACAATGCAGAGCGCACCACGGTAGAGAAAGACGTTGAACGAGTTGTTGCCTCGCTTCGTAGCATAGGTGCTATTGATGAGTGACGTTCACAGCTACGAGGAGGAGCTTTCGCTCCACGGAAAAATTCTGCGCGTCAACAAGGGCGTAAGTATGATGCCGCTTCTCAGAGAAAACCGCGACGTTATGATTATAGAAAAAAGGGAAGGCAGACTAAAAAAATACGATGCTCCCCTGTATAAGCGCGGTGATGATTACGTTGTGCATAGAATAATCAAGGTAAGAGAAAATTCCTACGACATAATCGGAGATAATTGCATAAATATCGAGCGTGGAATCAAGGATGAGCAGATTCTTGGCGTTCTCACCGGAGTAATACGCGACGGAAAAACAATTACGGCAGATTCATTTAAATATAAGGCATATTGCCATATCTGGTGCGACCTTTTATTTGTGAGGATAGCAATACTCAGGCTTATCGGTATATTGCGAGCATTAAAAAGGAAAATAAAAAATAAACCGTTTAACGTGTAAAGTTAAACGGTTTGTTTTTTATCTTGTCAATTGCCAGAATGCGACCGCCCCAGCCGCCGCTACGTTAAGCGAATCAACTCCGTGCTTCATGGGAATTCTTGCAGTATAATCACAGTTTGCTATGGTGCTTTTTGCAAGTCCGTCACCCTCTGTGCCGAGAATTATTGCTAGATGCTCCTCTTTGGCAAGGGCATCATCGTCAATGCTTACCGACTTGTCTGTAAGAGCCATGGCAACAGTTTTAAAGCCAAGCTCATTGAGCATCTTCAAGCCCTCGTGTGGCCAATCCTCTTTTGTTTCTCCGATTTTTGTCCACGGAACCTGGAAAATTGTTCCCATGCTCACTCTGACAGCTCTACGGCACAGGGGGTCACAGCAGGTAGGAGTGACCAGCACCGCATCTATTCCAAGCGCCGCAGCAGAGCGGAACAAAGCGCCTATGTTGGTTGAATCGGTAACTCCCTCGAGTACCGCAATACGTCTTTTTCCCTTGATAAGCTCCTCTACCGAGGGCATTACAGGTCTTTTCATAGCGCACAAAGCGCCTCTTGTCAACTCAAAACCTGTCATTTTCGTTAAAACGTCACGCTCGGCGGTGTATATAGGAATATCTCCGAGTCTTTCGATTATTTTATCCACTGCGCCGCCAAGCAGTCTTTCATCCGTTAGTAGCGAAATCGCCTCGCATCCCGAATTCAGAGCAACCTCAATTACTGTTGGGCTTTCGGCAATAAAAATACCTTTTTCTGGCTCTAATTTATTTCTTAATTCCGCGCCTGTAAGCCTGACGTAAACGTCGAGGGCAGGGTCGGAAAAGTCATTTATATGAATTATATTAGGCATAAGTCCTCTGACTCCTTGTTATTTACTACAGCTATTATATCATACGGCAAAAATATTTTCAAGCAATAAAAAGAATTCCTTTATCTATTGACAACAAAACAAAAAAATGGTACAATTTACAAGCGTATGTGAAAACATGCCTTATAATTCAATATCTACCTGTGGCACAGCTGGATAGCGCGTCAGACTCCGACTCTGAAGGTCCGCGGTTCGAATCCGCGCAGGTAGGCCAAAATAAAAACGGCTTAAGGGCCGTTTTGTTTTTTTATGTATTGAAAAATAATAATTTATGTGATATAATGTAGTTGGTAGAATATTGAAATTTACGAGGGAGATTAAAATGGGCATTTTAAAAAAGGTTTTATGCGCCACAGTGGCATCATTATCCTTGCTTTCAGCAATTCCGGTATCTGTAGTTGCGGATAATACAGTTTATTTCACGGAAAACAACGTGGTAAAGGCTGCGTCGAGCAGTGTAAGTATCGAAACCTTAGAAAAGACCAGACAGGAGCAGCTTGATGCGGATTTGAACGAAATTGCATCGCTCCCCAAGGACATTTTTAACCTGAATTACGGTCCTGCCAATGTGCGCTCCGTAATCAAAAAGCTCCACGGCTTATTTGGTACTGATTTGTACCTATGGCTTGCTGACCTTTATGACCCCGACCTTGCTCCCGACCATTCCAAGTACGCATCTTATGCAGGCTACTCGGGCGAGGGCGACACCGATTACATAAAAATCGGTGGCTTCTACTATTCCAATTCTGCTCGTGATACCGCAGGCTACCTTCCCGACCTTGAATCCACAGCCCAGGTTCTCTCTTTCCTTGATGGTTCCGGAATGGAAGGCGTGGATAACAATGTTCTCGGTGAAGTTATTCCCGAGGCGGCAAAGGCTCAGATGTATCATTTTGCTATGAGCATGAAGTCGGGTAGCTATTACTATCATCCTCAGTGGGGTACCTCAATAACGGATTCTCGTAGAGGTAGAGATCAGGGCTGGGGCAATGATATTGTCAACGCCTTTGGCTCTTCTGTTGCATCTACTTCCTGCGACCTTACCGAGCCACTTTCAATTCCTGTTGAGTTCGCCGTTTCCAAGGTTACTGCAGCTTCCAAGGTAGTAGCCGCAGCAGATACTGAGTACGATTATAGCTATAACACCTCCGCATCCGCAAACCCCTACGCAAGCTTCAGCACATCTTCATGGACCGCGCTTAAAAAGTACGTTGACTATATGCTCTTCAATAAGAAGGATTCTTACAATATGGGCAACAATATTAACGCTAACGTAAGCACGATTCAGAACAATGGGCTGCGTGCTCCGCTCGTAGAATATCTTACAATACTTCAGAACGAGTATTTCCAAAACGGCTTCTTTGAAACCGAAGTCACATACCAAGCTTGCAATGGTGTTATGAAGATTTGCGGTATTTTCGGTGGTAATTATGGAAAATATCCTAATATAGATTTGGCACTCGACGGTGTAATTGACATAATGAAATCCGAGGTTGACTCCAGCGGCAATCTTACCGCAGCGGCAAAGCAGGAGCTCGAAACCGTCGCATATACATATAACCAGTGGTATATTCTCTATAAGCTCGTAGGTCAAACAACCACAGCACAGAAGGCGCAAGTTGCAAGTATTCTTAAAAATAACGCCCACACCCTCATTGATGCAACCTATCAGAAGCTTCTGATATTCAAAAAGAGTGACGGCGGATTTTCATATAATCCGAATTACTCCTCCGCAACCTCACAGAGCGCACCTGTTGCAGTACCGTTTACTGCGGAAAGCGACGTTAACGCAACCGTGCTTGCTACCTCTACCATAAGATATCTTTACAGAGTTTATCAGCTTTATAACGATTACAGCAGCGCCTTTGACATTCCCTTGCTTTATACAACCTCGGACGGAGCATATTTCAAAAGCCTTATAAATGCGAAGATTAACCCCGATATGCCTCCTGTTTGTACAAATCACACCTTTACAGACCAGGTATTCAAGCCTACCTGTACGGAGAATGGATATACTCTTCATTCCTGCGATTGCGGTTATTCCTATATTGATTCAAAGGTGGATGCTCTCGGTCACAGCTGTAAAACAAAAGTAGTTCCCCCAACTTGTATTGAGCAGGGATATACAGAGCTCCGTTGTGATTGCGGATACAGCTATCGTATAAATTATACAGAGCCAACAGGTCATAGATTCAGATATACGGTCGAGGAGCCTACATGTACTAATGGCGGAAAAACCGTAGGTGAGTGTAGGGACTGTCACATAATTACTATTACGGACGAAACAGAGCCACTCGGTCACGATTACGTGGACGGTGTGTGTCAGAATTGTAATGATGGAGCAACTACCACACCCGACACCCCTGCGCAGCCCGCGCCCGAGAAGCCGAATACTATAAGAAGACGAATGACCTTTGCGGAAGCCATTGCGGCATTCTTTAAGGCAATTGGTGACTTCTTCAGAGATCTTTTTGGCATTAAATAATAAAATAATGAGCTGTCTCAAATCAAAAAATTGAGACAGCTCATTTTATATAATCACATTTTCTTCATTTCGAGATAGGGAAGATAGTCAAATCCGTTTTTTTCGTAAACAGACCGAGCTCGCATGTTTTCTTCTTCTACCTCAAGTCTGAAAATCGAGCCACAATATTTTTCTTCAATGAATCTGAAGAAATCCGAGCCGACTCCAAGACCGCGGTATTCATCCAAAACGTACAAATCCTCAATCCATATACATTCTCTGCCGAATTCGGTGGAGAAGCTCTTTGCAAGCATCCCATAGCCTACAATTTTGCCATCCGATTCAAAAACATATCCCTCAATATAAGGCGAATCCGAAACACACCCATCAAAGTCAGCCTTAAATATCTCCTCCGAGCCATTTGTGTATACGCATGGGGAAGCGTAGAAGCCCCTCATCATACTTATTACAGCCTCTCGGTCACATTCTTGCATTTTTCTTATCTCTGTCATAAAATAACTTTCCTATTTGCAATATTACAATATGATTATTAGTCCGATATATCGGGCATTGTATATCCGCACTCGTCGCATGCTCCGTCGCTGTCGTCGTCAGAATGCGGGGCAAAGTTGTCGGGAGTTTCACATCCGCAGGTGTAATTCCAACCGTGTCCTTCCTCGTTTCGATACTCTTCTTTGGTGTGGTGATGCTCGTATCCGCACCCGTCGCACAAGCCGTCGTCATCGAAGCCATAGTGTTCCGAGTATGCAGGCACATTGATACAACCGCAGGTGTATTCGCGGTGGTGGTGTGATCCCCAATACTCTATCTTATATGTGTGCTCGTGGTTTGTTCCCGGCTTTACAAATAAGAAGTCAACGTCAGAAATAATATTACCGTTTGCGTCTGATAAAATTAGATTCCCGTCATATGCGCAAATATCATCTAAATCGGTGATCACCTCTATAATCAAGGGCGTATTTATAACCTGCTCGTTTTGCAGATCAATATGGATTATAATACCGGGTACCGGACCGTTTGCGCGAGACGGACCTCGTAATGCTACTACGGGATAGTCCTTACCGTTAGAACTATCGCGCAGGCTTCCTGGAATCACGATTTTGAAATTATTTATGTCACTGCTTACACTGTAATAAATATCACCGAGATAACAGTCTGTGCCGTGCTCATTCCTATAGCCAACGGCGTCATAGGTGTTTCCGTATTCATCGGTAAGTCCTTTTACGATAAACTGTGTCTTATGACACGACGTAAGCGCACAGCAAAGCATACAAAGTACAATAATAGTAGCCAATATTCTCTTCATTTAATTGTCCTTTCAATCATGTAAAATCAAGTAAAACTCTAAATTACACCAATTTCGAGTCGTTTTAGCTCGGTAAATTGGAGTTTGTGATTAATCATTGAACAATATATTTCTATTTTACTTCATCTAATAATTCAACTAATTCGTTGATTTCTTCTTTGGTGCATTCAACTTCAATAATCTCTTGACCTTTAATGTTGCGTCCCAATGGAGAGTAAATGATTATATGCTCTTCGTGCAAAGCAAAATCATATTTTCCGATTTCTACAAGGTATATATACTCGGGATAGAAAGGCACATTTTCCGGTATAGGCTTGCCGT
>JAZQWA010000032.1:0-26613 GCA_045632065.1 Eubacteriales bacterium | reverse complement strand
CCGACGGAGCGATGGCCCTTAAGATTCTTAAGACCCGCCTTCGATGCCTCCTCGGCAAACTTCTTATCAAGCTCACCGTCACCTGTAACAAACACAACGTTCATCATACTACGGCACTTTTTGTCAACGGGGCTGGTATAGTAGGACTGTCCGAGTCCGTCAAGGTAGTCGTAAAGCAGACTCGCCTTCTTCTCATTGCGGCGCTTCATCTCCTCGAGTCCGCCAATCGAGAGTATCCACTCAAACACGAGCTTCGCCATATAAATGCACCAACAGGGCGGTGTGTTATACATCGAGTCATTCTCTGCCGCAAGCTTATAATCAAGCATTGCGGGGGTATCGATGCGAGCGTTTCCTATAAGGTCGTTACGAAGAATTACTATGGTAACGCCTGCGGGAGCGATGTTCTTCTGCGCGCCTGCGTAGATAAGTCCGAACTTACTTACGTCAATAGGCTCGGAGCAGATGCAGGATGACATATCCGCAACGAGAGGAATGTTGCCTGTATCGGGAATATAATGGAACTTGGTTCCGTAAATAGTGTTGTTAAAGCAAATATGCACGTAGTCAGCGTCGGGACGGAAATCTGCGCGCTTTGTCTCGGGAATAGTGGAGAAGGTGGGCGATGCTCCGCCTGATGAAGCGGCGATAAGAATATCACCGTACTTCTTCGCCTCGTCGGCAGCCTTCTTGGAGAACTGCCCCGACACGATATAGTCGGCGCACTTGTGCTCGGAGAGCAAATTAAGCGGAACTGCCGCGAACTGAGTCGATGCTCCGCCCTGAAGGAAGAGTATTTTGTAGTTTGCAGGGATATTCATCAGCTTACGAAGTGCTTCCTCAGCGCCGTGAAGAATCTCCTCAAACTCCTTTGAACGATGGCTCATTTCCATTACTGACATGCCCGATTTGCCATAGCAAAGCATCTCAGCCTGAGCCTTTTTCAAAACCTCCTCAGGAAGCATAGACGGTCCTGCGGAGAAATTATACACTCTATCCATTGTCTTTTACCATATTACCCTCAGGTAATTCCCTTCTTTATATGGAATGAAATAATTATACAACTTGACACTTATTTTGTCAATAGATATTTTTTATCAAAAGGTATTGACAAATCTTATGCGCGGTGATAAAATTGTATTATCAAAAAATTTAGGAAAGGAGGAAGATACAATGACAAATTCAATCAATCTTAGCAATGTGAAAAACACAATCACCGTACTTGCCTCCGTGGAATTTAAAGCTTAATAGAGCAATTTTTGCTCTTTTGCTCCCAAGGACGCAGGATGCGCCTTTGGGGCTTTTGTATTTTATAGCGCCCATCGGCCGTTTTGCCGTCGGGCGCTATTTGCTTTTTCCCGGAGTTTGGAGGAAAAATAAAAAATGAAAAAACTTTTTAGCTATCTTATGCCCTACCGAAAAAGTCTTGTGCTCGTAGCGCTGATAGACGCATTCGGTATGATAAGCTCACTACTGATGCCCTTTGTCATGAGTGAAATCGTAGAGCGTGGCATAAAAACTCAGAACAGCAAGATTGTTTTGGGATACGCGGCAGTTATGCTTATTCTTGCAATAATGTCGGCTGTGGGTAATCTTTTGTCGGCAAAGCTTAATGCTTCTGTTGGAGCGCGATTTACCTCCGAGCTTTGTCAAAGAACCTTTGACAAAATCAACTCGCTGTCTTACGCCGATTATTCAAAAATAGGCCCATCGGGGCTTCTGACAAGGGCTACCGATGATATCTGGAACGTTGAGGGCGCTGTAACAAGCCTTCCTTACACGTTGTTCACCGTTCCTATAATGTTTATCGGCTCGGCGGCGCTGGCATTTTTGTCAGACCCTGTGCTTGCGGCGGTGTTTATGCTTTCAATTCCGCCGGTTTTAATCGTTGTTTTGATACTTATGCGCCCACTATACGATATGTGGGACAAATCCGACAAATACGTCGATATGCAAAACAAAATCGTGCGTGAGAGGCTTTCGGGACTTCGTGTGGTACGTGCGTTCAACAACGAAGCCAAGGAGCACGGACGCGCAAAATTTGCCACAGAGGAAATGGCGAAATATATGATACGCGCAAACACAAGAGGTGGTATGGTAGACCCACTTGCAATGCTTCTTCTCAATCTTGCCACCGTAGCGGTAATATATATCGGCGCATTACGCGCGGATAATCAGGCTACGATTTCTGCAGGTGATATTATTGCCGTGCTTCAGTACATAGCCCTTATTTCAAGCGCGCTTATAAACATTTCCTGGACTCTCGCCTGGCTTCCCAAGGTAAAGGTTTCAATCAGGCGAATTGATGAAATTCACTCTCTGCCCGACGAGGAGGAGTCGGATAAAAACGGCTTGCCCGAAGGATTTGATATTGAAATAAACGGGCTTTGCTTCTGCTACCCCGACTCAAAGAAAAACGTTCTTGAAAACATATCTTTAAAAATCGCCGAGGGCGAAAATATTGCTATTATAGGCGGTACAGGAAGCGGAAAAACTACGCTTATCCGCCTGCTGTCAGGACTGTTTGAGGCAAGCGACGGAGATATTCTTCTTGGAGGGCAAAGCTATCGGGATATGAAAAAGGCTGATATACGCTCTCATTTTTCGGTTGCTATGCAGAAGGCTCAGATTTTCGAAGGCAGCATTCGCGAGAACATCAAAATGGGAAATCCCGTAGCATCCGACGACGAAATTCACGAGGTGCTGAGGCTTTCCAAAATGGAGGATTTCGTAAAGCAAAAGGAGGGAGGACTTGACTTTCTTCTTGTCGGCATGGGACGAAACGTCAGCGGTGGACAAAAGCAACGACTTAATATGGCAAGGGCTGTAATTAAGGATGCTGATATTTACATTTTCGACGATAGCTTCAGCGCTCTTGACTATCTCACCGAGAGTGAAATCAGGGAAAACTACCGTCTAAGGCTGAACGGAAAAAGCCGTATTGTCGCTACGCAAAGAATCAGCACTGCTATGAACGCAGACCGAATTTACGTTATGGACAAGGGCAAAATCGTTGGTGTGGGAGTGCATCGTGAGCTTATGGAGTCCTGCCCCATTTACAGAGAAATCGCAAAATCTCAGCTTGGAAATCGGGAGGTGGATAACAATGAAAACTAAATCTCCCCTAAGTACATTGGGTGTTTTAGGACGCATCGTAAGGGATTCGCGCTCAATTGCCCCATGGCTTTTATTAGCCACAGTATTCAGTATTCTCTCGGCTATCCTTGCAATGAAAGCGCCCGAGATACTTGGAAATCTGACAAACGAAATTTATGCCGCAGTAAACGGCGGTACACAACTAAAAATGTCGTTTATCGAAAAGGAAGTAATAATTCTTGCCGCTGTTTATCTGATTTCCGCGCTGCTCAGCGCTCTTACCACGGCAATTATGAACTACTCCGTCAGCAGCTTCTTCACCTGCAAAATCAGAGTGAAGATGAGCGAAAAAATTGCTAAAATTCCGATGAAAACGGTGGATAGCACACCAAACGGTGAAATTATTTCCAGAATGACCAACGACGTTTCGATTATGGGCGGCTCAATTCACGACATATTCGGAATAATTATCAACGGAGTAATAAAGCTGGTTATGATTTCGGTGATTATATTTGCCGCCGAGCCCTCAATGGCTCTCACAATCATAATTTTTGTTCCGCTTTCGCTTGTTTTGTCCGCAATATTGGCATCAAGGAGCGAAAAGCACTTTAACAAATCAAGGGAGTCCGCAGGAAAGCTTTACTCCATTTGCGAAGAAAATCTTACCTGCTTTGACGGTGTAAAAACCTTTTCTATTGAAAAGTTCCAGAGCGAAAAATATGCGAAAACCTGCAAAAATTATGCTGAATACTCCGAAAAGGGCTACTTTGTATCAGGAATTGTCGGCCCAATTGTAAGCCTTATAAACAATTTATCATATATCGCAATTTGCGTTCTCGGAGCTTATCTTGTAATCACAGGACGTTCAAGCGTGGGAGCTATTGTGGCGTTTATAATGTATACGAAGCTATTTTCGGGTCCTCTTGAATCGATTGCCAACGGAATGAGTATGATTCAATCCACCGTTGCCTCTGCAAGACGAGTTTATGATTATCTCGACGGTGAAGAAATGACCGAGGCAGATGAGGAGCCGATAAGCAACGTTCTCGGTGAGGTTGTTTTTCGTGACGTCAGCTTCTCATATAGCGATGATGCTGAGCTTATAAGAGATTTAAATTTGCATATTTCTCCGGGGCAAAAGGTTGCAATTGTAGGCCCTACAGGTGGCGGAAAGACAACAATAGTTAACATATTGATGCGTTTTTATGATCCTAAGTCGGGAGAGGTGCTTGTTGACGGCAAAAATATTATAAGCATGAATCGATCATCTGTAAGAGAAATTTTCGGAATGGTTCTGCAGGACACCATGCTGTTTTCAGGCAGCGTTTACGAAAATATTGCTTACGGAAAGCCGGGCGCGACCTACGATGAGGTTATGTCTGCGGCAAAAAAAGCACATATAGACAGCTTCATAGATTCGCTTCCCGACGGATACGATACCAAGATAAACGAGGACAGCACAAACATCAGCCAAGGCCAGAAGCAGCTTTTGACAATCGCTCGCGCATATCTTTCCGATAGACCTATCCTTATCTTAGATGAGGCGACAAGCAACGTTGACACGAGAACAGAGCTCTTGATACAGCAGACAATGGATGAGCTCATGGCAGAGAAAACCGCCTTCGTTATCGCTCACCGACTGTCAACTATCGAGAACGCAGACGTTATACTGGTTGTCGATAACGGCAGAATTGTCGAGCAAGGAACTCACAAAAGCTTGTTAAAGCAAAACGGACTTTACGCAAGAATATATAACAGTCAATATCCCTCATAAATGCAATTTCAAAGGGCTGCCTCAAATTTGAGGCAGCCCTTTTTTATTTTATTTAGCCGATTTTTCTGGGGAGTTTCTAAAGATCTCTGCATAATGAGAAAGCGCTCCTTTGGGAGTGACTTAGAATGAGCTGTTTAGGTGCATACCGCAAAAGCGGTATATTGCCAGGCGAGGAGACGATACTTTCAATTAGTACAACAAGTGTAATTAATGTAAATAATGCCCCAAGCGGCAAACAAGTACGGGAATTTGATGCTATGCATCAATATTTGCTCGCTTGCCACTTACAAGCGAGCTTGACGCGCTCTTCGCGGCAAATACGAACCCATACTCGCGATTGCTTTGATATTTAAAATAAGCAAAATCACAATTATGAAATACTTACTTTGCAGACGCGAGTGTGTTCGATGAGTGTACGGGTCGCCACAGAACGAAAAAAGCACTCCTTTGGGAGTGCTTCGTTCTGTGGTGACCCGTACGGGAATTTGCCTCGTCTTACGAGGTCTCCACAGGAGACGACGAGGCAATGTTTCGAACCCATATCCTGAAAATATACAATTTTCAGGATGGGTTCTCGCGCGAAACGGGTCACCAAACAAAAATGCCATCCTGTTCGGATGGCATTTTATTTGGTGACCCGTACGGGAATCGAACCCATGTTTTCAGCGTGAGAGGCTGATGTCTTAACCGCTTGACCAACGGGCCATTGCTGTGTCAGCTTGTCTATTATACAACCTTTTTTTCAATTTGTCAAGATTTTTTTCAAACTTTTTTTATTTTTTTCAAAAAAGTGCATTTTTTGATGTTTTTTCTTTGAAAAGTTATATTATTTTTATTAAAATATTGATTTTATGCTTAAAAGATGGTAAAATTATACCATAATTATACATAAGCGAGGAACACTAATGAATTACAACAAGCTTAACCCTTTTATTCGCTCCGTGGCTTTATACGAGAGAGTCAACAGAACAGACGAATGCAAAAGCTATGATTGCCGTGTGATTTATATCGTTTCGGGCGAGCTAAACGCTACAGTAAACGGTGAAAAGCTGGGTCATCTCTCCCCCGGAAGTATTTTGTATATTCCCGCGGGTGTTTCCTATAAGCTAAAAAGCAAATATCTTCGCGCTGTTGTGGTTAATTTTGATATTACAGATGCCTACTCGGGTCTTGAGGACAGAATTGCTCCCTCTGCCACCCCTGATTTCAACGCTGAATTCTGTCATACTGCAGATATTTCCGCTCCACTTGACAAGCATATCCTAATTTCAGATATGGAAGCTGAAAGAGATAATTTCCTTAGAATGAGCAATATTTTCACCTCTGCTGAGGGCTCTTACAGGGCGCAGATTTCTGCTATGTTCAAGCTGGTTTTGCTGAAAATTATTGAAACTGCTGACGATAAAGCTCTGCCTGCAAGAATGGTTGAGGAGCTTGACAACTATATTCGTGAAAACTGCTCCGACGAGATTTCGAACACCGAAATCGGCGCTGTTTTTGGCTATCATCCCTTCTATATCAGCCGTATGCTGAAGGACAAAAAAGGCATCACCCTTCGTCAGTACATAATAAGCTACCGCCTCAAGGCGGCAAAGCGCCTTCTTGAGACAACTAACAAGAGCGCTGTTGAGATTGCTGACGAGTGCGGATTTACCGATGCGTCCTATTTTGCAAAAACATTCAAATCAACCTTTGGAGTAACACCAAAGGAGTACAGAAACAATTTTAAAGAAGATTTTATATGATTTTGACAACTTTGGTTGGCAAAAAGGTGTTAAATTATGGGTTTAAAGAAGAACGATGTGTTCACATCGGAGATTGTTGATATAACAAATTTAGGCTTTGGTGTCGCAAAGCAGGATGGCGCTGTTGTGTTTGTTTCAGGCGCAGTTCCAGGTGATGTGGCTGAAATAAAGGTCATCAAGGTTGGCTCGTCATTCATGGTTGGACGAATTGAAAAATTCATAAAAAAATCTGGCAAGCGTGTAAATGATAGATGCCACCGCGAGCTTTGCCATAGCTGCGCATACAAATGCCTGAATTATGAATATGAAAAAGGCCTTAAGGAAGAGGCAGTTAGACAGATTTTCAAAAAAAGCGGTCTTGCTGAGGTAAAAATTCTCCCTCTCGTAGCTTCTCCCGAAGAAAAGGCTTACAGAAACAAGGCGCAATACCCTATCGCAAGAGATAAAAACGGTGAGTATATCATCGGTTTTTACGCCCCAAAGAGCCATCGTGTAACCGAGGCGGCGGATTGCCCTCTCGCGCCAAGCATTTTTGCTGAAATCAATGAGGTGCTTCGTAAGTTTTTCGCAAAGCACTCTATTTCGGTTTATGACGAGACTACGGGTGAAGGGCTTCTCAGGCACATTTATCTGCGCCGTGGCGAGATTTCGGGTGAAATTTTGCTTACATTGGTAATAAACGGCAATAAGCTTCCCCACTCTGACGAGGTAGTGAGTATTTTGAGCGCAAAATTCCCCCAAATCGTGGGTATACTTATCAATGTGAATAAAAAGGATACCAATATCATTCTTGGTGGTGAGTATATCACCCTATTTGGACGAGATTACATTTTCGACACGCTGGGTGGGGTTAAGCTGAAAATTACCGCTCCGTCATTCTATCAGGTCAATCACGGCGCTGCCGAGCTGCTTTATGCCAAGGCAAAGGAGCTTGCTGCACCCAAAAAGAGCGACCTTTTGCTCGACCTATACTGCGGAGCAGGCTCAATCGGTCTGTCTATGGCAGACGAGGCCGGGGAAATTATCGGAATTGAGATAGTTGAAAGCGCAGTTGAGTGCGCAAAATTCAACGCTGAAAATAACGGCATTAAAAACGCATCATTTTATGCAGGTGATGCAAGCGAGGCGGCAAGGCTTCTTGCTCCTGCGGAAAGGATACGCGGTGAGAAAATTATGCCTGACATTGTTGTTTTCGACCCTCCAAGAGGCGGCACGACAGAGGAGCTGATAAAGCATATTTCCTCGCTTAACCCGAGAAAAATCGTATATATTTCCTGCAATCCACAGACGCTTGCAAGGGATATGGTGATTTTTAAGGAGTGCGGATATTTCGGTGACGAGGTAACTCCCTTTGACTTGTTCCCTGCTACAGGGCACGTGGAAAGTTTAGTTTGTCTGACGAAGCAGACAAACTAAAGCGATATAAATCCTCACGGATTTGCGATATTTGCCTTGTGGCAAGCGATATGCCTGCGGCGCGATATGTGCCTTCGGCACGTGAGCGCACTGTGTGCGCATAGGGCGTGAGGATTTATATGTAGCGTGCTTTTCACCACGTTCGCCACAGGCGAACATATCTCTGTTTCGCAACACGAAACAATATCGCGCTCGCGGAGCGAGCATATCGCGCACCGAAGGTGCATATCGCGTGAGCAAAGCGAACTTAAAAGAGGTAAATCTCATGAATAAAACAATTAAAGAACTCGCAGTCGAGCTTACCATAGAAATAACAGCCGTTTGCGATACTATAAAGGGTAGAGCTGTCTTTGTAAATCAGCTTCTGCGCTCCTGCTCGTCAATCGGTGCGAACAGCTATGAAGCCAAATACGCGCAAAGCACGGCAGACTTTGTGAACAAGCTTGAGATTGCTCTCAAAGAATGCTATGAAACCGACTATTGGCTTGAAATTCTTTTCAAGGTTGGTTCGATGGAAGAAAGCGCTTATAAAACACTTACAAATAAATGTGGTACTATTCGTAGGAAACTCATCGCCTCCATCACCACCGCAAAGGAAAGCATTTAAGGACAAAAATTTTGAGCAAAACTCGAAAGTTTATTTTATAGCAGTACGGTATAACATATCGAAAGGAATTGAAAATATGGAACAAGATTGGAGACTGAATGCTCAAGAGGAATATTTAAAAGATGTAGTCCTTTATAGAATTGTTTTTCCTGAATTTTGGACGAAAGCATTTGCAGATAAAAACGAATTTTATCAAAGCATTTTAAGATATGCCGAAAATCATGTTAAGGCTTTCCCTAATACAAAGGAATATCTTGAAGGTGACAAAATACAGTTGTTTTGGCACGAACACTGCGATTTCTGTTGGGAAAAAGCAATGACAAATACAGAGTGCGAGTTTTATTGCACAAAAGATATGCGATACTGGATTTGCAAAGAATGCTTTAATGATTTCAAAGATAAATTTAGTTGGACAGTGAAATCGGCAGAGGAATTGTTTGATTGACTTTGAAATATACCTTTTGTCGTTACAACACGTTTTTGGCACAAAACATACCTTTTGTTCTATTAACCCACGTTGAACGTGTCGTTTGTCTTACGAGAAAGGATGATTAATTATATGAATGAATTGAGATTTATCTACGAGAAAATGAAAGATAAATATGATTTAGTCTTAACAAATACTTTTGCATTGAACGGCGGATACACAATAGATGTTCCTGTTATTCGCGGATTTTCTTCGGATAGAAGATTTGATTTGTACAAGGAAGAAGATTTATTTGTTTTTTCTGTTGAGTTTTTAAACAAGTCTGGGGACGAAAAATATTCTCACGCACATCCATATGATGCAAATAATGCTATAGATTACATAGAAAAGTTCATGTCGAAAAGGTCTATTTTTGATTGAATTTGAGGCTTTTTTGCTTTAACACCCCGTTTGCAGGTTTTGAGACCTTTTGGAGTCTCGACCCATGTGGAGAGTGTTGTTTGCCTTACAAGGAAAGGATAATTTATGATTTTATATAGACCTGTTGGTCAAAAAGAGTTGGAATTGATAGAGGAAAGCGGTTTTGAAAAATTTCCGCCAAGGCTTGATTGGCAACCGATTTTTTACCCTGTTTTAAATCAACGATATGCTGAAGAAATTGCGAACAAATGGAATACTAAGGATTCCGATTCAGGTTATTGCGGATATGTTACACGATTTGCAGTTGATGATAATTACATTTCCTCATTTGATATACAGACCGTTGGCGCTTCTTATCATCAGGAGCTCTGGATTCCTGCCGAGGAGCTTGAAAACTTTAATAGTCACATAATCGGTAAAATCAGGATTGTCTATTGTACAGAAAGCAGGACTCACGAAATGAATCTTCACCCTGCGCCCTTTGAGATGATAAAGTGCGGTAAAAAGACCATAGAGCTGAGGCTATACGACGAAAAGCGCCGAAAAATCAACGTGGGCGATAAAATAGTTTTTACAAACACCGAGGGCGGTGAGGAGTTAACTGTTGAGGTTGTAAAATTACATATTTTTGATAGCTTCGAGGAGCTTTACAGCTCCCTGCCCCTTTTAAAGTGCGGTTACACCGAGGAGGACGTTGACGGTGCGCATTTTTCGGACATGGAAGAATATTACAGCGCTGATAAACAAAAGGAATACGGCGTTTTGGGCATTGAGATTGTGATACAATAATAGCAAATATTACTTTTAATACAATTCATCAAGGCTCAACACTTTTTTATAAAGCAAAACGGCAACAAAACAGGCAGGAGAATTTACGGTGATTCAATTTTTGAATATTGATGCATTCAGGCCGAAGGTGGCGTGTTGCATAAACAAATATCTATCCCTGTCAAAGACGCAGTCGCTCACAATCGGCTTTTATCGGAACGGTAAATTGTACGTATTCGGAAATAGCGAAAACTGCACCGAGCTTATGTATGATATTGGCTCGGTAAGCAAGACGATTACTGCGCATCTTACTCTTAAGCTGGCAGAAGAAGGACGCCTTGATTTAAACGAGTGCGTATCTACCTATTTGGATTTGCCGAAGGGACGTTATCCTACGATATACGAGCTTCTGACGCACACATCGGGCTACGGTCATCTCACTCCTGCGAGAATTACCGTTCCTGCATTATTAAAGCATGGATATGCGAGAAAGAATATTTACTACGGTTGCACGGCAGAAACCGTAATTAAGAGCCTTGGCAGACTAAAAAACAGGAGGAAAAAGGGTTATTCCTATTCAGATTTTCCTTATGCTGTTCTTGCAGTGGTTGCAGAGAGGGTAACGGGCAAAAAATTCGCCAATCTCTACGAGGAGTTTATCCAGAATTCCCTGAATATGAAGAACACGGTAATCGAGCTTCCAAGCGAGGACCGCCAACCAATAGCGATGCTGGGAAATCGAGTATTGAATTATTGGAAATGGGAAAGGGACAACCCCTACATTGCAGGCGGTGGACTTGTAAGCAACGTTTTGGATATGCTTTCCTACCTCGCTTTGCAAATTGAGAGTGATTTACCCTATATTGCCTCGGCTCATCGAATTTGCGAAGGTTCTGTTTCGGACAAACAAAATATTGCTATGTGCATCGGCTGGCACACCTATAAAAAATCCAATCAGCTGTGGCACGTTGGAGGCGTAGGAACCTTTAGATCCTCTGTCATTCTCAACAAAAAAAGAAAAATCGGAGTGGTTGTGCTGGGCAACTCCAAAGGGATTGCTTCGGCAAACGTACATTATCTCGCAAAAATGCTTTACAGCGAAATGAAAATCAACAAAATTCGCTTTGACAAAAAAGCTTCAAACAAAACCGAAAAGGAGTGAAAATCATGAAAGCTATAGAAATAATCGACAAAATCAAGGAGGGCTCAAGGCCCCTAAAGGTTACCTGCGACACTATTAAGTCGGGCTCGCCCGATCGAGAGGTCAAAAAGCTTGTTGTAGCAATGTTCCCTACCGTTGACGTTATAAGACAGGCAAGGGATTGGGGCGCGGATATGATTATCGTGCACGAGCCAACCTACTACGATCACATGGACAATATGATCGACACCTCGGTGGTAAACGCCAAGAAGGCTCTTATTGACGAGAGTGATCTGGTTATTTTCAGATATCACGACTGTATGCACGTAAGAGAGGTTGACCAGATCCCCGAGGGTGAGATTCATTACTTGGGACTCACGGGCGAGATCGAGAAAACTCCTTACGGATCATCCTATATTTTGAATGCCGACAAGGAGATTACGGCGCTTGAGATGGCAAGGCTTATGGAAGAGAAGCTTGGCATCAAGCACGTAAGGATCGCAGGTACACGCGACCACAAGTCAAAGAGAATTGCCCTCTGCTTCGGCACCCCCGGAGGAGTATTCCAGCTCCTTTGTGACGATTCGGTGGAAATGGTACTGACAGGCGAGGCTTGCGAATGGAAGCTGTCGGAATATGCAAGAGATGCTGACGCTCTCGGAATTAACAAGGCGCTCATCGTTATGGGCCATATCGGCTCGGAGAGAGACGGTATGCGCCTTCTCTGCGAGAGACTTAAAAAAGAATACCCTGATATTGAAACGAGATATATCGAGTGCGGCGAGGTTTACACTTACACCGACGAAAAATAAGAGGTGGCTATGAGATTTAAGGTTGATCACGATTATCATATTCATTCAAAATTATCCTCCTGCTCACGAGATCCCGAGCAGACCAATGAGAATATTTTAGAATATGCAAAGAAAAACGGGCTGAATAAGATTTGTCTTGCGGATCACTACTGGGACAGCGCCGTAGAGGGCGCATCGGGCTGGTACAGACCGCAGAATTTCGACCATTTAAGCCTGGCGAAGCCTCTGCCACAGGGCGAGGAAATCGAATTTTTGTTCGGTTGCGAGTGCGAGATGGACAAATTCTTTACCATCGGTATTCCGACCGAGAGATACGACGATTTCGATTTTATCATAATTCCTACAACGCATTTACATATGACAGGCTTTACCATAGACGACCGCGACAAGGACTCAAATGAGAAGCGCGCGGAGCTTTGGGTAAAGCGTTTTGAGGCTCTGCTTGACGCTCCCCTACCCTTTGGCAAGGTGGGAATTGCGCACCCTGCCTGTGGGTTGGTAAACCACAAGAGCCGTCAGGATTTTCTTGACACGCTCTCTCTGATTTCAGACGAGGATATGGAAAGACTGTTCAAAAGGGCTGCCGACGTGGGACTTGGCATCGAGCTTAACCAAAGCGATATGTCGTTTAGCGATGATGAGGCAGATATTGTGCTTCGTCCATTCCGCATCGCAAAAAAATGCGGCTGCAAGTTCTATCTCGGAAGTGATTCTCATCATCCGAAGGACTTTGTGAATACAAAGGAAATTTTCGAGCGCGCGGTAACGCTACTTGAATTAAGCGAGGACGATAAATTCCACATTTTGAGCACCTGAAAAGAGAGTTATCTGAAATGATTTTTAAAATTCGCTCCTTTGACGAGCTGACCAATCGCGAGCTATACGAAATAGTACGGGCAAGAATTGATGTATTCCTGCTGGAGCAAAATATAATTTGCCAGGACTTTGACAGAGTGGATTACTATAGTTTTCACTGCTTTTTGGAGGAGGATGGCGAGATTTTGGCATACTTGCGAGCATTTCGCCAGGATTCTGACACCGTTATTATCGGCAGAGTGCTTTCAACAAAGCACAAAATCGGACTTGGCTCAATATTGATGAAAGAATCTATGCACGAAATTGCTAAAATAATGCCCTGCAAAAGATTTTCCCTGCACGCGCAGACGCAGGCAGAGGGCTTTTATGAAAAAATGGGCTTTAAGACCGTGTCCGACGTCTTTTTTGAAGAGGGAATTCCCCACGTGACCATGGAGCTTGATATATAGAAAAATGAAAAGAACGCTTATCAGACGCCTGCCCTTTGCGCTTCCAAATGAAATTGAGATGCTGACTTTGGGCGCAAAAATATACGACAGCTCCTGCTCACCTGAGGCAAGAGTGTATTTCATAGATAAAGACGACGGATATTACCTGAAGCAAGCAAAGAGGGGTTCTCTGCTTCGTGAAAAGGAAATGACCGAGTATTTTCACAAAAAAGGGCTCGGAACGAGCATACTTGCATATCACTCGGGTGAATACGACCTTATGCTTTCCAAGGCTGTAAGGGGCGAGGATTGCACTCACAAAACCTACCTCGCAGAGCCAAAAAGGCTGTGTGATTTGCTTTCCGAGCGACTTCGTATGCTGCACGAGCTGGATTTTAGCGATTGTCCCAATTTTGATAAAATGAACGAATATATCGGCAGAGCTGAGGAAAATTATCGCAGTGGAAATTACGATAAAAGTCATTTTCCCGACAGCTTTGGCTATAAATCAGCCGATGAGGCGTGGGAAGTGCTGCAAAACGGCAAGTCGATTTTAAAAAGCGACGTTTTACTCCACGGTGACTACTGTTTACCCAACGTAATGCTTGATAATTGGAATTTTGCAGGATTTATTGACCTCGACTCCGCAGGTGTGGGTAACAGACATATTGATATTTTCTGGGGACTTTGGACTCTGTGTTTTAACCTCGGAACATACGAATATTCCAGCCGTTTTCTTGACGGATATGGCAGAGACAAAATCAACATTGATGCATTAAAGGTTGTTGCTGCGGCAGAGGTTTTTGGCTAAAATCCGGAATTTGCAATCTTTAGTTTACATTTTCAAAAAAATAAAGGCCGCCTTGTCTGAATCAAGGCAGCCTTGAATGTATTTTATACACCAAATTTACTTGCGAACGCTTCGCGGGATGCATTGGATTTTTCGTCGTCGCTAAGGAGATGAGTTTCCAGACCGAGAATATCCTTAACTACGGCAATCATTTTATTTCTATCCTTATTGATAGGAGTGTTCAGCACGTGCTGGGCATAGAACATTGATATTCCGTTTTTACGGTCTATCCAGAGAGCCGCGCCTGCTGCTCCGCCCCAACCGATGTCGGAAATCGTGTCGTTGCCACGAGAACATCTGACACCCAGACCGTAGGCATAATTTTCAACGATAAAGCTATCGAGGCAATGGGCAATTTTGTTAGTGCTCATAAGCTCGATTGTTTCGTCGGAGAGAAGCTTTCCCTCTCGGAAGCCCTCGGCAAATTTTATTACGTCGTCAACGGTGCTGACACAGCCTGCTCCACCGCTTTCAAACTCATCACCGAGATAATAGCAGTTTGTAGGCCCTTCTACCGATGACGTTTGCGTTTCATAATCGTATCTGTACTGAGTGCAGAGCTTATCTCTTTCGGAGGCGGGCAAATTATAGGTGGAATCCTTCATTCCAAGAGGGTCAAAGATGTTCTTTTTAACAAAATCACCGAACCTCTCGCCCGATATAATCTCCAAAAGCGATGCCAGAACGTCGTGGCAGATGCTGTACTGCCATCTGGTGCCGGGCTCGAAGTCGAGGATTGACTCTGCTGCGTATTTTGCGAAGGCAGAGGTGGGACATTTGCCCTCGGTTTCCTCGCGGAATTTAACAATAGCGGGGTTTTTAAGTCGGTAATTGAAGCCTGCGGTCATGCAGAAGAGGTCCTTTATCGTAATCGGATTCTCTGCAGGGCGAGTACCACCGTCAGGGGTGGCAACAAGCATCCTACTATATTCGGGAATATATTTTTCAAGCTTATCATCAAGGCTGAATGCGCCTCTTTCATAAAGCATAAGGGCGGCGGTTACTGTCATTACCTTTGATACCGAATAAAGATAATATGATTCACTGCCGTTCATCAGGATTTTATTTTCACGGTCGGAGTAACCGTTCATATGGCGGTAAATACACTGGCCGTCCTTGTATACGGCACAATCATAGCCCGGTGTGCCACGAGTTAAAAAACTGTCGAGCATCTCGGTAAGTTTTGAGAACATAATTGTTTCTCCTTTTTTATAATTCAGTTCATTTTAGCACACTAATCAAGAAGAGTCAATACAATTTTACAAAGTAACGAAAAAGAAACGGAGTTTTTTATGAAAAGCTGTAACGAAATAATTTTTGACAGAAGAAGCACCAAGGCATACAAGCCCGATATGCCTAAAAAAGAGGATATTGACGCTATAATTGCCTCGGGACTTGCGGCCGCAAGCGGTAGAAACAGACAGGCATCTATTGTAGTTGCGGTTACGAATAAGGAAATACGTGACAGAATGTCAAAGGCAAACGCTGAGGTTATCGGAGCGAGTGGCGACCCATTCTATGGCGCTCCTGTTGTGCTTGTTGTGCTTGCTGACAAGAGCGTAAACACCAGAGTTTACGATGGCTCGCTCACTCTTGGCAATATGATGCTCACCGCTCACGAATTAGGGCTCGGCTCATGCTGGATTCACCGCGCGAGAGAGGTATTTGAGCAGGACGAGTGGAAGGAGTGGCTGAAATCTGTAGGAGTAGAGGGTGAATACGAGGGCGTGGGAAATCTTGTCCTTGGTTACGCTGACGGAGAAACAGCCGTAAAAGAGCGCCGTCCCGGAAGAGTTTATTACGTAAAGTAATTTTCTCCATATTAAAATCAAAAGGAGCTTGAAATGCTTAACGCTTTATACGTCTTTTTAATATCCATGCTCCCATTTATAGAGCTCAGGGGAGCTATTCCTGTTGGCGCGGCGCTGGGGCTGCCGTTCTACTGGAGTTTCATAATAGCGGTGGTGGCTAACCTCATTCCCGTGCCGTTTATATTGCTTTTTATACCGAAAATTCTCGAGTTTTTGAAGAGATTTAAGTTTTTCTGTCCCATAGTTGAGTGGCTGAATCAAAAAGCCTATAAGGGAAGTCGGAAAATTCTTGGAGAAAGCGATGGCGAGGATAAAAGCAACGAAAACAAGAAAATTGCAGGTATTTTTCTCGGACTTATGCTATTCGTAGCAGTTCCCCTGCCAACCACGGGCGCGTGGACAGGCTCGCTGGTTGCGGCGCTGTTCAATTTTCCGAAAAAGACAGCCTTTTTTGCAATTGCCCTCGGAGTTGTGATATGCGGAGTTGTTATGACTCTGGCATCATACGGAGTTATAAGGTTTCTTAACTTTCTTATATAAAAGCAGCTCAGGCTTTTCGGCCTGAGCTGCTTTTATTTGTGAAAAATTATTCTGCTACGCCAAGAGTAACAGGCACTTCGGATGCAATCTTAATACCAGAAATATTTACGTTTGTAGTTCCTCTGGTAAAGGTAATCTCATTATAGCCTGCCTTAAGCTCAATGGTTGCAACATAAGCATCAACCGCCTTGCTGAGATTCCAGTTTGCTTCCCAAACGTAACACTCGTCGCTTGTGTTCATCGTTACTACGTTAGGATTTTCACCACAGAAGGAAGTTGCTGTACCGAAGGTGTTACCAACATTAGAGGTCTTGTTATCCGTTCTACCAAGAATTCTCACGTAAAGCTTAACCGTGGTGTCCTTTGCGACGTAAACCGAGGTGGTGAAGCTGCCGTTATACGTATTTTGATAATATCCACTTACATAGGTACAATTATATCCGGATCCGGATACAACCGAGCCGCCATTAGCCGCTGCAAAGGGGTCGTTATCATTACACATAAAGGTATAAGTAATTTCCTCGCTTGCAAGGATTACGGGAATGATGGATTCAAATGATACGCCTGCAATATTGATATTGTTGGAGTCTGTATTGGTTTCCAACCTTGTGAACTTAATCACGTTAATACCCTTCTGCAGAGAAATAGTAGCATAATGAACGTCGGTCGCATTGGATAATGCCCAGCTTGCCGACTGTGGAATAGTATTATATACTCTATCAACGGCATTTTCAATAAGATTGCCATCAGCATTGTAAAGTGAAATGTCGGTTACGCCATTGGTGCTGTTACCAGCGCGGTTGGTTACAACGTTAAGGTAGAACTTCACGTCAGTAGCCTCCTCGACATAAATGGCAACGGTAAAAGTCTTTCCATATGAACCCTCGTAATATGTGCCGTAGGTTGCATTGCTTGCAGCCTTCAATCCGTCTGCATCACCACCGTTTTCTGTTGCGAAGGGATCGTTGTAATCAACGGTAAATGAGTACTTCTGGGTAGGCTTGCTAACCTCTATCTCAACGCTACCACCGTAAGGAAGCTCGTAAGACCATACCTGCGCTACAGAGTTTTCAGAAACGAGCTGATAACCATTTTCCGCAGAAATTGCGGGAAGCGTTCTGATTTCAGAAGCCTTGTATAAGCGACATGTTGTACAGTACTCGCTGCATACCGCAGATCCCTCTGTCTCACGTGTAGGAACTGTATCCAGATTCCACTCGTAGGTATGTCCCTTGCGAACCTCAGACATCCACTGAATATTTCCGTCGCCGCAAAGAGAAATGTAGTCAAAATTGAGACCGTTGCCGTTGCCGTCGCCAAGTCCCTCTCTCTTTTCAATAACGATAACGTTATTCCGTCCACCAATAAGGTTAATGGTAGCAACGTCAAGCTCGTACCAATCAAACCACTGGTTCTCTCCACTGTAAACGGGGAATTCAAGAGCAGAATCTATCTCCACTTCCACGCCGTTGACGGTAACCTTGAGCACTCTTGCAACGTTCATAGACCACTCTCTGAGTCCAAGGCAAATCGTTAACTCCGCCTCCGTATCGGTGTCGGAATAAACGTTAAATACCGTTTTGAACTCACTTGCATTCTTCATTCCGGATATAAGCAATCCGCCGCTGGGATAATTTGCCGCCTCAAGCGTTCTGTTATCCGTTCCAATGAAACCGCTATCCTGAGTTACTTCCGAGCACTCTGCCTCAAATTTTACTGCGTCACATATTGTACATACATTATCAGTCCATGTGTGTCCCAGAGGAGCAACCTCGCTGTCGGTGTAAGTTTTACCGCAATACTCACAGGTGTAAGTTGTATAACCCTTCTTTGCGCAGGTGGGGTCGGTAACTACGCCCGCTCCCCATTTATGCGCATTAGCATCAATTTCAACAGTCTCGGTTGTAATATGCTCGGCATCTCGTAAACAGGTAAAGGTTTTTATGCCCGGACTTGTGCAGGTAGCCGCAGTGGTTACCACGCCGCTATCCCACGCGTGGTCGAGAGCCTCCTTCTCTACGTACGTAGTATAACTACACCTTGAGCAGGTTACGTAATCGTCCCAGCCAACTGCAGTACAGGTGGGCTCCTGCGCGTCGTGCTGTTGTTCACTGTGACCAAGAGCTGAAATAGTTTCGTTCCTGGAATATCCGCAGCTGCAGGAAAGTGTTTTTTCACCGGAAGTAGTGCATGAGGCAGAGGTCACAATATTTTCAGAATAGGAGTGCTCAATCTTTTCGTCTATCGCATTACATCCGTAGCACTTGTTCCAATGATGAGTTTCATCATATTGAGCAATGGTGTAATTATGTTCGGTATGTCCTAGCGCCTCTTGAATTACGTGATTACATATTGTGCAGTATTTGGATTCGTTTTCGGTTGCATTTTCAATATTAGGTATGTGGGATGCTACATCGCCTTTGATTTCGCATCCATTGGCGCACACGTGCCAATGGTTATTTTCATCGAATTGCCATGCATCACCGTATGAATGACCCGTAGCAGAATCGGTATCTGCTACGGTATCGGTTTCGTCACAGTTGTCGCATTTTGCGGTCTTGGTGCCGTCTGCCTCGCATGATGCGTTGCTGTCAGAGACATAGCTTGTAAATGAATGACCTTTTACGCTACCCGTATCTGCTACAGTGTCGGTTACAATACATCTGTCACATTTAGCAGTCTTGGTACCGTCTTCTATACAAGTCGCATTGTCATCAGACACATAGTTCGTAAAGGAATGTCCAAGAGGCTCAATGCTTTCGGGTACCTGAATTTCGGTTGTGCCCGTCTCGTCCGCGAAAAGCTTTTCACAATCAGCGCATTTATAGTATGCCTTTGTACCTGATTCCGTGCAGGTAGGCGCTACCTCTCCAAAGGAGGAGATAATATGCTGATGGTCGTCCTTCGTAAGTTCGACCGTCGCCATAACCGTGCCTCCAACTAAACAGATAAGCGCTAAAATTAAAAAGATGATTTTTTTCATATTTTCCACCTTGATATTTAGTTTTCTTCGAGGCTGCCTCAGATTTGAGACAGCCTATTTAATAAACGAAAGTGCTTTTATTTGTCGAATATGACAACTAAAGTTAGATTATTCGGCTGGTCCAAGCTTAATTTCTACTCCATCGGAAGTAAATGATACGCCCGCAAGATTGAAATTCTGATCGTTTGCATCATCAGGATTTTTATCAACTCTCGTAAAGGTGATAACGTTTGTTCCTGCCTGAAGTTCCAGAGTTGCAAAATGCTCACAAGTAGCAGCGCTTGTATTCCAGCCACCGATATTCGTAACGTCACCTTCTATTCTCGTTACCCCCTCGGTAGAACCATTAAGCTTGATGTCAGCAACTGAGCCCGTAGTGGTTATTCCTGAGAATCTGGTGGTTGTCAAAAGATAAAACTCTACTGTAGTTGCCTCGGATACGTTAATCGTAACGGTAAACGTCTTGCCGAAGCTCTGCTCGTAATTTTTTCCGTAGGTTGCATTGTTAACAATGCTGAGTCCGTCTGCATCACCGCCATTTGCCTCAGCAAACGGATTGTTCGCTGCAACGGTAAACCTATATTCGTTTGAACCAAGTGTTACGGACGCGGGAGCGCTCACTGCAATACCGGTAATATTGTAATTGTTCTGCTGATCATTGTATGTTGAATCTCCCGTATCTCTGGTGAAGGTTATTACGTTTGTTCCTTCCTTCAGGGCAAGGGTAGCAATACGTACGTTATTTGCATTTTCTACCGACCAGCTTGCCGACCGAGGAATAGCAGTAACATCTGCTATGGTCACTCCCGTGGTAGAGCCGTTAAGAGTAATTTCGGTAATGGTTGCAGTAGTAACTCCTGCGCGGTTAGTAACAGCGGTCAGATAGAAATCTACGTTCATTGCCTTTGAAGCAATTATGGTCACGGTAAAGGTTACGCCGGGTGATTTTTCATAGAACGAGCCATAGCTTGTATGAGTTGTTACCGACAATCCGCCTGCATCACCAGCATTTTTCACATCAAAGGGATTCTTACCATTTTGAATGTTGAAGGGATAAAGCTCCACGATAGCGTCGTTATCTACCACCGCGTGCGGTGCGTTATCGCAGACATTATCTCCATTCTCGTCCTTATGTCCGATTGCATCAATAGAATTCTGCTTTACCAAAATTTCACCGCAAACAGAACAGTGAGATCCTTCGGTAAGACCGTCCTCGGTACAGGTGGGAGCTTGATAGGCATCTGTTACTACCGCATGAGTTGCGCAAACTATTGCTGTGCAACGATCGCAAAGCTCATCTGCATCTTCATCAATATGTCCGAGAGGCTCAATTTCTTCCTGCTCCTCAAATACGTTATAGCAAATAGAACAGTATAATCCTGCGGTAGCACCGGGTTCAATGCATCCGGGCTCAACCGCCTGACCTGCAACGGGATTACAGGTGTGAGCCGCATCGCCCTTATATTTTGAAAGATTACTTTCAGAATAAAGCGCGAGATAGTCAAAGTCCTTAACAAATGCGGAGCCGTCGTTAGAAAGGGTAATTACGTTTTTACCCATTTCAAGATCGATAACCACCATCTCGTATTCTTTCCATTTTGCACTGCTCTTTTCAAGAGTCAAGCCTGAAAGGCTGATATGCTTTCCGTTAACGGTAAGCGTTCTGCCGTTTGCAAATTCTACGGCGCTGTCGCAGCTGAATCGCATAATAAGCAACGCCTTGCACTCCTTATCGGAGCCGATCTCAAAGGTTACAGACCAGTTACCGTTATTAAGATTGTAAAGATAATAGTTATTGCTTGCACCAGAAGTTGCAGAATAATACATCTTTGCATCTCCGCTGATGGTTGCGGACTCTGCCTCGAATATATACTTTTCAGCGTTTTCGGGATAGTTTCTGGTTACAAAGCTTAAGGTTGATTCTCCCTTTATAAGCTCCCAGGTAGCACTGCCGTATACAACACTGTCAACCGATGTCTTAACGTATCCGTTTTCCTCGGATATTTCGGGAATAGTGTCCTCGATATAATCACGGCAGGTTGCGCAATAAGAATATACAAGGCCTTCGCTATAAAGAGTAGGCTCTGTAATTACTTTCCATTCATTATAGCTATGACCTACTCCAACCTCACTTTTCCACTGAAGAGTGGCTAAGCTGCCTATAGACAAATAGTCAAAATTAAGTCCGTTTCCTACATCGTTGCCAAGCCCCGCCTTCTTTTCAATAATAATTTCATTATTCCCGGCATTAAGCTGGATAGGAGCAATCTCAAGACAGGTCCAATCAAAGTGCTTTACTCCGGTATAAACGGGGTAAACTACACCGGAATCAATTTCCACTTCCTCACCGTTTACGGTAAGTGTGAGAATATCTGCGGGAGTGAATGTCCAGTCTCTCAGTCCAAGACAAAGGCTGAGTATCGCGGTAGTATTACTGTCAGAGGTAATATTGAATACAGTCTTGAAGTTGCTTGCATTCTTCATATTGCCTATAAACAGACCACCGCTGGGATAATGGGCAGCCGTACTGCTTATACTTTCGTTTGTGATCTTACCTGCATCCGAGGTCAGTACAGAACATTCAGCCTCGAATTTATAATCGTTCCATCCATCCGGATATTCAACCGTCTTTGTAGTATAGGTATAACCCTCAACAGTAATGCTCCAGCTGGTTATGGTGTAAATACCATTAACGCTCTGCTCTGTCTTGGAGTATCCGTTAGCATCCGAGATGACGGGAAGCTCTCTCGTCTGACGATCACGACAGGTGGAGCAAGTGGTCATTATCTTACCTGCGGAATCCGCGGTAGGCTCGGATACGAGCGACCATGCGCCGTAGCTATGCCCTACACCAACCTCGTGAGTCCATTCTGCCTTGGTTGCAGCGGTAAGGGCAAGATAGTCAAAGTTTAGACCATAACCTGCACCGTCTCCGAGTCCCGCCTTCTTTTCAAGTGTAATAGTATTTTCGCCCTGCTTAAGATTGATAATTGCGATTTCAAGCTCGTACCAATCCCAATATTTTACTCCGTGAGATACGGGGAATACAACATCCGAGCCAATCTCTATCACCTCACCGTTTACAGTAAGCGTGACAACATTGGCTAATACCATTTCCCAGTCGCGAAGTCCCATGCTAAGGCTAAGCACCGCAGGAGCATCCGCTTCTGAGGTTATTTTAAACACGGTTTTAAATTCCGTGGCGTTTTTCATTCCGCTGATGAACATTCCGCCGCTGGGATAGTTGGTAACAACCTCACCCTTATCCTCTGTCCCCGCCTTTGCAACGTCGGAGGTAAGCTCGGAGCATTCTGCTTCAAATTTATAAGTTACAAGATCGCCTTCAAGCTGATCCTTCAGAGAAGGCTCCTTTTCACCAACGTTATCAAATCCACCATCGCCTTCAATAGATACGAAGATATTTCCTATATAATCCTCGGGCAGATTTTTCAGCACTCTGGGAACGACGACGGAGGAAACCGCAAGTCCTACCGCAAGAATAACGGTAATCGAGGTGGTAATCACCTTAACAGCTACATTTCCACCGAAATCAAGGTCGTCTCTCCTAATAATAAAGAATGCAAGAATGGTTATGATGAGAAGTATTACTGTTGCAATATTCAAAGCAGTCTGCACGTCAATTACAAGCTCCTGCCACCATTCCTTGACCTCTATTATCTTGGTGCTGGAGTTGATTCCGTTCATTGCATTACTGTTTGCAATTACGTAAAGTATTCTATGAGTTGATTCACGAACCGCCTTTGCAACCGTAGGATTAGTCTTTGCAGAATTGTAATGTGCAAGATCAACGTTATAAAGAATACAGTCGTTACCTGCCATTACACCGTCAATAATTCCCATATAAGACTGCCAAGCAGAGTCGCTGAGAACGAAGCCCTTTAAGCCCCATTCACCACGAAGCATATCTGTGCAAAGTCCCTTATGAGCGCCACTCCACTTTGTACCGAAGCGGTTAAATGCCGACATCATACCTGTTGCGTGGCCCTCGGTAACCGCGTACTCATAAGCGGCGAGATAAACCTCACGCAGAGCCTGCTCATTACACCAAACGCTTACTCCGTGACGGTAACTTTCCTGGTCGTTAAGAGCAAAATGCTTCATGGTTACGTAACAGCCCTTGGACTGCATTCCGATAACCTCATTCTTCGCTATGATGCCGCTGAGGAAGCTATCCTCAGAAAGATATTCCCAGTTTCTGCTGCTATAAGCAGTTCTGTGAGTGTTTGCACCCGGAGCATATATACCCGTTGCGCCGGAATGAAGCGCATCCTCACCCATAAGCTCGCCAACCTCCTTCGCAAGCTTTTCATTATAGCTTGCCGCAAGGATAGTGGGGCTGGGATACGACATAGTGCTCTTGCCGGAATCAAGATACTTGGACTTTACGCCGAGAGGTCCGTTAACCGCTACCTCCGCGGGCTTTGCAATACTATCAATTGCGATAGTGCCGAAGTATGCGCTTCCGAGAAGCTCTATCTGCTCATCAATGGATAATTGGTTGAGAAGAGTATCCCAATGCTCACTGTCATAATCAATACCCATCAAGTCAATCAAGTTAAACACGTGAGATTGCTCGTATAGAGGCATTTTATCGTCGGGATTGACAGCAGCCTCGTGGTCGTATGCAAGATCTCCCACCATTTTATCAGTAAGGCTGAGCTTTACAGTTTCTGTGGGATAAGTGTCTCTCCAGTTGCTTCTGGAAAGATATGTTATGGTTTCCGGGCCCTTATTTTCATAAAGATTCCAGTCCACATCGTCAAATCTGTTGGTAATGGAATTGCCTGTAGCCTCGGATACACTGAAGCTCTCAAAGTCATCCTCGGCAAAGCTAAACTTACGGGCAAGGTTTGCATCTCCTGATGCATCCATTACTCCGTCAGTGTTCTCAGGAGTATAGCCCTTAGCAGCAAGTATGTTGTTTACAGCCTGATGGGCATCCTGCGCCGCAGTTATGTAATAATCACCCTTTTCACGGATATAGGTCTTTTTGTTGTATGCGTCGTAGGTCTTGAAGGCATCTGCTCTTACCGTGATGCTCACTTCTACGCTTTCACCGGGATCAAGCTCGGCGGTTTTTGCAAATCCGGCAAGATTTACGGACGCCTGCTCTATACCGTGAGTTTTGTCGTATTCGGTATAAGGCTTCTGAACGTAAATCTGAACGGCGTCTGCGCCAACTGCACTTCCGATGTTCCTTACTGTAAGCGTTACAACGTAATCTCCGTCCTCGTTTTCGGATACGGAATAGTTGCTGTATTCAAAGGAAGTATATCCTGCATTGTATCCGAATGGGAATGCAACCTCTTCGCCGTAAACCCAATCAGATGCAGAATTTACTGCTCCGGGAGCAGACGTTGCGTTGCCTCTGCCGAGAACGGCGTCCTCATATCTCGTTTCGTAATACTTATAGCCTATGTAAATTCCCTCTGCATACGCAAGATATACTCCCTGTCTGTCAATGCTGGTAAGTCCCATTGAATCTGCATTGGTATACATAGTTGCAATAGTATTTGCGTAAGCGGGAGCAGAAGTGGTGTTATAAGCAAAGGTGTCTGCCAGATGTCCCGAAGGAATCGAATTTCCCGCAAGTATATTTCCAACCTCGTTAAGTCCGCAATATCCTGTCTGACCAACCCACATACAGCAATCTATGTCTCCACGTCTTTCAACAAGAGAATCCATATAAATTCCTGCAGGAGTATTCAGAAGAACTATGACCTTATCGAACGTGCCAGCCTTTTTAAGCTCAACAACCTCGTCAATCATGCGTTCCTCCTCATTGCTGAGGTCAAGATAATCTCCTGTGGGCGTATCGGCTCCGGTCTGAGCAACGTCAGCAGACGCTCCTCCGATAGAGCCCTCACGGGTAAGACGGGTTAATACGATAATTGCGGCATCTCCATAGGAGGCAAAGGAGTTCTTCACCTCATCGGTATAAACCTCCCATGGAACCTCGTTCATTTCAATCATTCCGGTTCTGACATAATCCTTGCCTGCGCCCTTGGAATAGAAGTTCCAAAGGGTAGAGTTTACCGAAAGTCCAGCCTTTTCAAGAGCCACCTTCATATTGTCACCCTTTGTTGCTGCACCCGAACCGCCACCTGAATATCCCCAGTCAACACTGGAATGGCTGAACAAGCTTACCGCACTTCCTGTACCAAGAGGAAGTCCGTTTGATTCAGAGTTCCAAAGGACAACGGTACCCTCTCGCTGAACCTGCATAGCCTTTTCAATGGCAGCATTGCGAAGAGCCACGTCGTCATAAACCTGATGAAGATAACCGTTTTCATCAATGGTATACATTACGTTGCCATCCTCGTCATACTGGACGTATGCCGATTTAAAATATTCGAGATCCTCGCCCTCTGTCACAACGGTTTGCATTCTGTAACCCTTGAGTCCAAGAGCGTTATTAATAACCTTAGAATAGTCATTCAATATGTTTCCTGCTACGGTAACAATCACGAGCAGCAACGCAACATACAAAGTTAGCAATGCCCAAAATGATCTTTTAAATACAAATTTCATTACATCTCTCCTAACTCTAAATCATTCTAAGTTTTCTCTTACACGGTATAACACCCAACTGACCGCGCATATTATGCCTGTTACCGCTTCTCCTATGTAAAGCGGTACCAGCCACCACGAATCTCTCAGTCCGTCATCGCCGCCAGATTGAGCGTACATCATAGATGACAGCACGTAAACCGCAACGATTGCGATAAATGCAATAGACCATATCATAGCAGATATTCCTGCTATAATTCCCCAAGGAAATTTTCTCACAGTTTAATCCTCCTATATTTACAAAAAATTAATTATTAACCTGCTGCTCTGTCTGCTCATCGCAGGTGGCGACTTCCTTTTTATCGTTAAAGACAATCTTGTTAACGATAAAGAACACAACCATAGATACACCGCCGTTAAGAACAGTAGTACCGATGTTGTAAAGCCA
>JAZQWA010000031.1:0-14246 GCA_045632065.1 Eubacteriales bacterium | reverse complement strand
GGATTATTTAGTCGGCAGAGAATAAATTGTTTGACCGTCTTTGGTAGCAGAAAAAATCAAGAGTTTTCCATATCGCATTTAGATGTGGAAAACTCTTTTTTCTTATTTTTCCTTTTGCTTTTCCATATTTCAACAAGATTTGTTGTAATGTGGGAAAGTGAAGAGAAGAGTACAATATTTAAGATTTTTTAGTTAGCTCCATGTCCATGTCATTTACTCGTGGACTTCGGTCCACGAAGCCCGTCGCAAATGACCGACGGGAGTTTGCCGTCGCGGTCGAAAATTCGCATAGATTTTCAAGGTTTGATTGCTCATATGCTCGCTCAAGCAATTTTTTGAACCCGATTCGGCACAAGGTGCCGAGCGGGTTTAGCTCCCATGTCGGTTTCACCAATGCAAAAAGCACCCCGAAGGGTGCTTTTTTAAATGCATTGGTGGAACCGACGGGAGTTGAACCCGTGTCCGAAAACCTCTTGATATGACCTTCTCCGTGGGCAGTCTTATCTACTGAAGATTCCCTCTGTGAGCGCCGATAGACAGGCTCTCACTTTGGTAGCCCTTTAATGCTTGACCGATACAAGAGCAAAATCTCGGTTCAAGTGCACTACTAAATTTGACGCACGGCCTGAGTCGTAGTCCTCTCAGGCGGTACGGGCGGCGCTTTTGGCCGCGTCACAGCTTACGCTGCAAGAGCAACAGTATTGTTGTCGTTTATTTTTTAAGTTGGACATTATTACGGGATTATCCGGCCCGCCACGCTTATCATACCTCAAAATCCCCGTCGAAACCCTTACGGCCCCATAAGATTTATCAGCGTAATATATTATATCTTAAATTTTTAAAAAAGTCAACAGTTATATTTTGTAAAAAGCGGTCGGTTTTATGCCGACCGCTTCAAATTTTAAAGCAAAATACAAATCAATCCGTTTGAGCCCTCGTTGATAATCTTCCCCAGCGTCTCGCCGAGCTTTTCACGCGACTCGTCGGGCATATGAGATAACTTTGCGTTCATTCCGTCGCTGACCATATCGTAAAGCGACCTGCCGAACATATTGTACTCCCAAACCTTGTCGGGATTTTCCTCGAATTCTCCAACAAGGAACTTTACAACCTCCTCCGACTGCTCCTCCGAGCCGATAACAGGGCAGAGGTCAGCCTTGATTCCCGTCTTAATCATGTGAATAGAATCAGCGTGAGCAGTAACCTTGACACCGTAGCCGTTAGGCTGCTTTACAAGAGTGGGCTCATCTAATTTCAGCTCATTTATAGTGGGCATAACTATGCCGTATCCCTTTTCTTCAACATCTGCAAGCGCAGATGCAACCTTGTCATATTTAGCTCTCACCTCGGCAAGCTGACGTACGGTGGCAAATAGCTCTCTTTCGTTGGTGATTTCCTCGCCCACGAGCTCGCTCAAAGCCTTGAAATACTCGCAGCTGTCAACAGGAATATTGAACTCCGCGGTGCCGTCGCCTGCATTTACAGAAACTCTCTGGAAATTGTAGCCCTTTGAAAGCTCCTTTTCAATATCTCCAAGCTTTTCAATGCCGTCAGCAAAGGTCTTTATGCTTTCAAGAATATTGGAGCGCAAAGGATGCTCACCGGGCAGGGCATCAGTCCACTTCGGCAGATTAAATGACAACTCCTTCACAGGAAATTCGTTTAAAACCAATGCCAAAATCTCGCGTATATCCTCTGCATCAAGCTCGGGACAGCAAACGAGGGCAACAGGCGCGCCGTATTTCTCCTCAAGCTCGTGAGCAAGAGTGTGAGCCTGCTCGCTGTCGGGGTTAGCCGAGTTCAGAATAATGGCAAATGGCTTGCCGAATTCACGAAGCTCTTTTACGACTCTCTCCTCGGCGGGAATATAGCTTTCTCTTGGAATATCTGCAATACTGCCGTCAGTAGTAACAAGCATACCAATTGTTGCATGCTCGCCTATAACCTTGCTCGTGCCAAGCTCTGCCGCCTCGGCAAAGGGCATAGCCTCCTCTGACCAAGGTGTGATTACCATTCTGTTTTCGCCGTTTTCCTCAGCGCCAAGCGAGCCGTTTACAAGATAACCAACGCAGTCAACCATCTTAACTCTAAACTCAATGTCCTCGTCAAGCACCACCCTTACCGACTCGTCGGGCACGAATTTAGGCTCGGTGGTCATAATTGTTCTGCCAGAAGCGCTCTGAGGCATCTCGTCAAGAGTGCGCTGCCTGTCGTACTCATCCTCAATGTTAGGGATAACCACGTTGTCAAGAAATCTGTGAATAAACGTTGACTTTCCTGTACGAACAGGACCAACCACGCCTATGTAAATGTCTCCTCCCGTTCTTTTCGCAATATCAGAATAAATTGAATTATCACTCATATGAAATCTCCTTACAAAAAATCTTTCATACAAGCATATGTGATAAAGCAGGGAAATATAACAAAAAACGAGGCAACTCAAGATAAAATTTGAGTAGCCTCGTTTTTTATTTTAGGGTATAGGCAGATTTGAGCAAGAAGGGGCGTTTGCGACCGAAGCTGTATTAGCATACAGCGAGAGTTCAGCAAACGGCACTAAAAAAGACCATAAAATGAGGAAATCAGAATGATTTCAACCTTCTTATTTTGTAAAATTGTGTTTATTCACTATTTGAACATATAATGAATAAAACGGTCTTTTTGTTCTTGCCAAATATGACATACACTAAGGATTATGCCTTATTAGCAGAACCGAAGAGGGTAATCTTCTCTCTTACGGTAGCCTTGATAGCTTCAGTGCCTGGAGCGAGAAGCTTTCTGGGGTCGAAGCCCTTGCCCTGAAGATCCTTGCCTGCCTCAACGTACTCACGGGTAGCAGCAGCAAATGCAAGCTGGCACTCGGTGTTAACGTTAATCTTGGAAACGCCAAGGTCGATAGCCTTTGCAATCATATCAGCAGGAATACCTGTACCGCCGTGAAGAACGAGGGGCATTACGCCAGTCTTCTGCTGAATTGCATCAAGAGTCTCGAAGGAGAGACCGGGCCAATTTTCGGGATACTTGCCGTGAATGTTACCGATACCTGCAGCAAGCATAGTAACGCCGAGATCAGCGATCATCTTGCACTCTGCAGGATCTGCGCACTCGCCCGCGCCTACAACACCGTCTTCCTCGCCACCGATAGAGCCAACCTCTGCTTCAAGAGATATGCCCTTTTCGTTACAAAGAGCAACGAGCTCCTTGGTCTTTGCGATGTTTTCTTCGATGGGGTAGTGAGAGCCGTCGAACATTACGGAAGAGAAGCCAGCCTCGATGCACTTAAGCGCGCCCTCGTAAGAGCCGTGGTCGAGATGAAGAGCAACGGGAACAGTGATGCCGAGACCTTCCATCATACCCTCAACCATGCCAACGATGGTCTTGTAACCGCACATGTACTTGCCTGCGCCCTCGGAAACACCGAGAATAACGGGGGACTTCATCTCCTCAGCGGTGAGAAGAATAGCCTTTGTCCACTCGAGGTTGTTAATATTGAACTGGCCAACTGCATAGTGGCCTGCCTTTGCTTTTTCAAGCATTTCCTTTGCAGAAACTAACATTAGATTTCTCCTTGATAAATAAATTTTTAACAAACAACATTATTATACTAAAAAAAAACTGTAAAATCAATAGCATTTTCACAATATTACAAAATATTTTTTTAAACTATTGCTTTTTTGGAAGAATTAGTGTACAATAATTATTGTGAAAATTTATGCTTTTTGCTTTTAAGGAGATATTAAAATGATTGACATTAAATTCCTCAGAGAAAATCCCGAGGTTGTAAAGCAGAACATCAAAAACAAGTTCCAGGATGCAAAGCTTCCTCTCGTTGATGAGGTTATTGCTCTTGACGAGGAGCTTCGTCAGAATAAAAAGCGCGCAGACGACCTTCGCGCAAACAGAAATAAGATTTCCAAGTCCATTGGCGCCCTTATGGGACAGAAGAAGTTTGAAGAGGCTGAAGAGGCAAAGAAGCTTGTAGCAGAGCAGGCAGCAGAGCTTGCAGCTTGCGAGGCAAAGGAAACCGAGCTTTCCGAGCGCGTACAGAAGATAATGATGATTATCCCCAACATTATCGATCCCTCAGTTCCTATTGGTAAGGACGATTCCGAGAACGTTGAGGTTGAGAGATTCGGCGAGCCCGTAACTCCCGATTTTGAGATTCCTTATCACACCGATATTATGGAGAAGTTCTGTGGTATAGACCTTGACAGCGCACGCCGCGTTGCAGGCAACGGCTTCTACTACCTTATGGGCGATATCGCGAGACTTCACTCTGCGGTTATTTCCTACGCTCGCGACTTTATGATTGACAGAGGATTTACCTACTGCATTCCTCCCTATATGATTCGCGCAGGCGTTGTTACAGGCGTTATGTCCTTTGCTGAAATGGAAGCTATGATGTATAAGATCGAGGGCGAGGACCTCTACCTTATCGGTACCTCCGAGCACTCTATGATCGGTAAGTTTATCGACCAGATCGTTCCCGAAGCAGAGCTTCCTTACACTCTCACCTCTTACTCTCCCTGCTTCCGTAAGGAGAAGGGCGCTCATGGCATTGAGGAGAGAGGCGTTTACCGTATCCACCAGTTTGAAAAGCAGGAGATGGTAGTAGTTTGTCGTCCTGAGGAATCTCCCGTTTGGTTCGATAAGCTCTGGAAGAACACCGTTGATATGTTCCGTACTCTTGATATTCCTGTAAGAACTCTCGAGTGCTGCTCAGGTGACCTTGCAGACCTTAAGGTTAAGTCTGTTGACGTTGAGGCATGGTCTCCCAGACAGCAGAAGTACTTTGAGGTTGGCTCTTGCTCCAACCTTGGTGACGCTCAGGCTCGCCGTCTTAAGATCAGAGTTAAGGGGGAGGGTGGCACATACCTTGCTCACACTCTTAACAACACCGTTGTTGCTCCTCCCAGAATGCTTATCGCATTCCTTGAGAACAACCTTAATGCAGATGGCAGCGTGAACATTCCCGTAGCACTTCGTCCTTATATGGGCGGTGCTGAAAAGATCGTTCCTAAGAGATAATATGAGAAAGAATATTTTGATTATTGCAGGGCCCTCTGCGGTTGGAAAAACCACCGTTGCCCACCGTATGCTCGAGCTTGACTCACGCTTTGAGTTCGTGCGCTCGGTTACAACACGTGCTCGCCGTCAAGACGCCTTTGACAACGAGTACATATACATTACCGACGACGAATTCCGTCACCTTATCGCAACGGGCGGAGTTCTTGAGCATACCGAATACGCAGGTAATTTTTACGGCACACCCCGATCGGAGATAGACAGAATCACCTCTGAGGGTAAAATTCCTCTTCTTATTCTCGATATCAACGGAGTAGGCTCGCTCTATCGCAATAAGGGTGATATATATCCCTGTGGAGTATACGTTTACGACGATATAGACGTAATGGAAGAGCGACTTCGCCTTCGTTACGCTGACGATTGGGAGTCGGAGGACGCCCGTCGTAAATTCAACTCCAGAAGAGAGCAGAATATAGCAGATTACAGGGGCATACAGGATAGCTCATCGGTATTCTATTCATTTATCAGAAATTGCTCGTCGGTTGACGATTGCGCAAAGAATATTTGCGCAATTTTCGAGGAGTTTTGCTCAGACGTTGCTCGTGGCGATGAAAAAATTGCCAGCACCGCAGCATCTCTTGCAAATTCCGTAGCTAATAAGTAATAAAAAAGGATAAGCGAACAAAATCGCTTATCCTTTTTTATTATTCGGCATTATCGCCCTTGTAATTTTTAAGGCAAACCTGACAGGGCTCATAATTCTCGTCAACAAGCTCCTCGTAACTCAAATCGGTGTATTCGGTATTTGAGGATTTTATAGCATAGTCGCAATCTTTTTCATGGAATTTTTTAGTTCCGATGTTGATTACGTAGGTAGCATCCTCTTCGGGAATTCCGTTGTCGTCGTCATTATCGTTTGTATTGTTATCTACGTTAGAATTAGGGAAGCATACGCCGCAAAGCTTATAACCGTTTGCAACCATATCCATAGGATCACCATAATATTCAACGAGATTTTTATCGCTTATACGCTTTACGTGGTAGCAACCGCTATGATGCAAGGTCTTTGAATTGGAGCTGTATGCATATGGCGAGTTGATAACCCTTGGTTTTGGCTCCTCGTCCTGCTTTTTGCATCCAACAAAGGAAATACACATCATTATTGATGTAATTAACGCAACTATTTTAGTGATTTTCATGGTTGCCTCCGCAAAATATATAAATAACAACTAATATTATACACCTAATGTCAAAATTTGTCAACCGACAAATAAAAAAAGACGGAAACCGCCATTTATTTAATGCTTATTTGTTGACAAGCAAAAAAACTTGGTGTATAATCTACTTGTTAAAATATTTTATAAAAGGGGACACGCGTAACTATGATGACGGATATCGAAATAGCTCAGTCTGTTACACCCAGACATATTCTTGAAATTGCAAGGGAAGCAGGCGTTGACGAAAAATATATCGAGCTTCATGGAAAAGATAAGGCAAAGCTTGAGCTTTCGCTTCTTACCGATAACCAGGATAAGCCCGATGGTAAGCTTATACTCGTTACTGCGATAACCCCCACTCCTGCAGGTGAGGGCAAAACCACCACAACTATAGGACTTGCCGACGGAATGAAGCGTATTGGTAAATCTGTTGCCGTGGCTCTTCGTGAGCCCTCGCTTGGCCCTGTGTTTGGCATCAAGGGCGGAGCAGCAGGCGGCGGATATGCCCAGGTAATTCCCATGGAGGACATCAACCTTCATTTTACAGGAGACTTCCATGCAATAGGCGCGGCGAATAATCTTCTTGCAGCTATGCTTGATAACCATATTTATCAGGGCAATTCCCTGAACATCGACCCTCGTCGCATTACTTGGAAGAGATGTGTGGATATGAACGACCGTCAGCTTCGCTTTGTAACCGACGGACTTGGCGGCAGAGTTAACGGCGTGCCTCGCGAGGACGGCTACGATATTACCGTTGCATCCGAGATTATGGCAGTGCTTTGCCTTGCAAGCTCTATTTCCGACCTTAAAGCGAGACTTTCTCGCATAATCGTAGGCTATACCTATGACGAGAAGCCTGTTACCGCAGGCGACTTGAAGGCAGAGGGAGCGATGACCGCCCTTCTTAAGGATGCCTTAAAGCCTAACCTCGTCCAGACTCTTGAGGGCACTCCTGCATTCGTGCACGGTGGACCCTTCGCCAATATTGCCCACGGCTGTAACTCTGTTATCGCCACAAGAACCGCCATGAAAATGGCTGATTATGCAATTACCGAGGCAGGCTTTGGCGCAGACCTCGGAGCAGAGAAGTTCCTTGATATAAAATGCCGTATGGCAGGACTTACTCCTTCCGCAGTCGTTGTTGTAGCGACCGTTCGCGCTCTTAAAATGCACGGTGGACTTCCCAAGACCGAGCTCGGCGGTGAAAATCTTGATGCGCTGGAGCGTGGTATTCCCAACCTTCTTCGTCACGTTTCCAACATCAAGAACGTTTATAAGCTTCCCTCCGTGGTGGCAATAAACAGATTCCCCACAGACACCGACGCAGAAATTAACTCTATTATAAATAAATGTAAGGAACTTGGCGTTAACGTAGTCCTTTCTACCGTTTGGGCAGAGGGCGGACGTGGCGGCGAAGCCCTTGCAAGAGAGGTTGTCAGACTCTGTGAGGAGGAAAAGGGTGATTTCACCTATTCCTACGATACAAACGACAGCATTGAAGCAAAAATTGAGGCTGTTACCAAGAAAATTTACGGTGGTAACGGCGTAACTATTCTTCCTGCGGCGAGAAAGCAGATAAATACGCTTAGCGAGCTTGGCTTTGGCAATCTTCCTATCTGCGTAGCTAAGACACAGTACTCATTCTCGGATGATCCCACCAAGCTTGGCGCGCCCGAAAACTTTACAATAACCGTTAAAAATGTAAAAATATCCGCAGGAGCAGGCTTTATAGTTGTGCTTACAGGCGATATTATGACAATGCCCGGACTTCCAAAGGTTCCCGCGGCAGAAAAAATTGACGTGGATGAAAACGGCCGTATTACAGGCCTGTTCTGATAACTATGAAGCTTATTATTGCATCTAACAACGCTCATAAGATATATGAGATAAAGAAAATTTTAGCAGGAAAGTTTGATGAGATTTTATCCTTAAAGGAAGCAGGCGTTACTCACGAAACGGTTGAGGACGGCGCAACTTTTATGGAGAATTCCTTGAAAAAGGCTCGTGAAATTGCCGAAATTACATCCTGCGCAGCCCTTGCAGACGATAGCGGCATCTGCGCTCACGCCCTCGGAGGAGCTCCGGGCATTTACAGCGCAAGATTTGCAGGCGATCATACCGCAAATTCTGCTGATGAGGCCAATAACCAAAAGCTTCTTCAAATGCTTGCCGACAAGGACGACCGCGCAGCCCATTATACCTGCGCTATGGCGCTCGCTTATCCCGACGGCAGAGAGGTTTTAGCCGAGGGATATATGTACGGAAGTATTATTGATACTCCAAGAGGCGAGCGAGGCTTTGGTTACGATCCGCTTTTTGTCCCCGATGGTGAAAGTCGCACCGTAGCAGAAATGACTGATGAGGAGAAGAACGCAATCAGCCACAGAGCAAACGCTCTTAAATTACTCCTTGAAAAACTTTAATGACAGAGGCAATTATGGATGTCGTACTTGAAATAATTCATTATATAGGAATAATATCCTTCTCTGCGGCAGGCGCAATGGTTGCCATTGATAAGGAAACCGACTGGTTCGGAGTGGTATTTCTCGGGTTTATTACCTGCTTTGGCGGCGGTATGATTCGTGATATTATAGCAGGCCAGGCGATTGGCAGAGAATTGCCCGTGGTGTTTACCGAAGAGCTTAAAATGTCAGTTATAGTTAGCATTTTGACATCTTTGCTGGTATTTTTCCTCGCTATGATCTTCAAGCAGAAGTACGTAAAAGAGGAAGCAACGGTAGATAAAATCAACAACGTTCTCGATGCTCTCGGTATAGGCGTTTTTTGCGCGACAGGTACCGCCGCATATATGTCCGTTGGTCCCGGTGTTGCAATTGTGCTCGGTATGATTTCTTCTATCGGAGGCAGTATAACCCGTGACGTTATTCTCGGTGTTATACCTACGATTTTGCGTAAGAGAATTTATGCGCTTGCTTGCCTTGCAGGCTCAGCGGTTTATTACGTTGTTGCAATTGCTATGACAGGGCTTGCATCTGCCAACGTTGTTGCAACTCTTTGTTGCATAGTGGTAACGTTCACTATAAGAATGTGCGCTACCGCATTCCGTTGGAATATGCCTAAGGCAATCGATTTTGCTAAAATCAAGCAGGATATTGAAAAAGAAGAAAAAGAAACTACAAATGTGTAAATACATACCGCCCTTGCTAAGCAGGGGCGGTTTTCATTTTAATTATTGACAATTTGAGTAAAATAATATATAATATAGCTGAAAAACGAAGAAAGGAGATGTCGTATGTCAGGTAAAACCGCCTTTATGCGCTCACAGCTGAATTTAATCAGACCTATAGCGCAGAGATGCTCGCTTGGCGTTGTCCGTCGTTGGCAGGATAAGATAGGCGGCCTTATGTCGAGTCCGTATAAGGATGCGGTAAAGATTGAACGAGTGAAGATAGGCAGCATGAATTGTTCGCTTATCGAGCCCAAGGAAGAGCTTTGCTCGGGAATAGTGCTTTATCTGCACGGCGGCGGATACGTAGCAGGCAACCTTGGATATGCATGTGGATTTGGAAGCATGCTTGCGGCAAAATGCGGTGTAAAGGTGCTTGCTATTGAGTACAGATTAGCCCCTGAACACGTTTTCCCCGCAGCTCTTGACGATGCTATGGATGCATACGGATATCTGCTTTCCAACGGCTACGAGCCGGGTAAAATTATGCTTTGCGGTGATAGCGCAGGCGGCGGAATGTGCTACTCGCTTTGTCAAAAGCTCAGAGATAAGGGAAGAACGCTTCCCGCGGGCATAATTGCCATTTCTCCATGGACAGACCTTACTCACAGCAGCGAGTCCTACACGATAAACAAGAAAAAAGACCCGTCCATGACGGTGGATATACTCAAATATTTTGCCGATTGCTACGTTTATGGCGCAACGGGTGAAAAGAGCAAGATGATTCCTCGTACAAATCCCGATGAGGAGTCTGATTACCGCATAAAAAGTGAGCCCAGAATCTCTCCGCTCTTCGACTCGCAGGAGAAGATGCCCGAATCACTTATATTTGTGGGCGGAGACGAGATTATGCACGACGACGCGGCTCTTCTGCATGAAAAGCTGCTCTCGGCTGGGGTTAAAAGCGAGCTTATAGTCGCTCCTGACCTTTGGCACGGCTACGTTCTCTATGATTTGCCCGAGCGAAGCTCGGATTTTGTCAAAATTTCGAAATTTATAAAGCGTATCATTCCTGCGCACAAAAAGCTTGCCTGGATGACGCTTGATAATGCGGCGAAGATTTTCCCTGCGGCAAGAAGTCGTACCTGGGTAAATATTTTCAGAGTTTCTGCCACTCTCGAAGAGGAAATTGACAGAAACGTCTTGAAAAGCGCTCTTGACGTGGTTGTCAGGAGATTTCCGTCTATTGCGGTTTGCATAAAAGAGGGCTTCTTTTGGTATTATCTTGAGGAAATTTCCTATGTACCTGAGATTCTTGACGAAAAGCCGTATCCGCTTGCCAGAATGACCATGCGCGACCTTCGAAAATGCGCATTCAGAGTGCTGGTTTATAAAAAACGGCTTGCGGTTGAATTCTTCCATTCGTTGACCGATGGCAACGGCGGTTTGATTTTTGTAAAAACTCTCGTCAGCGAGTATCTTTATCAGAAATACTGTGTAAAGGTGCCTGTTGGCGACGGAATATTCGACCGACTTGAAGAGCCGAGTCCCGAGGAAACAGAGGACAGTTTCCTTAAATACGCAGGCGAGCATGCGGCATCACGTAAGGATACCGATGCCTATATAATCAGCGGAAAAAGGGATGAGGACGGCTACCGCACCAACACTACATTTGTCATTGACTCTGCAAAGGTTGTATCTGAGGCGAAGTCCAGGGGAATAACCGTCAGCGCCTATATGTCTGCCGTTCTAATTGAGGCGGCAAGGCGAGTTCAGGCCAACAGAGTGAAAAATCCAAAAAAATACAAACCGATAAAGCTTTGCTTGCCTGTAAATCTGCGTAAAATATTCCCATCAAAAACCATGCGTAACTTTATTCTTTACGCAACACCGGGCATTGACCCAAGGCTTGGTAATTACACCTTTGATGAAATCTGCTCGATAGTATCCGCGCAGATGAAGCTTCAGATTACCGAGAAAAACATGGCGGCTATGATAAAAACCAACGTGGACAGTGAAAAAAGCCAAATGCTTCGCATAGTACCGCTGTTTATCAAAAACTTTGTAATGAAACAGATATTCAACGCAGTCGGAGAGAAGAAAACCTGCTTTAGCTTTTCCAATCTCGGTGTTGTGAACGCCCCCGAGGAGTTTTCAGCCTACGTTGATAGAATGGATTTTGTAATCGGCTGTCAGGCAGCCGCGCCTTATAACGTTTCATCGCTTACTTATAAGGGCAAAATGTACCTGAACGTAATCCGAAATATGAGAAATCCCGAGCTTGAACGAGAAATTTATATGGTTCTTAAAGAGCAGGGAATACCTCATACGGTTGAAAGTAATTCGAGAGGGAGGGAATGATATGTATTGTATAAAATGCGGAGCAAAGCTATCTGACGGACAGACTGTTTGCCCTATATGCGACACAAGGGTGTATCATCCCGATATGCAGATTAACGAGGAAAGCACCTATCCGAAAATTCCTTTCAAATCTGAGGAAATAAATCGAACAGGACTTATGTTTATCGTCACCTTCCTGTTCCTGATTCCTTTGCTTCTTCCTGTTTTTCTTGAGCTTAGCTGGCATGACAGAATTGATTGGTCGGGATATGTTTTTGGCGGAACAGTAGTGTTTTATGTAACCTTTATTTTACCTTGCTGGTTTAAAAAGCCGAATTACGTGATTTTCGTGCCTTGTTCGCTTGCCTCGGTTATACTCCTGCTTCTTTATATCTGTCTTGCAACAGGTGGTAGCTGGTTTATGCCCTTTGCTTTCCCCGTCGTCGGCTCGTTTGCTATTATTGCATCAGCGCTTACGGCAGTGCTGAAATACGTGAAGGGAAGCGCCCTTTATGCCACAGGCGGAGCGCTTATCGCCCTTGGCTTGTGGACGGTTCTTCTTGAATTGCTCATAAGACGAGTTTTTGATGCGAATTATCTCTTCATGTGGTCGTCTGCGACGCTTACGGTTTTTTCCGTGTTTGGAATTCTCTTGATTATGATAGCTATTATCAAGCCGCTCAAGGAAACCTTTATGAGAGTGTTCTTTGTGGGAAGAGTAAAATAAGTCAAATATTTTTTAAAAAGGTATTTACAAATCAAAAAGTTTGTGATATAATATCGAATGGCCTTTAACTGAGTGCTGTGTATGGCCCCGCTCCGTTTGGAAGCAAATCCTTGCGTGGCTCGCGCTTTTCACCCACACTCCCACTCGGTTTTTGGAAATAAAATTTTAAGAAAGGTGAAGAAAAATGATTTCGAAGGAAACAAAGACTGCCCTCATTGCAGAGTACAAAATCAATGAGCAGGACACAGGTTCGCCCGAGGTTCAGGTTGCTATTCTTACAACCAGAATCAATGAGCTCACCGAGCACATGAAGAAGAACCCCAAGGACTTCCACTCTCAGAGAGGTCTCTCTAAGATGGTTGGTCACAGAAAGCAGCTTCTTGCATATCTTGCAAAGAAGGACATCGAAAGATACAGAGCTCTTATCAAGAGACTCGGTCTCAGAAAGTAATATTTTACTTCCCGGGATAGCATTTATAATAAGCGGGAACGGATTTATTCGTTCCCGTTTGTTACGAATGTAGCAAAAAAATGTAACAAAACAAACAAAAGGTGGCGAAAGTAGCAGTTAAATATGTGTTAAAATGAATTTTTAGCGGATATTTAAGTGCTATGTTCGCTCCCGTGAAAATTGAAAAGGAGTTTTAAAATGGTAGAAAGAATTAAAACATTCGACGACTACAAAGAATTTAAGTACGAGCTTGCAGGCAGACCCCTTGTTGTAAAGACAGGTAAGATTGCAGGCCTCGCAAACGGCGCAGCGCTTGTTCAGTACGGTGAGACCACCGTTCTTGCAACCGCAACCGCATCCGCAGCGCCCAGAGACGGAATTGATTTCCTTCCTCTTTCGGTTGATTATGATGAAAAGATGTATGCAGTAGGTAAGATCCCCGGCGGATTCCTTAAGCGTGAGGGTAAGCCCTCCGAGAAGGCTGTTCTTGCAGGACGTGTTATTGACCGTCCCGTACGTCCCCTTTTCCCCAAGGATCTTCGTAACGATATTTCTCTTCTTCTTACTATTATGTCCGTTGACCCCGATTGCTCTCCCGAGATTACCGCTATGATTGGCGCATCTATCGCCCTTTCCATCTCCGACATTCCCTGGAATGGCCCTATCGCAGGCGTATTTATGGGACTTGTTGACGGTGAGATTGTTGTTAACCCCACCGCAGAGCAGAGAGCAAAGAGCGACCTCGAGCTTACCGTTGCCGCATCTGAGGGCAAGGTAGTTATGATTGAGGCAGGCGCAAACGAGGTTTCCGACGAGGTTATGTATAATGCTATCATGCAGGCGCACGAGGAGTGCCGCGGCGTAGTAGCATTCATTAACTCTATTGTTGCAGAGATTGGTAAGCCCAAGTTCACCTATACATCAGGTGACCTTGATCACGATATGTTCGACGAGATCTTCGCATACTGCGAGGAGCGCGTAATGGAGGCTCTTGACACCGACGATAAGAACGTTCGTGACGCTAAGATGCAGCCCATTATGGATGATATCGTTGCTACCTTTGAGGAGAAGTACGAGGATATCAAGGTAGTTCTTCCCGAGCTTATCTACAAAATACAGAAAAAGATCGTTCGTCGTTGGCTTCTTGTTGACAAGAAGAGAGTTGACGGCAGACGTATGGACGAGATTCGTCCTCTCGCATCCGAGGTTGGTGTTATTCCCAGAGTTCACGGCTCAGGTCTCTTCACCAGAGGACAGACACAGGTACTTACAATTGCTACTCTCGGCACACTCTCCGAGGCTCAGAAGCTTGAGGGCCTTGATGAGCAGACCGAGAAGAGATATATGCACCACTAT
>JAZQWA010000030.1:0-6096 GCA_045632065.1 Eubacteriales bacterium | reverse complement strand
GGGTAACCTCAAAAAACGCCCAGGCTATGTTCCACAAATGTAAACGCAATAAGGTAATGTCGAAATCCTACGGATTTCATTTATGGACTTTTTCTTCTCGCTGAGGCTCGGGCACATTTCAGCTCTAACAGTCCACCGGACTGTTATTCACTACCGAAATGCCGCTTCGCTACGCCGTTTTCGCCACTCACCGTACTCTTGTACGGCTTAACGCGTCGAAGAACGTCGCTTCTCGCCTAAATCTGCCTATCCACTTTAATTTAAAAAAGAGCTGACTCGAATTTCGCATTTGAGTCAGCTCTTTTTTAAAAAATTATTCCTTATACTCAATAAGCGAGGAAATAACAGCGCCAATCTGGTCTGCCAGCTCCTGAGTGGAGATTTTTCTACCATCCTTCTGCCAGTTGATGATCGCGGTAGCAACGCCGCCTATGCAGATAGATGAAATAACCTCGGCAGAGGCGTTAAGCTTCAAGCCGCCCTCCTCGCTCTTCTTGAGTCTTTTGCAGGTGTCCTTATAATTCTGGTCAATGATAATGGAAATTACAGAGGGGAAGAGATTGCTCTTGTAGATATTCTCAATAGCGTTGCAGTTCTCGCTGATAAACTCAATGAGATGGCGAGCATATGCAATATAGTATTCCTTGGGGAGCGTGGGCATCTCCGACTTCCAGATAAATCTGTCAAACTTGTCTCTGAGCCCGTAGGTGTATGCCGTGAGGAAGTCAAGTTTGTCCGAATAATGCTTGTAGAACGTAGCGCGTCTGATACCGGCGGTATCGCAAAGCTCGTTTACGGTAATTTCCTCAAAGGTCTTGCGTGAGAGCAAATCTATGAATGCTTCTTCAAGCGCTTTTTTTGTTCTGGTTACTCTAAGGTCCTCTTTAATTGACATATTACTACCCCTTTGTATCTTAATTAACAAAAGTATACAACTTTTTTTGACATTTGTCAAGCCTTGTTTAATAAAATTTCTAAAACCACAAATATTTATGAAAAAAACTTGCATAATTTTTCACAATATGGTATGATAAATTCGTTCATATAAAAATCTCGAAGGAGAAAACAATGGCAATTAACAATAAGAAAAACATTGAAGAGATACTTGGCATTGCCGTATCTACGGGAGCTGATTTTGCCGAGATTTTCTGGGAGACCACCAGAAACGGCAACGTAGTGCTTCTTGGCGGCAGAATTGACGCCATAGTTGATAATACCGTAACAGGCGCAGGCATCCGCGCCTTCGTTGGTACGAAAACTGTATATGCATCCACCTCTGATATGTCCTACAAGGGACTTATCGCTTGCGCGCGCTCGGTAGCAGAGGCAGTGGGAGAGGGAAGCAATCAGCTGACCGTCAGACTTTCCGACGGTGGACGTGTGCCTGATATTCATAAAATTGCGACTTATCCTCTTTCCTCTGACGTAAAGCTCCGCTGCGACCTGCTTCGCGAGGCGTGCGCTGCGGCAAAGAATTACGACGAGAGAATCGCCCAGGCGAGCGGAAATCTTCTTGCAGTAGAGCGTACAATCGGTATTGCAAACACCGAGGGGCTTTATAAGGAGGACAGCCACGTGCGCACACGTATGGCGGTTTCTGCAATTGCAAGCGCAGGCGGTGAAAACCAGTCGGGCAGCTGTAGTCCCGGACGCAGTATGGGACTTGAGGTGTTTGACATCTTCACTCCCCAGGAAATCGGCCTTACTGCCGCAAAGCAGGCAATTACCAACCTTACCGCAGACTATTGCCCCGCAGGACAGATGACCGTCGCTATTGAAAACGGTTTCGGCGGTGTTATCTTCCACGAGGCGTGCGGTCACTCTCTTGAGGCAACCTCTGTTGCAACAGGTCGCTCGCAGATGTGCGGCAAGCTTGGTCAGAAAATTGCAAACGAGAAGGTTACCGCCATCGACGACGGCACTATTGCAAACGCGTGGGGCTCTGTTAATATTGACGACGAGGGTAACCCTACCCAGCGTAACGTGCTTATAGAAAACGGTGTTTTAAAGAGCTATATGGTTGACCGTCTTGGCTCGCGCCGTATGGGACTTCCTATGACTGGTAACTCCAGACGTGAGAGCTACACCTACGAGCCTACCTCAAGAATGACAAACACCTTTATCGACAACGGCCCCGACAAGAACGAGGATATTATCTCATCTATCGAGTACGGCCTTTATGCAAAAAGCATGGGCGGCGGCTCGGTTAACCCCCTTACAGGCGATTTCAACTTTGCCGTAACCGAGGGTTATATCGTTCGTAACGGTAAAATCTGCGAGGCGGTAAGAGGAGCATCTCTTATCGGCAACGGCTCACAGATTTTGCAGGACATTGACATGGTAGGCCAGAATCTTGCAACAGGTCAGGGTATGTGCGGCAGCTCCTCGGGTAGCGTGCCTACCGATGTTGGACAGCCCCTCATCAGAGTGTCCAAGATTACCGTAGGAGGTAGATAAGATGAATTACGAATTACTTAAAGAGGCAATAGAAAACGAGGCAAAGGCGCAGGGCCTTACCGAGTACGAAATTTATTATATGGCAAACGAGGAGCTCTCCGTTGACACCCTCAATAAAGAGCCTAACTCATTTTCCAGCGGAACAAGCGGTGGCATCTGCTTCAGAGTCCTTTACGACGGCAAGATTGGCTATGCCTCAAGCGAGCGTATGGAGGAGAGTGAGATGCGCGCCCTCGTTTCAAGAGCAAAGGCAAATGCCGTTGCAACAGAAAAGTCCGATACAGTTGGTATTTACAAGGGCTCGGAGTCCTATGCAAAGCTTGAAAACTCCGATTTTGCTCCCAAGAGTGCCGCAGAGCTGAAAAAGCTTACCGCCTCTCTTGCAGACGAGATTTACGCTTATTCCGACAAGGTTGCCCCGGGTACAGCCACCTACGGCATGACCGCAGGCTTCGAGGTGCGTCTTTCCAACTCCCACGGACTTGATTTAAGCACCAAATGCGGTATTAACGCAGTTCAGCTCGGCGCAGTAATATGCGACGATGGCAAGTACGAGAGCGCATACGACTTAAAGGAGCTCAAGGGTGAGGTTGACCTTAAAACTCTTGCGGCAGAAACCGTTGATAAGGCGATTATCAAGGCAAATGCAGGCAATATTACCTCGGGCAAGTACAACGTAGTTCTTTCCGCAAAGCAGATGAGAACTATTTTATCCGCCTTCGCATCCAATTTCTCTGCGAAAATGGCGCAAATGGGTATGTCACTCCTTAAAGGCAAGGAGGGCGAGGTAATCGCCTCCGAAATCGTAACAATCACCGACGACCCCATGAGAGAGGGCGTTTCCATACAGACCAACTTCGATGCAGAGGGAGTTGCGGCATTCCGTAAGTCAGTTGTTGAAAAGGGCGTTCTCAAAACTCTGCTTTACAACCGTGAGACCGCCGCAAATGCAGGTGTTGAAAGCACAGGTAACGCAAGCAAGGGTAGCTATGCATCTCCTGTTGGCATAAGCCCCTATGCATTCTGCCTTGAAGCAGGTGACAAGACTCTCGATGAGCTCTTCATGATGGCTGAAAACGGCATTTACATTACAGAGCTTAAGGGACTTCACGCAGGTGCAAATGCCGTAACAGGTGATTTCTCCATTGAATCAGCAGGCTTCAAGATTGTAGACGGCAAGCTTGGCGGGGCAGTAAAGACCTTCACCATTGCAGGCAACTTCTTCGAGCTTCTTAAGTCTATTTCGGCTCTTTCAAACGAGGTTGAGGTAGGTGTTACAGGTGGATTTACCACCTTCGGCGCGCCTGCAGTATTGATAAAAGAGATGAGCGTAGCCGGCAAATAAAATGAGATGGCAGATTTGGCAACAATCGCCATTCGCTGGGCTCTCGACGTAGTAGCGTAGCGGCACGAGCGTGTTAGAAAACGATTAAGTATCGTTTTCCCGCGAGTGTGACCGAACAACAGTGAGAATCTACGCCTTCGGTCACGAACAACGATTCTTGCTCAAATCTGCCTACCTCATTTAGCAATCTCGCCGTTCGATGAACGTTTAAATTCGAAATTTGCAATCAATAAAACAAAAGCCTTCCTTATTTACATTAGGGAAGGATTTTTTAATTATGAACAAAGGATTTTCAAAAAATTATAAAAACACCTTGACAAACAAAACTGCATATGCTATAATACATTTAACAATTAGGTTAAATGTTAAATGAAAGGAGCAATAAATGAGCTTACAAAAGACACTTAAAGCCCTGTCTGACCCCATAAGACGCGAAATACTCGAAATGCTGAAAGAGGGAAGAATGTCAGCAGGGGACATAGTTGCGAAATTCGAGGTAACGGGCGCATCAATTTCCCGACACCTCTCGGTACTTAAGGAAGCCGATCTTATTCGTGACAAACGAGAGGGGAAATTCATCTATTACGAAATCAACACCTCGGTGCTTGAAGACATAATGCTCTTCGTTACCGGTCTGAAAGGAGAAAAAAATGATTAAAAACAACAAGGGAAAGTTTATAATTTCTTCCATAATATTATTAATTCCTATGCTTGTGGCGCTTATCGTTCATAATTTTGTAAAGCCGCTTATGTATGGACTTTTTGGCGTGTTTATGGTGTTCCCATTGGTAACCCTTGCTTTGCACGTTTTCTGCCTCTGGCTCAGTGAACGAATCGGGAATATCGAAAATCAGAATAAAAAGATAATCAATATGACCTTCTGGATTGTACCCATTATAAATCTGTACGTTACGGCAGTAATGCTTTGCCTTGCGCTTGGGGTTGATTTCAAGATTCCTATGCTGGTTGCTCCTCTACTCGGCGTAATGTTCATTGTTATAGGCAACTATATGCCAAAGGCGGTACAGAATCGCACCTTCGGCATCAAAATCATCTGGACTCTCGCAAACGAGGAAAACTGGAATGCAACTCACCGCTTCGCAGGTAAGCTATGGGTAGGCATGGGCGCGCTTATGCTTCTTTCGGCATTTTTGCCTGAGATAGCGTTTATTATTGCTTTCATTGTGATTCTTACCGTGGCAGTAGTTTCTTGTACGGTGTACTCCTACGTCTACTATAAAAAGATGCTCCGCGAGGGCAGATGTGAGAAGGCAACCATTGCCTCGGTCTCTACCGAAACCGATAAAAAGGCTATGTGGATTAGCATCGTATCTGTTTCACTCGTAATCGCTTTTGCGGTGATTCTTATGGTATCTGGTAAAGTTAACTTTGCATTTGACGAGGATAGCCTGAATATTAAGGCGACTTTTGGCGGGAAAATGGATATCGCATATTCAGAGATTGAGTCCATAGAATACCGCGAGGGTAAGGTCGAGGGAACACGTGTTGGCGGCTTCGGCTCGGCAAAGCTCCTTTACGGCGTTTTCAGAAACGACGAGTTCGGCACCTACACCCGCTACACCTACACCGCAAGCGACTCTGCGGTAATCCTTATCGTTGACGGTGAGGAGATTGTGATTGCAGACGCTACAACAGAGGCAACTCGCGCCATATACGATAGACTGATGTTTGAATGTGGAAAATAAAAATGAAGAACTTTATTAAAAATTATTGGAAACACCTGCTTCTTTTCGCTCTGGCAGGACTTGTTGGCGGATTTTTAGCAGGACTTGACCTGCTTGCAAGCTATCCTGCGAACATTCAGGATGAAATTCTCTCCCAGGGCATGAACGAAACCATACTTGCGATTGTAACAGGCGTTCAGTATGCAGGATACGGCCTTGTGCTTGGTATATTAGGCATCCTTCTTGCAAAGAAAATCGGACTTTGGAATGACAGCCTTGCGCTGAAGCCGAAGTCTCTCGCAATTACGGTGGTTTTGTTTGTAATATGCGGAATTTTGTTTATTGGCATTGACTATTATGTTTTCGGCAGGCTTATACCGCCCGTTGCTGACTCCTATCTCGTAAAGCCTACCGCGGCTACCATTTTGGGCGCCATTATTCTCGGTGGTGTGGTTGAAGAGGTAATACTAAGACTCTTTATGATGTCGCTTCTTGCCTTCCTTCTTCTCAAAATTTTCAAAAACTGTGATGAGAGGGGCAGGGAAATCATACTTGTCGTATCAAACGTCGTATCAGCCATGCTCTTTGCCGCAGCTCACCTGCCCACCA
>JAZQWA010000029.1:0-27740 GCA_045632065.1 Eubacteriales bacterium | reverse complement strand
TTGCTAACAGAATTATTGAGATTCTTCCTGATGGTAGCTTTATTGACAGACGTGGAACCTATGAGGAATACTTGGAGTACAAGAAAACTCTTTAATTTTATGCCACCGATTTTGTTATGACGCAGAATCGGTGGCTTTTTTTAAAATAAAAAGCGTGCGTTGAATTAACGCACGCTTTGTGTTTTACTTATTAGATAGAACCTACAATATAGGGAGCCATGTCAGCTCTTTCCTGAGCAAGTCTTTCTTCCTCAGCAGCTCTCTCTGCCTCTCTCTCAGCTCTTTCAGCCTCTCTCTGTGCCTTCTCAGCAGCGCGAGCTTCAGCCTCTTCAGCTCTCTTGGCAGCCTCAAGAATTGCGCGGATAGAAAGTGCGAGCTTTCTGTTCTCGTTATCAATCTCAACGATCTTAACGTCAACTACGTCGCCAACCTTAAGTACGTCAGCAGGAGAGTTGATTCTCTCGGTAGAGATTCTGGAGATGTGGATAAGACCGTCAACGTCCTCAAATACCTCAGCAAATGCGCCGAAGGGCATAATGGAAACGATCTTTGCAGATACGATATCACCAACGTTGTACTGCTGGGTGAACTTATACCAGGAGTCCATATCCTGAGTCTTGTAGCCAAGAGAAATTCTCTTCTTCTCAGCGTCAAGCTCCTTGATGTAAACCTTGATCTCCTGACCAACAGAAACTACCTGAGAAGGATGCTTAATTCTCTTCCAGGAAAGCTCGGAGTTGTGAACCATACCGTCAACACCACCGATATCAACAAATGCGCCGTAGTTGCTAAGGTTCTTAACAACACCAACGAATTCCTGACCAACCTCAAGGGTTGCCCAGATTGCTTCCTCAGCTGCCTTCTTCTCCTCATTGAGAATAGCCTTGATAGAACCAAGCGCTCTCTTCTTTGCTACGTCGAACTCAAGAAGACGAACTTTCTGCATAGTACCAACGAGAACGGATAGATCTCCGCCCTTTGCAACGCCAGTCTGAGATGCGGGAACAAATACGGTATTAGATGCATAAGATACAAGCACACCGCCCTTAACAGCAGATACAACCTTGCCTTCGATGTCAGTCTTGTTGTCGAATGCTTCCTTGAGAACTACCCAGCTGTTGTCAGCGTCAACTCTCTTCTTGGAAACGGTTGCAATACCCTTACCATCTTCAACTCTGATAACAAATACTTCAACCTGGTCGCCGATTTTGAACATATCAGCAAGCTTTGCATCAGCATCATCGGTGATCTGCTCTTTGGTGAGCACGCCGGTGAACTTTGCGCCGAGATCGAGCTTAATCTCGTTAGGACCGATTGTAAATACGGTACCGGTTACTGTTTCTCCTGTATGTAAAGTTTTGAGTGAGCCCTCAAGCAATTCGCTAAAGTTTTCCATTGTTTTAAAAACCTCCAATATTATACCGTCAGGTGTGGATGCACCTGCGGTTATTCCAACTTTTTTTGCGTCGACAGGAAAAACGGTTGCCATTTCCTCAGCCGATTCAATCCAGTGTGTATTCGGACACTCCTTTTTGCAAAGCTCATAGAGCTTGCCCGTGTTGGATGAGTCCTTTCCACCTATTACAATCATAGCGTCGGAGTACTTTGCAATGTCAATTGCCTCGTTCTGCCGATTTTCAGTCACACTACATATTGTATCAAAAATTTTCGCGTTTGTATATAGTTTTTTAAAAAAATTTTTTATTTGTATGAATTGCAATAAATTGTGTGTCGTTTGGGCGCATAAAATAGGCAATTTGCCTTGCAAATCAATGGTTTTAATCTCTTCAAGTGAGGAAAATATTACCTTTTTTCCTTTTGCATAGCTTATTGTACCGATTGACTCGGGATGCAATGGGGAACCGAACAGTAAAAAATATGTGTTTTCGTTAGTTTCTTCTTCAGCTATTTTATGAATTTTCTTAACGTATGGACAAGTCATATCAACAAGCTCAACGTTAGAATGCTTTTCTGAAATTGCCTGAAGAAGAGCATAATCATCCTTCGTTATACCGTGAGTTCTTATTACAAGGTTTACTTTGACATCCTTGTTTTTTATCGCAACATCCTCAGCATCGGATATGGAAATAACGTCAACGCCTTGTTTTTTCAGTTCATCAACGTATAGCCTGTTATGAATAAGAGAACCGAGGGTGCAAATTTTGTCGCCGTTGTTTCTTTTTGATATCAGCGCTCTAACGGCATCGTCTGCTCGTCTGACACCAGGGCAGAATCCAGCATTTTTTGATAAAATGATTTCCAATTATCTTTTCCTCGACTTTGACTTCTTTTTATCCTTTGAGGGATCGTAGTCAGGAAGAGAAGAGTAATTACCAAGCGAAACAATCTGTCCGAAAATCAAATTTGTCGCGCGCTCGTATTCATCTCTTCCGCCATTTTCAAATCCGAGGCTGTCGTATTTTATGGGAGCGCCAAAAACAATTTCCGTTTTTCTGAACAGACTGTATTTTGCGTTTTTAACGTTAATGCATACGGGGATAACGTCGCATTTTGCGTGATATGCAATAAGTCCTGCGCCATGTCTTATAGGGGTTGTTGCAGGATTAACAGATGGGCAACGGTGACCTTGTGGGAAGATAGTAACCGTTTTTCCGCTTTCAATTGCCGACACTGATGCCTTAATTGCTCCGACGTCAGCGCCGCCACGGTCAATTTTTACAGCGCCAAGAGCCTTAATTAAACCGCTAAGTAAAGGAATAGAGAACAACTCTTTTTTAGCAATACAGGTAATCTGTCTCGGGCATACAACACCTATTGATATAACGTCAACTGCCGCGATATGATTTGCGCAGAGAAGAACACCGCCTGAACTTGGGATATTTTCCTTGCCCTTTACCCGTACGTTAAACAAAATGCGGTAAATAGGTGAAACAATAGCCTTTAATACCGTGTAAAGCTTTGTTGTATCTTTTGTTTTCTTCGCTGCAATTTTTAATATTTTTTCAACGGTTTCATCCTCGGTAAGCTTTGAGTTATCAACAAGAACGGCATCATCGGCTTTTACACATGGAGCAATATCTCTGCTGGAGTCATTTCTGTCTCGCTCAACCATTTCGTTATATACCTGCTCAAAGGAAATATTATTTCCTTTTGAGAGAAGCTCCGCATGCCTTCTTTTTGCACGAGCCTTTGGAGAGGCGGTTAAAAAGATTTTCACTTCGGCGTTGGGAAGCACGACTGTGCCTATGTCACGTCCATCCATAACAACACTGTTCTTTTTTGCTGTAATTCTTTGCATTTCAAGCAAAAATTCACGCACAGAAGGTATAGCGCTAACCGCAGATGCAGCCATAGAAACCTCAGGGGTTCTTATATCGTCGCCACGATCTACATTATTAAGCAAAATTACCTGTTTGCCATCCTCAAACTTCATTTCCAAATGAACATTGCATAAAGCTGCACTAACAGCATCATTGTCACTGGGATTGATGCCAGATTCAAGCATAAACAAGCCGATATTCCTATATAACGCGCCGGTATCAACGTAAATGATACCAAGTTTTTTTGAAATTTTCTTTGCAACGCTCGATTTTCCCGCTCCACCGGGACCGTCAATAGCAATTCTAATCATATTTACTCCTAATATATTTCTGCCGCGGATTTTCCTGCCAAATATCCCGTTGAAAAGGCGATCTGAAGGTTGTATCCACCTGTATAAGCATCAACATCAATTATTTCTCCTGCAAAATACAAGCCCGAGACTAACTTTGATTCCATTGTTTTTGGGGTAATTTCTTTAACCTCAATACCGCCTGAGGTTATAATTGCCTCTTCAATCGGTCTATAACCTGTAAGTGGAATTTCAAATGACTTAAAGTTGTTTAAAAGAGCTTTTCTTTCCTCTTTTGTGATAGCGTTTACCTTTTTTCGAGGATCGATACCCGAAACCTCTATAAACGGAGAAATCATTTTTGAGGGAAGTAAATCGCCAAGTGAGTTAACGAGATCCTTGTTTGAGTTTTTTGCAAAATCGGAAAGTAATCTGGCATCAAGAGTTTTATCGTCAAGCGCGGGCTTTAAATCAATTGAAAGCCGTAGATTGCTTATATCGTAGTCTCTGATATGCGCAGAAGCCGATAAAATTACAGGGCCAGTTACTCCAAAATGAGCAAACATCATTTCACCAAAGTCTGTGTAAATTATTTTGTCTGCCTCACCTTTTATGCTGACTTTAACATTTTTTAGCGAAAGGCCTTGCATTTCTTCGCATAAAAATGAGCTGCTTGTAAGGGGAATAAGCGACGGAGTCAGCTCGGTTACGCTGTGGCCGAGCTTCATTGCAAGCTTGTATCCCGAGCCATCAGAGCCTGTAAGAGGATATGATTTTCCACCAGTGGCTATAATGACCTTGTCAAACGTGTATTGGTCTTTAGATGTTTTAACAATAAATTCGTCGTTTTCTTTTTTTATTGATAAAACCTTTTGATACTTAACATCAGCGCATTCTGCGTATTTTCTTAATGCGTCTACAATATCCTTTGCTTTATCGCTTTCGGGAAAAACACGTCTTCCTCGCTCGGTCTTTAGCTTTACGCCAAGCGATTCAAAGAGATTCATTGTATCCTCTGTGGAAAACTCGGAGAGCGCCGCATATAAAAAACGGTGATTTTTTGTTACGTTTTCAAGAAATTCTTCCCGTTGGCAGTTATTGGTAACGTTGCAACGGCCTTTTCCTGTTATGGCTAGCTTTTTTCCAAGCCTATCAGTTGATTCAAAAATTGTAACGCTTGCGCCGTACAGAGAAGCAGTACCTGCAGCCATCATGCCGGCAGCGCCTCCGCCAATTACGGCAATATGCGTTGCTTCGTAATTATCGTTTTGCATAAACCTCGTACTCATCCCAAAGCTTTTCGAGCGCGTCAAAGCGCTCTGTGATTTCTTTTTCGCGTCTGTTAGTTATTTCAATAATGATAGCATTTATTATGCTCATTGGCGCAACAAGCGAGTCCATATATGACGCCATATCCGACTGAGCTGCCAAAAGGAAGTTAGCATGCTCTGCAAGGGGCGAAATATTGGAGTCGGTGAATACGACAACCTTAGCGCCTTTCTGACGGGCATATTTAACTGCATTAACCATTTTTGATGAATATCTGGGGAAGGAGAAAGCAATTACTGTATCCTTTGAGCTTACAGAATACATCTGCTCAAATACCTCCGCAGAGGATGTGGGAACAACAAATTTTACGTTGTCAAATATAAGTGAGAGGTTGTGAGAAAGAAGTCTCGCGATGGGCTCGGAGCTTCTTGCACCTGTTACGTAAATTGTTTCCGCATCCAAAATAGCATCAACAGACTCTGAAAATACCGTTCTATCAAGTCTTTCAAGGGTGTATTTGATTTTATTTATATCAGACTCCATAACGTTGCTTAAAACGTCACCGCGGCCGATACGCTGCTTTGTAACCTCAATTCTTTGGTTTGGAGTAAGCTTTATTCTGACAAGCTCCTGGACTGCAAGCTGGAACTGAGAATATCCCTCAAATCCAAGCTCGTCCGCAAATCTTACAACGGTAGATTCTGAAACGCCTACCATTTGACCGAGCTTTGCGGCAGTGAGATATGCGGTTTTATCATAATCGTTAAGAATTGCATTAGCAATCTTTTTCTGTCCCTTCGAGAGAGTATGGTATATTGATTTTATTCTTTCGGAAATGTCTGTTGCCATAATATTAGCCTCTTTCAAAAAAATTCAAAAATAATTATAACATAATTATTTGATATTTTCAATGCTTTTTTAGAAAAAAGCCGTTATGAAAAACATAACGGCAATTTTTATTTGATTTGAATTTCTGTTGCATCTAGCGAGGAGATATCCTCTTTATTGTGTGAAACTATGATAACAAGTCTCTTTTTGGCCTCTTCGGTAATTATTTCACGGACAATATTTGCATTGCTTTCATCAAGCTCTTTTGTCGGCTCGTCGAGCAGTAAAATCGGGGCATCATAAAGAAAAGCTCTTGCAAGTGAAACTCGCTGCTTCATACCGCCGGAAAGTTCCCTTGGAAACAGATTGATTTCCTCTCCGTCAAACCCTAATTTTTGAAGCATTGCTTTTGCTTTTTCACAATCTGCCTCGTTATTAGTGCCATATATTGCAAAAACTATATTTTGAACAGCCGTTAATTCAGGAAAAAGTCTATACTCCTGAAAAGCGAAAGAACAGCCCTTTGAACTCGTCGAAACTTCGCCAGAGTAGTCCTTGTCTAACCCTGATATAATTCTGAGCAACGTAGTTTTTCCAATTCCGCTTTCACCAACAAGCGCATAGCATCCCTTGTCCGAAAAGCTATAGGAGAAATTGTCAAAAATGCTCTTTTTATCGAATTTTTTAGTTAAATTTGTAATTTTAAGCATTGCCAACATACCTCCTAAGAAGTTTTTTGGTACTTTTCTCAAGAATTATGCTCAAAACAATAATGATTATTGTCCATGCAAACACTGTTGGGGTATCAAGGTAGTATTTTGCATCATTGATGCTTTGTCCTATGGATTTTTTTGTGTAAGCTATGATTTCTGCAGCTATTTCAGCCTTCCAACAAAGTCCGCAAGAGGTAATTATTGCCGGGGCAAGATATTTTTTTAGTGCAGGGAATGTTAGAAGCTTAAATTTCTTCATCGGTGAGAAATTGTAAATCTGTGCAACCTCAACAAGTTGTTTATCAACCGAATTATATCCATCCAATATATTTTGCCAGATGATTGGTGTTACCATAATTACGCCTATAAAAACAGCAAGCTCATCACCAGACAGTATCACCCATAAAACAACAATGAAAGAGGCGACAGGAGTAGATTTTATAATCGTGAACAAGGGAGACAGAATTATGTTAATCAAGGAGAAATGATTGCAAAGTATTCCAAGCGAGATGCCGAGAAAGCAACCTAATACAAGTCCTATTATTACTCTTAATGCGGTAAGTAAAATAGACATATAAGCTGCTTTGTCGGATAAAATAGCAAAAAGAGCATTGAACGTTACCTTAATTCCCGGAAAAAGATAATCGTTGCCTATTGCTATAGAGCCCAAGTGCCATGCAAGGCACCAGAAGATCAAAGGAATAATAAATTTCAGTAGGGACTTTATACTATTTTTCATAGTAGAAATCGTCAGAGGGAAGAGATGCAACTCCAATTGCGTTATAGAACGCAATAAGGGCGTTTTTCATATCGGCTCCATCTATATATGCAATAGCACCACCTAAATTTGTAAGAGCTTTTTTTGCCGCAGGAGCAGCCGCCATAACGCCTGTTTCCGCTACATAATTTGCGGCAGAATCTATATTAGCAGGAGCGCTAATATAATCAATAGATGACTTGTATTCAGCGAGGAATGCGTCGATTTTGTCCTTGTTAGCTTCAACATAATCCTTTCTACCAACAATGCATCCCATAACTACGGGAGTATTGCAAACCTTGTTCCACTCGTTTGTCATGTTAATATCAACGGAGTAGGAAATGTCTGTATTTCCGTTCTTTGCGATAGAAAGCAAAGCAGAGGTTACAAGAGGCTCGGGCATCAGTGCATTTGGTAGCTTACCGGCTACAACAAGTGGCGACAAATCGGCAGGAGTGACAATTTCTTTATCTTCAAAAGTGTAGGAAACAGTAATGTCGAGGTTTAAAGAGTTAATAACGTACTCAAGAACTGCTCTAGGAGTGCCATTTTTACATGTATAAACTGTTTGACCGTTTAAATCGGACAGAGAAGTAACGTCTGAGTTCTTGTCGGTTAATAAATACAATGAATTAAGACAGTTAACAGCAAGAACCTGAATGTTTTCGGATACCTTACTGAAATAGGCTGCCGCTTCATTTGTGGGAAGGCAAATCAAATCAATTTTACCTGCTGCGAGGTCAGCCTTTGCAGCTGCTGTGTCGGCGTATTTGGTGAACGTATATTTATCGTTGCCGTTTTCAAGTCCGCCGTTATCGTGAATAAGCTTTGCCATGCCCATACCAGTTGGCCCTGCCATATATCCAATTCTTATCGGAGCACTTTCCTCGGATTTTTTAGATGGTCCACAAGAAAGCAGGGAGGTTGCCAGGATAGCAATAAATAGTGTTAAAGCAATAATCTTTTTCATTTTTAATTTCCTTTCAGAATGTTTTTATTTAAAATTTTGATTTGCTTATCACAAAGAGATATAATTTCTTCGTCCTCAAGCGTTTGTAGCGCTCTGTATAAGGAGGCACGTCCTGCGTTTATCGCATCGGAGGTTTTAGTTATATTAAAATAAAAACTATCGCAACCATTGCGTTTAGCTTCAAAAATTAGATATTGAATCAATCTGTCTTCGACTCTTGTGCTTGATAAAATGGCGATTTTTTCATTCAGAAAATTTATTCGATTTATCAAAAAGCTAACCAAATTTGACGCTATTTGTGAAGAACTATTTACATATTCCTCGATTTCTTGCTTTGTAAAGAATAAAATCTCGCAATTTTTGGATGCAAAAATTTGGGTAGGAAATTTGTCATTAGAAAATACTGATAGGATTCCAAAGCTGTCCGAAACGGACAGGGTATTCAATAAAGCTTCTCCAGAGGTTGACTTCTTTTTTCTTACCTCACAACTACCACTGATAACAAATCCAATCTTCTTTTGTTCATCGTCGCATGAATATATTGTATCGCCTCGTAAAAAGTGCTTTGTGAGCATTTCTTTGTTAGTTAAAATCGAAGAAATTTCTTCGCTATTTAAGCCTGAAAACAGAAAAGTTTTCTTCAAAACTTCATATATATTCATAGCACCTCTTAAAAATGTATCATTTGATACAAATTGTAACATAAAAATGCGTTTTTGTCAAGAGAAATTAAAAAATATTTAATTTCAAAAAATATTGAAATTTTATATTTTATATGATATAATAAATAAGATAAAATTTCAGGAGTATAAAATGTTTGCTTTTCTTGATGCTTCAACCAATCAAAATTTATTAAGTTTTTTTGATAATGTAAAGCGCATATTGGAGGATTTTAAGCCGTCTGATGCAATTGATATTGTAATATTGACGTTCTTCTTCTATTTCATATTCAGATTCTTCAGAAGTAGAAAGGCAGGAGCGCTTATTTTAGGCATTCTTGTTTGCGCTGTTTTTTACGCGCTTGCGGGAATATTTGATCTTACTGGCGTGAAATACATAATGTCAGGTATTTTCCAGATTGGAGCCCTGGCGCTTGTCATTATATTCCAGCCAGAACTTCGAGATTTGCTTGAAATGATGGGCTCCGGCTCCTTGAGGGGTATTAAGGGCTTCGGTGACCAATCGAAGCGTAAGCAGGCTCAATACAAGGCTATTGATAATATTTGCAAGGCTGTTCTGGTTATGGCTGCCGAGCGCACGGGCGCTTTGATAGTTATCGGCCGAACAACCCAGCTTAACGATATTACAACCACAGGCGTTGAGATAAATGCCGACGTTTCAGATTCTCTTATAAGAAACATTTTCTATGATAAGGCTCCTCTTCATGACGGAGCGATGGTTATAGAGGGCAACAGAATCAAGGCTGCGGCTTGTATTCTCCCTTTACCGAGACACACCTACGTTGATTTTGAGCTGGGCACACGTCACCGCGCTGCCGTTGGTTTAAGCGAAATCAGCGATGCCATTATAATTGTTGTTTCTGAGGAAACGGGAAAGATTTCCGTTGCCAAGGAAAGCGAGCTTATCAGAGATTTTACTGAGGATACGCTTCGTAAATACCTTGTAAAAGAACTGGTTAACGATAAAAGAGAAGAAGAAAAAATTTAATTCAGAGGTTAAAATGAAAAAGAAGATTTTGGGGTTATCAATCCAGGCAATTCTAACCTTCGTTTTGTGTTTTGTGTTTGCAGTTATATTCTGGTTTTCCATATCATATGCAGGCACTGATTCCTTAAATATATTTGAACTCACTTATGGTTTATAATCAGCGTTTCATCTTAATCAATAACATTAAGTTGTCTGTTAACGCCTCTGAGTCAGAGGCGTTTTCGGTTGCTCGCGGGGTTATAAGAAGACTTGGACTTACCTCGTTTGCCGAAGAATATACAGTCTTTCGAAGAAGCATTGATGCAAGGAAAAAGCCCAATATTTACTTCGTATATTCAATTGCCGTAAGCGGACATTTTCCAGATTTAGACGATGAATTTCAAAGGAAAAATTCCATAAGCCTTATGAGCTATAATTCGAGGCCTGAGGTTAAAATTGGCGAGAAAGCCTCCGACGCATCACCAATTGTTGTCGGCGCAGGTCCCTGTGGACTTTTTGCTGCGCTTATTCTTGCAGAAAATGGATATAAGCCTGTCGTTGTTGAGCGGGGCGGTCCGATATTTGAACGTGTGTTGGCAGTTGATTCGTTTAACACCAAACAGATTTTGGATGTTGGAACAAATATACAGTTCGGAGCAGGTGGCGCAGGAACATTTTCCGACGGTAAGCTTGTTACAAGAATAAATGACCCGCTTACCAATTACGTGCTTGAGCGATTTGTTGACTTTGGCGCTCCGAAGGACATACTTTATCTCGCAAAGCCACACATCGGAACAGATATACTTTCAAGGGTAGTTGACCGAATTATTGAACGTATTTGTGAGCTCGGCGGTAACGTTTTATACCATACCAAATTCATATCACCGATTACACGCGGTGACGAGGTCACAGGAATTCATACTGATAAAGGTGATATTCCTTGCAGCAGTCTGATTATCGCAACAGGGCATAGCGCAAGAGACACCTATTACAGTCTGATTGAAAACAATTTTACAGTTGAAGCAAAATCATTCTCTGTTGGCATGAGAATCGAACATCTTACAGAGGATATTGATTATGCGATGTATGGTAGCGCGGCAAGTAATCCTGCTTTGCCTCATGCAGAGTATAATCTCTCCTACGACACTAAAAATCGCGGTACTTACACATTCTGTATGTGTCCCGGTGGAGTTGTTGTTGCTGCTGCCAGCGAAGAGGGCGGCGTGGTGGTCAACGGTATGAGCGAGCATTCGAGAAACGGAAGAAATTCAAACTCGGCCGTTGTAGCAAGCGTTTTTCGCGAGGATTACGGAGCATCTCCCGTGGCTGCTATCGAATATCAGAGAAAAATCGAGCAAGCGGCATTCGTCGCTGGCGGAAGCAACTATTCAGCGCCTATAATTACGGTGGGGGATTTCCTTAACGGTAGATTATCAACCGAGCCCGGAAGAATTCAGCCCACATATATGTCAGGAAAGCACGTAAAGCTTGCAAACCCAAGCGAATTCTTGCCTGAATATGTTTGTAAATCAATCAAAAACGCACTTTTGGCCTTCGACAAAAAAATAGAAGGCTTCGCTGCACCTGATGCAATTTTGACAGGCGCGGAAACGAGGACAAGCGCTCCTGTTAGGATACTCAGAAATCAGGATACGCGACTTGCAATAGGATATAGCAATATTTTCCCTTGCGGTGAGGGCGCAGGCTACGCCGGGGGAATAACAAGCGCCGCAATTGACGGCATCAAAAGCGCACTTGCGCTTATGAATATATACAAACCGAGTAAATAAGCAGGTGAAATTAAGACTGCTTCCTCCTCGAGGAAATCGAGGCTTATGTGGATAATAAAATGAAAGGCGGGAGAAATCCCACTAATGGTTTTAATATAATGAAAAATCTAAATGAAAAGAAGGAGAAAAGCTGGATTCTAAAATCTGTTGACAGCCCTGAATACGAAGACAGTATACAAAAGATTGCTTTTGGTCTTGGTATTCACCCCGTTGTCGCTAAGCTTCTTTACAACCGCGGATATCATGATGAATCATCCGCAAAATCCTTTATTTACATGGAAAGCGAAATGCTTCTTGACCCTTTTCTTATGCTTGACGTTGAAAAGGCGATTGATGGCATTAGGTCTGCCATTGAAAGAAAGGAAAAAATCACAGTTTACGGAGATTATGACGTTGACGGCGTAACCTCTGTATGTACTCTTTATCTTTACCTCAAATCTCTTGGCGCAGATGTTGATTATTACATTCCTAACAGAGCAGGTGAGGGCTACGGTGTATCAACGGCTGCCATAGACGCAATTAAGGAAAACGGCAGCAGCTTAATTATCACCGTTGACACAGGTACAACGGCAGTTGAAGAGGTGGAATATGCTAAGAGCATAGGTGTTAATTTTATTATCACAGACCACCACGAGTGCCGCTCGGAGCTTCCTTGCGCATTGGCGGTTATTAACCCCCACCGACCTGACTGCAATTATCCGTTTGCGGAGCTTGCAGGCGTTGGTGTGGTATTCAAGCTTATTTGCGCTTATGAAGAGCGAGTATTTAACAAAACAAGACGTCAGGCGGCTGAAAAGATATTCTCGCAATATGCGGATTTGGTTGCAATAGGCACCATCGCTGACGTTATGCCCATCAAGGCGGAAAACCGTATTATTGTAAAGTATGGTTTAAATATGATTGAAAGCTCTCCGAGAGTCGGTCTTTTGGCTCTTATAGAGGCTGCATCCGCTAAAAACGAGGCACAGCGTTCTGCGCAGAGAAAGAAGAAAACAAAGATAACCTCCGGTTACATCGGATACACTATTGCTCCGAGAATCAATGCAGCAGGAAGAATCAAGACTGCATCCTTGGCAGTTGAGCTTTTCCTTTGCAACGATAAGAGCAAGGCTCTTGAAATTGCCGAGGGACTTTGCCGCACGAATAAGGAGCGCCAGGCAGAAGAGAACAAGATTATGCAGGAGGCGTATCAGAAGATTGAAAAATACGACGTTGAAAACAATCCTGTTATCGTTCTTGACGCTGACAACTGGCATCACGGAGTAATTGGAATCGTTGCATCTCGTATTACCGAGAAATATGCAAGACCTGCAATCCTTGTTTCTTTTGAAGGTAATATGTCTGATGCTCCTTCTACTGATGACGTGGGCAAAGGCTCGGGCAGAAGCATCAAGGGAATGAATCTTGTTGACGCTTTGTGTTATTGCGCAGAGCATCTTGTGAAATTCGGCGGTCACGAGCTTGCGGCAGGCTTGTCTGTGACAAGAGGCGAGCTGGATACCTTCATATCGCTTATTAATGAATATGCCAGAAATAATCTTTCTGAAAAGGATATGGTTCACACAATCGAGGCTGATTGCGAGCTTAATTTTGCAGACGTTAATTTGTCGCTTGCTAAGAGCATACAACTTCTTGAGCCCTTTGGTGTAGCTAACTCCGTTCCCGGATTTATTATGAGAGGCGTTAGTGTTGTTGAGCTTAATGGTATCAGCGATGGTAAGCACACAAGAATAACGCTTGGCAACGGAAAGCATACTATATCTGCTATGTATTTCTCCAACTCTCCCTCATCGCTTGGAATTTTTGTAGGAGACAAGGTTGACGTTTTGTTTAATCTTGATATTAACGAATGGGGCGGCAGAGAAAGCGTTCAGCTTATTGTTAGGGATATAAAGCCGTCAAGAACTCAGCAAATTCAGTATATAAACGACAGAGTCCGCTTTGAAGAAATCAAAAATGGCGCTGAGTTTAATGCCGATGAGCATATTTTGCCCTCAAGAAATGATTTTGCGGCAGTTTACAAGCTTATGCTGTCCTGCTTGCGCTCGGGAATCGACACCTTGAGTCACAGAGATATTATTTCCAGACTCAAAAATACTGATGACAGCATAAAAATGAACTACATAAAGCTAAAGATTATTATTATGGTCTTTAAGGAGCTTAACCTCGTGAGAATTGATGATGTTTCAGACGAGGTTTATAAATTCAATATTCATTATTCAACTACAAAAACAGAACTTGACAAATCTAATCTTCTTCGCCGTTTGCGCTCACAAATGATAAGAAACGGATGATAGAATTTCCCAGGAAAAATTTATGTATCATGAGATGACTTCATTTCTCGAGTATCTCGGGAAAAATGAGAAATATTACGATATCCCCAAGATTACGGAGGCATATGAGTATGCCGACAGTCTTCATGAGGGACAATTCAGACAGAGTGGCGAGCCTTATATAAGCCACCCTGTTGCTGTTGCGCGCATTGTTGCCGAGCTTGGACTTGATACCGATTCTATATGCGCAGCCTTGCTTCACGACACTGTTGAGGATTGCGCGGATAAGACAAATCTTGATATTTTGGCAAAGAAGTTCGGCAAGGACGTTGCAATGCTCGTTGACGGACTTACAAAAATTATCCAGGTTCAGATTGCCGACAAAGAGGAAGCGCATATTGAGAATATCAGAAAAATGCTTCTTGCTATGAACAAGGATATTCGCGTTATTTTTATTAAGCTTTGCGACAGACTTCACAATATGCGTACGCTATCTGCAAAGAAAGAGGATAGGCAAAGAGCAATTGCTCTTGAAACAATGTACATCTATGCGCCTCTTGCTCATAGACTCGGTATTCAGCGCATTAAGCAGGAGCTTGAGAATCTCAGCCTTTACTATCTTGATAACGTCGGATATGAGGAAGTTCACGAAGAAATAGAGAAAAAATACGGCAGAAGCAGTAATTTTATCGAAGAAGCAAAGGCGCAGCTCGCTGATAAGCTTTCAGAAAATAAAATCAATTTCTTCCTTGAAGGACGTATTAAGTCGGTTTACAGCCTTTACCGTAAAATGTATACTCAAAACAAGGCGTTTGATGAAATATACGATTTTTATGCCGTACGTGTGATTGTTGATACCGAGCTTGAGTGTTATACTGCACTCGGCCTTGTGCATGAGATGTTTAAATCTATCCCCGGCAGATTCAAGGACTATATTTCGACTCCTAAGCCCAACCTTTACCGTTCCTTGCATACCACCGTTATTGGTAACAGCGGTATTCCTTTTGAGGTGCAGATAAGAACCCGTCAGATGCACGAGGAGGCGCAGTATGGTATTGCGGCTCACTGGAAGTATAAGTCGGGTGAGAAGTCGGGAGCCAATATCGATGAGAAGCTCAGATGGATTGCTCAGCTTCTTGAATCAGATGAAAACACACGCGACCCCGATGAGTTTATTCATTCATTCAAAACGGATATATTCCACGATGAAACCTTTGTCTTTACACCCAAGGGCGACGTAATATCTCTCCCTCTCGGTTCTACTGTTATCGACTTTGCCTATGCTATTCACTCTGCGGTAGGTAACAAGATGACAGGCGCTAAAATTAACGGTGTAATCGTTCCTATTGATAAAATCCCCGGTAATGGTGACATTATCGAGATTATAACCTCCAATTCCTCCAAGGGCCCCAGCAGAGACTGGCTTAAAATCGTTAAGACCGGTCAGGCGAGAAGCAAGATTCGTCAGTGGTTTAAAAAGGAAAAGCGTCCCGAGAACATTGTTGTTGGACGTACAGAGGTTGAACGTGAGATAAAGCGTCTTTACAAGCAGATTACAGACGCTGAAATCAACGAAATTATTACTACTATTGCAAAACGTGTCGGCATAAACAACGCTGACGACTTTTATAACACACTTGGCTTCGGCGGTCTTTCGCTTCAGAAGTTTATTCCTAAAATTAAGGATGAAATTGAAAAGCTTCGCGCTACCGATGTCCCCGAAACGCAGGAGGATGAACTCGCAAAAATTAAGCTTGCCACAGCTAATAAGCGTATGCGTAGCTCCAGCGGAATTATTATTGACGGCGAGTCAGGTTATCAGGTTAAGTTTGCAAAATGCTGTAATCCCTTGCCTGGTGACAAAATTGTTGGTTTTGTTACGCGTGGATTCGGTGTTTCTGTGCATAAGGCGGACTGTCCTAATGTAATTATTTCTCGAGGCAACGAGGATAATCTTGCTCGTTGGGTGAGAGCAGAGTGGGAAAGCACTGACAATAATACCCAGAATTCCACCTATGAGGCAATGATTCAGATTGTTGCTGATGACGGAATAGGCGTTCTTGCGGGTATATCCGTAACTCTTGCTGATATGAAGGTTTATATCTCGCAAATCAACACTCAGGTTACCAAGGATGGAGATAATATTATAAATATTCTCATCGGATGCAGAAACGTCTCTCATTATGACGCTATCGTGGCAAGGCTTCGTTCTGTTCCTAATGTTGTAAGCGTAAGACGTGGATTTATGAACTAAAATTTTGAGGTTTCTATGATTGCAGTTATTCAAAGAGTTAATTCAGCTACAGTTTTTGCAGACGGAGATTTCTCGGGAAGCATAAATAAAGGATTGTATATCCTGCTTGGCGTTGCAAAGGGAGATACGGCAGACGACTGCGTTCTTCTGGCGGAGAAAATTTCAAAGCTTAGGATTTTCTCTGATGAAAATGGTAAAATGAATCTCTCGGTTAAAGATGTTTCGGGAGATGCTCTTGTTGTTTCTAATTTTACGCTGAATGCCAATTATTCGCATGGCAACAGACCCGATTATCTTAATTCATCGCCGCCCAAGGAAGCCAATGAGCTTTATGAGTTGTTCAAGGCGGAGCTTTCAGCGAGAGATGTTCACTGTGAAAGCGGTATTTTCGGAGCAGATATGCGCACCGAAATGTCAACAGATGGACCTGTAACCATAGTAATGGATTCTTTACTTTTAAGGAAGTGAAATTCAAATGATTTTAAAAATTAACGGAAATATAAATAGATACTACGTTCAGACTCTCTGCATGGTATTCTTTCCCGGCGCTACCTTTGGCGAAAATGAAGAGCCGGGCGATGGCGTTCCCGAGGTAACCGTCGATGTGTACGATAGCAAGGGCGGAGAAGCTGTTTCGGCATACGTTTCAATTAAGCTTAATGATAAGCTTTGCGAAGCAACAGGAGTCGTTTCAAAAAGTGAGGACATAACCTTTGCCACTCCAGAGGCAATTGCCGTTGGAAGAGCGGTGTTTGCGGCAGGCAAGGAGTTGCTCGGACATACACCGCCTTGGGGTATACTCACAGGTGTAAGACCCGCAAAGGTTGCAAACAGTTTGTTGCGGTCAGGTAGAGGTATTTTGAAGTCAAAGAAGGCTTTAAGAGATGAATATTTCCTGAATCCTCAAAAGGCTTCTCTTGCTGTTTCTGTGGCTTCTGCCGAGCTTAAAATGATGAAAAAGATGCCCGAGAACACCTGCTCGTTATACGTATCAATACCTTTCTGTCCCTCTAGATGCGCATATTGTAGCTTCGTTTCTTATACTACTAAGCGATTGCTTTCTATGATAGACGATTATCTCGATGCAATGATAATCGACCTCGAGGATACCTTTGATACTATAAAAAAGCTTGGTATGCGTCTTACAACGATATATATCGGTGGCGGTACTCCCACTACTTTAAGCGCAAAGCAGCTTGAACGACTTCTTTCCAAAATAAAAGAGAACACAAACACTGACGATTTGCTCGAATTCACTCTTGAAGCAGGCAGACCTGATACCATAACTGCTGAAAAGCTCGCAGTCGCCAAGGCTTACGGTGTAACGAGAATCAGTGTAAATCCGCAGACGCTCAATGACGATATATTGAAGGATATTGGCAGACATCATACCGTGGAGGACTTCTGTAACGCCTATAAAGTTGCCAAGGAAAGCGGAATCAGGGATATAAACGTTGACCTGATAGCAGGTCTTCCCGGTGACGATTTCAAGAATTTCTCTGAAACGGTTGATAAAATTATTGAGCTTCGTCCCACGAATATTACAGTACATACGTTCTGCGTTAAAAAGGCGTCTGATGCGCTTAAAAATAATTCCAACGTTTATTCTCTTACAGGTGGAGATGCCGCCAAGAGCGTTTCCTACTCCCAGCTTAAAACAAAGTTTGCAGGATACAGACCGTATTATATGTACAGGCAGAAAAATACTGTTGGTAACCTTGAAAACGTCGGTTTTTCTCTTGACGGTCACGAGGGACTTTATAACGTGTATATGATGGAGGAATTCCAGACAATATTTGCGGTTGGCGCAGGAGCTGTAACCAAGCTTGTCAAGTTTAAAGATAGCATTTTTGACAGCCCTGAAATCAAACGCTTGTTCAGACCCAAGTATCCCTATGAATATCTTCGCGAGGCAGAGGAGGCTGCGGCTGACGGTGAAAGCGTGAGATATAAAAACAAGCATGAAATCTTCGAGTTCTTTGGAATAGAAGAATAGTTTGTTAACATTTTTCCTTTTATATTATAAATGTAGAGATTCACTAATATATTTTAGTGAATCTTTCTTTTTTTTACGGAGGTAAAATGAACAAATTGAAAGCAAAAAGGCATGATAATAAAGAGCCTTTATCGGGAATTGTGGGCGGCGCTTTTTCGCTCACCTTATCAACAATTATTTTGAAGGTTTTGGGGCTTGTCTACAAAATTCCTCTTGCAAATATACTTGGCGATGAGGGAATGGGGTATTTTAACTCAGCCTATACCGTTTATTCATTCTTTTACTTGTTATGTACCGCAGGTGTTCCTAAGGCGGTGATGATATTGATATCAGAGGCGAAGGCAAAGGGGAAGAGAATAGAGGAATATGCGATTATAAAAACGGCGCTTATGTTGTTTGTGGCAATTGGATTTGTTGTTTTCTCTTTGTTTGTGATATTATCCGCCCCATTAGCTAGAATAATAGGAAATAGCCGTTCTGCATTAACTATGCTATCAATTGCGCCATCAATAATATTTATTTCTGTTAGCGGTGTTGTAAGAGGATATCTGAGCGCGAATATGAAGCTGCTTGATATAGCCGTATCGCAGATAATTGAGGGCGTAGGTAAGCTTGTTTTAGGACTGCTCCTTGCAAGCTATGCAAGAAGCATAAATTTGCCCACTCAGATAGTGTCTGCATTAACTATTTTAGGTGTAACATTCGGTTCGTTTGTAGGTTTGGTATATTTACTCGTTGTATCAAAAATTAAAAAACAAAGTGAAATAATAGGGCAGAATTGTGAAAAAGCGAAAATTATAAAAAATATATTCAGAATTTCAATACCGATTACGTTAAGCGCGGCGGTAATGAGTATAACCAACATCATCGACCTCGGATTGATAATGAGAAGGCTTATTAAGATTGGATATACCGAGTTGGAATCGAATACGTTGTATGGCAATTACACCACTTTAGCTGTGCCGATGTTTAACCTTGCAATAGCGATAATTACTCCAATTTCAATAGCTCATTTACCTGTAATTACAAATGCATTTGCAAAAAATGATAAATTGGCTTTGAAAGAAGCCAAGAAAAGCGCCTTTGAACTTACCGCTTTTCTTACAGCTCCTGTTATGCTTGGACTTTTTGCATTTGCAAAGGAAATTCTGTCTCTTTTATTTGGAAATTCGGGCATAGAAACGGGAGCAATCCTGCTACGACTTCTTTGTCCCTCAATCTTTTTCAGCGCTTATTTAATCATTGTCAATACAATCCTTGAAGCATCAGGGGCGGTCAGAGCACCGATAATTTCAATGAGCTTTGGCGCAGCTGCAAAAATATTGGTCAGCTACCTTCTTATTTCAAACCCTAATTTTGGTATAGCAGGCGCGCCGATAGGTACTGTTGTGTCATATGCAGTTGGACTTATGGTATCATTGGTGATTTACACAAAAAAATATGATGAGAATCTTCCTGTCTTAAGGTATGGAATTTCGATGTACATAAATGCATTCGCATCCGTTGCTGTTGCAAGAGCTGTTTTTGATAATATAAATAAAGAATTTTCGGAATTTTTAAGACTTTTTATATCTATATCGGTATGCGGAATTATTTATTTGTTTTTATGTGTATTAGTAGGTTTGATTTCCAAAGGAAAATACAGCAAATTGGCAAATTATACAAAACAGTCCCACAAAAATTATAAAATTAGACGAAAGGCGGGGGAGAAAATATAAAATTATAATTTTTTGCTATTGACTATTATTTCTTGGTGTTGTTATAATAATTATGGTATAAAATTTATTTTGAAAGGATGTTAAACCAATGAACAAGACAGATCTCGTAAACGTTGTTGCTGCTGAGGCAAATCTTTCCAAGAAGGCTGCTGAGGCTGCTGTTAACACTACTCTCGCTGCAGTTGCAGACGCACTTAAGAACGGCGATAAGGTTCAGCTTATCGGATTCGGTACCTTCGAGGTTAAGACTGTTGCTGCAAGAGAAGGCCGCAACCCCAAGACAGGCGAGGTTATCAAGATTGCTGCTGCTAAGAAGCCTGCATTCTCCGCTTCCAAGGTTCTTAAGGATCAGGTTAACGGTTAATTAATGCGTCTCGATAAATTTCTTAAGGTTTCAAGGCTTATAAAAAGACGTACTGTTGCAAACGACGCTTGTGACTCCGAACGCATCAGCGTAAACGGAAAAAGCGCCAAGGCATCCTATAATGTAAAGATAGGCGATTTAATCACAGTAGCGTTTGGTTCAAAGTCTGTTACTGTCAGAGTTTTGGAAATTAAAGAAACAACAAAAAAAGCAGAGTCTGCCGGTATGTATGAAATCGTATCAGAGACTCAAGCATAAATATTAAAGACACCGCATATTTTCTAATGAGAATATGCGGTGTTTTTTTATTTAGGAGGTAAATATGACAGATAAAAACTACCCAAAGCATACAAGCATAGTTATAGATAACAGAAAAAGGCTTGTAATTAACGGTGTGATAAATATCGAGGGATTTGATGACGGAGAGGTTACTTTAATTATCAACGAAGGAAAGATTAACGTTGAGGGAAGTGAGCTTAAAATAGAAAGCTTGACCAAGGAAAGCGGAGAAATCATAATTACAGGAGATATAAACGGAGTGTTTTATTCAAGACAGAAGCTTTCTTCAGGATTACTTTCCAAGATATTCGGATGATAGCATTTTCTACATACGAAACAATTATTTCGGTGCTATACGCTGCGCTATATGGAGCATGCTTTTGCATTCTTTACAGCCTGATGATAATATTAAGAAATATAATCAATTCTCTTGTAGATTTGATGCGAAATATCGTTTGTTATGATAAGATATTTGTTCTTCCTAAGGGAATTGTCTCGAAAAATGACAGAAATATAGGCGCTCCTTTCTTATTTATAAGCGTTATTCTTTACGTAATCGGAATTGTTCTTGTATCTTATGCCGCCCTTGACGGAATAATCAGGTTGTATATGATAATTATATCTTCTGCCTTGTTCTTTCTTTTGAAAAACACGTTTTTTAGCAAATTGAACAAGCTATTTTTTGTAATTTTTGATTATTTTATGTCGTTTGGATGCATACTCATGCGAATTATTTTGTTTCCTGCAAAATTCCTTTATAATAAAATAAAAAATTATTTTAGTAATACGCGAGCGTAATACTTGACAAATATTTTATTAAATGATAAAATATAATATATCAATTTAAGGAGAAATTCGTATGTCTAACACCGAACTTGGCAGTTATCTGTTTCATCAGGGAACAAATTTCCATGCATACGAATACCTTGGTTGTTCGCTTGAAATAAGGAACGGCAAATACGAATATACGTTTCGTACCTGGGCTCCGGGAGCGCATTCAGTTGGGCTTGTATCGGATTTCACAGGCTGGGATTATGCCGTTCCTTTTTCACGTTTAACCGATAAGGGTATTTGGGAGCTTGTTTACACCTCGGACATTTCTCTTGAGCTTATGCCGTATAAGTTCCGCATTACTTCTGCGGCGGGAGTACACGATAAGGGTGACCCTTATGCAAGATTTTCTCGCGGACTTGCTGATGGCGCGTCTCTTATTTTCACTGACAAGTCCTTCAAGTGGGAGGACAAGCGTTGGTTAAATCACAGGAAAAAGACGGTTTCAAATAAAGACGGCTATTATATGAGCTCTCCCATTAACATCTACGAGATGCACCTTGGAAGCTGGATGAGACACGAGGAGGATAACAGAGTTTATTCCTATCGTGAGCTTGCCGATATACTTCCTTCGTATGTCAAGAAGATGGGATATACTCACGTTGAATTTCTACCGCTTCAGGAGCATCCGTTTGATGGCTCTTGGGGATATCAGGTTTGCGGATTCTATGCGCCATCATCCAGATTTGGCACGCCAAATGATTTGAGACATCTTATCAACTCTCTTCATAAGGCTGGAATCGGTGTAATTATGGACTGGGTTCCTGCGCATTTCCCGAAGGATGAATGGGGACTTTATGAGTTTGATGGCGGGCCGCTTTACGAATATCAAGGCAAGGATAGACAGGAGTCGCGTTCTTGGGGAACTCGGTTCTTTGACCTTGGCAGAGAAGAGATTCAGTCCTTCCTCATTTCCAACGCCTTGTATTTCTTCAGGGAATTCCATATTGATGGTTTAAGAGTTGATGCGGTTGCATCGATGATTTATCTTGATTACGACAGATTGCCGGGCGAGTGGCTTCCTAATCACAAGGGAACTAACGAAAATATTGAGGCAACCTCGTTTATTAAAAAGCTTAATTCTGCTATTTTCGGTGAGTTTCCCGATGCGCTTATGATTGCCGAGGAATCAACATCATTTGGCGGCATCACCCATCCCACTAACGAGGGCGGACTTGGCTTCAACATGAAGTGGAACATGGGCTGGGCAAATGATTTTTACGATTACGTGCAGCTTGACCCTGTGTATCGCAAATATCATCACAAGGCGCTTAATTTCCCGCTTATGTATGCCTTTGGCGAAAAGTATTGTATGCCTATCTCTCACGATGAGGTCGTGCATGGCAAGCTTTCATTCATTAACAAGATGCATGGCTCTTATGAGGACAAGTTCAAGCAGGCGAGAACCTCTCTGCTACTTATGATGACTTATCCAGGTAAGAAAATGCTGTTTATGGGTACGGAGTACGGTCAGTTCAGAGAATGGGATTATGCAAATTCTCTTGAATGGTTTATGCTGGATTATCCGAATCATAAGTATTTCAGAGATTACGTAAGCGCGCTTAACCACTTCTATCTTGATAATAGCGAGCTTTGGGAGATTGATTTTGATCCCGAGGGCTTCTCATGGATCCTTGCCGACGAGGCGGATAAGAACTGCGTAGTTTACAGAAGACGCAACATAAAGGGAAAGAGTGTTATTGTCGCTCTGAATTTCTCCGGAGACACACAGCGACTGACAATTCCTACAGAGAAGGCTGCAAAGCTTGAATCAGTATTCGATGCCGGTTATTTAACTGATGAGCAAAAAAATATTTATATAAAGAAAACCAAGACGGGATATGAGGCTGATATAATTCTTCCTCCGTTCTCCGGCGCAGTTTTCAAATCAACAAATGGAACTAAAAAAATTAAAGTTTAAGGAGAAAACACGATGTACTGTAAAAAAGAATGTATAGCAATGCTCCTTGCCGGCGGTCAAGGTTCCCGTCTATACGACCTTACAAAGCAAATCGCAAAACCCGCAGTATCCTTTGGAGGAAAATATAAGATTATAGATTTCCCCCTTTCCAACTGTATAAATTCAGGTATTGACACCGTCGGTGTACTTACTCAGTATCAGCCTCTCGCGCTTAACGAATACGTTGCAAACGGCGCGCCCTGGGATCTTGACAGAATGAGAGGCGGTATCAGCGTGCTTCCTCCTTACCAGGGAAACAAGCACTCAGATTGGTATAAGGGAACTGCAAACGCAATTTATCAGAACATAAACTTTATCAAGCGTTACGACCCCGATTACGTGCTTATTCTCTCGGGTGACCATATTTACCGTATGGATTACAATAAGATGCTTGAGCAGCACAAGGCTACCGGCGCAGCTTGCACGGTTGCAACCATTACTGTTCCGATTGAGGAGGCGAGCAGATTCGGTATCTGTAACACCAATCAGGACGGCTCTATTTACGAGTTCGAGGAGAAGCCTAAGGAGCCCAAGAATAATCAGGCATCCATGGGTATTTACATCTTCACAACCAAGACTCTTATCGAATATCTTGAAAATGATGAAGAGGATGAGAATTCCTCTAACGACTTTGGAAAGAATATTATTCCTAATCTTCTTAACAATGGCGAGAAGCTTTATTCCTATCGCTTTGACGGCTATTGGAAGGATGTTGGAACCATTTCTTCTCTTTGGGAAGCAAATATGGACCTTATCGGCGAAGATCCTATTCTCAGTCTTGCAGATCAGAACTTCCGTATTTATTCCAAGAATACAGCTCGTCCTCCTCAGTACGTAGGCGATAATGCGGTTATCGAAAATTCGCTTATTTCCGAGGGCTGCCGCATTTACGGTACTGTTATCAACTCTGTTATCTCCGGTGGCGTTATTATTGAAAAGGGCGCTGTCGTTGAGGACTCCGTAATTATGGAAGACGTTGTTGTTAAGAAGTCTGCCAAGGTTTATACCGCGATTGTTGACGCTGACACCATTGTTGAAGCAGACGCAACCGTAGGTGTTAAGGGCGCAGGCAAGGATAACATTGCGCTTATTGCAAGCGGAAGCGTTATCACTAAATCTAAATAAGAGAGGATTATAAAAATGGCAAGCAGTGCAGCAGGAATTATTTTTTCCAGTTTAAACCAGAATACACTTTCCAGATTAACAAGTGACAGAACAGTTGCGGCTATTCCTTTCGCATGCCGTTACAGACTTATTGACTTCGCGCTTTCCAATCTTGTAAATGCAAATATCTTTAATATTAACATAGTAGCAAACTACAACTACCGTTCGCTTCTTGAGCATCTCGGTAGCGGTAAGGACTACGACCTTGCTCGTCGTGAGGGCGGTATCAACTTCGTATCTCCCTTCCTTACAGCAAATAATCCCGACGGTAAGATGTTCTCCACACATATGGAAGCTCTTAAGAGCATGAAGGTTGAGTACATTGACCAGTTCAAAGAGGATTATGTTGTTCTTATGGATTGCGACCACGTTCTTAACATTGATATTAAGGACGTTATTAAGACTCATGAGAAAACAGGCGCAAACGTTACCATCGTTACAAATGCGATAGATGCTTCTTATACCTCGAAGCACCCCAGAATGATGGTTTCCTCCGTTGCAGGCAAGGTTACTCAGATTGCTCTTAATGATGCTTACGACGAGCGTCACCCCGAGCTTTCTCTCGGTATCTTTGTTATGAAGACTAATTATCTTCGTATTCTCATTGAGGAAGCAGAGGCATACAATCTTAACAGCTTAACACAGCTTCTTCTTAAGAATTGCAAGTCCTCGAATTACAGAACATATAAGTACAATGGATTCTTTGCATCAGTTTCCAGCTTCCTTGATTACTATAAATATTCTATGGAGCTTGTTAACAACGAGAGCGCAAGAGCATCTCTTCTTGAAAAGAGAGAAGCTCCCATTTTCACAAGAGTTCATAACTCTGCGCCCACAGCGCACACCAAGACTGCCAAGGTTTCCAATTCCATGATTGCAGACGAGTGCGTAATTGAGGGTACTGTAATCAATTCCGTTGTTTTCAGAGGCGTTAAAATAGAGAAGGGCGCTGTTGTTAAAAACTCTGTTCTTTTCCATGGAACAACAGTTTGCAAGAATGCATCTCTTAACTGTATAGTTACCGATAAGGACGTTGTTGTTTCTCAGGGCGTAACACTTTCCGGTAATGAAAATATGCCTTTCTATATTCAGAAGGGACGTAAGGTTTAAGAGGAATTTAAAATGAAAATATTATACGTAACAAGTGAGGCAAATCCCTTTGCCGCCAGCGGCGGACTTGGTGACGTGTTAGGCGCGCTTCCCGCGACCGTTGCTTCCATTGAGGGCAACGAGTGTAGCGTGATTATGCCTCTTTACGACACTATGAAGCCTGTATATCGTGAAAAGCTTGAATTTGTATGCGATATCACATTTGAGCTTTCCTGGCGTGATACAGGCGCAACGATTTATAAGCTTACCAATAATGGCGTTACCTATTATTTCGTTGAAAATCACTATTATTTTGAACGTGGACGTCTTTATGGTGAGTTCGATGATGCAGAACGCTTTGCGTTCTTCTCAAGAGCTGTTGTGGAGTATATGCTTTACAGCGGAAATATTCCCGATATTCTTCACGCTAACGACTGGCAGACTGCCGCATCAATTATTTATCTTAAAACAGAATATGCAGGCATCGAGGCGTTTAAAAAGATTAAAACCGTATATACCATCCATAATATAGAGTATCAGGGCAAGTTTAACCCCTATATTCTTGGTGACGTTTTTGGTATTCATAGCAAATTCAGAGACGTAGTTGAGTTCGACGGATGTCTTAATCTTATGAAGGGTGCTATTGTGAGCTCCGATTTTGTTACAACCGTTAGCCCTAACTATGCATTCGAGCTTGAACATGATTTCTTTGCATTCGGACTGTCGCCCATAATAAAAAATGCGCGTCATAAGATGCGCGGCGTTATTAACGGCATTGATTACGGATATTTCTCTCCTGAAACAGGCGGAGATATCTATTACAGCTATAACGCAAGAAATTACAAGTCCGGTAAGGCTAAGAACAAAGCTGCGCTTCAGGCAGAGGTTGGACTTCCTCAGGCTGCTGATGTGCCTCTTGTTGTTATGATAACAAGATTTGCATCTCAGAAGGGAATTGATCTTGTTCTTCATATTATGGATGAGTTCCTTTCCGAAAGCGTGCAGGTTGTTGTTCTTGGAACTGGTGAGCCTGAGTACGAGAACGCATTCAGAGCCATGGAAGCGCGTCATCCCAACTTCAAGGCGCTTATTATGTTCGACAGAGTGCTTTCTAAGAAGATGTATGCTGGCGCAGATATATTCCTGATGCCCTCGAAGAGTGAGCCCTGCGGTCTTGCGCAGATGATTGCTTGCTCATACGGTACAGTTCCTGTTGTAAGAAGCGTTGGCGGCCTCTACGACTCCATTAGATCTTACGGCGAAGAAGGCGCAAACGGATTCCGCTTTGATAACTATAATGCTCATGAGCTTCTCTTTACCTTAAAGGAAGCAATTCAGCTTTATCAGAATAAGAAGCAGTGGAATGCTCTTACAGCCTCCGCAAAGAAGTCTAACTTCACTTGGGAGAATTCTGCCAATGAATATGTTTCGATTTATAATAATTTAGTATAACAAACCATTTTATTGATAGGAAATTAAAGCCAATGAACAGTAAAAAATCCCCCAATCCTTTGGCAGGTGCAAAGGAAAAAATTTCAAAGCAGGAGCTTAAAGAGCGTATTGAAGCCAAGCTGATTACTCGCGGTATCTTTAATGCTCAGAGTGCTACTCCTGAACAACTTTATCAGGCATCCTTCCTTGCGCTCAAGGATATTATGCTCGATTATCGCGAGGCATTTAAGAAGAGAATCAAGGAAACTAACGGCAAGAAGATTTGTTATCTTTGCATGGAGTTCCTTGTGGGTCGCGCGCTGAAAAATGACTCTATGAACCTCGGTGTATATAACGATCTTTGCGAGGTTTTAGAGGAATTTGGATCTTCCTTTGAGAAGGTTTATGCATGTGAGGTTGATCCCGGACTTGGAAATGGCGGTCTTGGTCGTCTCGCAGCTTGCTTTATGGACTCGCTTACAGCCCAGGACTATGCAGCTAAGGGTTACTCCTTGCTTTACGAAAACGGTCTTTTCCGTCAGCGTATAGTTGAGGGAGAGCAGGTTGAGCTTTCTGATGAGTGGCTCGCCTCCGGCGGTGTTCGCCTTGTTCCCAGAACTGACAGAATTATATCTGTAAAGTTTGGCGGTAAAATAGAAGAGAAGTGGGAGAACGGAAAGCATACCGTATCCAACTATGAGTACGATGAGGTTAATGCTGTTCCTTACGATATCCTTATTCCCGGAACTACCACCAATGCAGTTAACGTTATTCGTCTTTGGAGAGCAAGACCTGTTCCTGCTGCATCCTCTGTATTTGCTACACAGGGCGGATAC
>JAZQWA010000028.1:0-41258 GCA_045632065.1 Eubacteriales bacterium | reverse complement strand
TCTTCGCAAAGCGAATATCCTAGTTTAGACCATCAAACGATGGTCTCTTTTGTTTTGACTACGAAATCGTCGCTTCGAACGCAGTTGTTGCGCTTTTTGCGCAACAATGGGTTCGCATACCAATGCGGAGATCGACAAGCTGGCTTGTCAGGCGTAGCAGCAGGTATCTTCGCAAAGCGAATATCCTAGTTTAGACCATCAAACGATGGTCTCTTTTGTTTTGACTACGAAATCGTCGCTTCGAATGCAGTTGTTGCAACAAATGTTGCAACAATGGGTTCGCATTTGAGCGAGATCCGACAATGAGCTTGTTCATTGACGGATAAGCGAAAAATCTTCGCAAAGCGAATATCCTAGTTTAGACCATCAAACGATGGTCTTTTTGCCTTGACTACGAAAATGTAACTTTATTAATTCTATTTATTTAATATAAAAATATTTTGTATGTATATTGCACAAAAGTCACAATTGGCAATTGTGCAACCTGTGGAAAAATATTTTGTACCCCTTTTTTGCTTGACTAAATATAATAATTATGTTAAAATTATAGCATAAAACCGATAGTTTCGGTTAATCAAACCTAAAAGGAGAACAAAAAATGAAACTCAAAATTTTGAGCCTTCTCGTAGCTATGCTTGCTGTAGTTATGCTGTTCGCTTCTTGTGGTCCTACCGGTGGTGGTGATTCCACTGATCCCGGCACAACCCCCGGCGGCCAGACAGGCGGTAGCAATGAAATCATTGTTCAGCTCTACGAGAACGACAACAAGGGCGAGCTTTCCTCCGGTCTTAAGAGATATTATGCCGGCGAGGATAAGACCGTTTCCGACCCCATTGACGAGCTTGTAAAGGACCGTAACACCGCAGCTGAGACAGAGACCGGCGTAGATGCAAAGTACTTCTACACTGGCGACTTTGCTTGGGGCCAGTCCTTCAACGATGTACAGGGCAAGGTTAACTCCGGTGCTTCCACAGCTCCCGACGTATACTGCAACTTTGCATACGACCTTACCTCTCTTGCTCTTAGAGGTTACTTCGCAAACCTTCTCACTACTTCTGTAAACGGCGCGGCTGTTACCAACCACTTCCGTTTCACCGAGAGTGATTACAATCCCTCATCCTCTAACTACTTCGATTCTGCCGCTGGCGAGGGTTACTTCTTCGATTACATGAAGTCTCTTGCATTCGCAAACTCCAACGGTAAGTATGACAAGATGTACTGCCTTGCATCCGATTACACCATCGACGTGCTCAGAGCTTTCCTTGTTATGCCCGTTAACGTTCAGATCATGAACACAGTTCAGTTGGCAACTAACGATTATGCAACCGACAGAGATAATGACGGTGACTTCGACATCAACGACTTCTATGATCTCGTTTGGGATGGCGAATGGACCTATGACGTTCTTGCAGCTTTCGCTAACTCTGTTTACGTAGGTAACGAGAATGGCGGCGCTAACACCGATATGCAGGATACTACTATCGGCGCAGCTTTCGGTAGATCCTCTGGTCTTACCGCAGCAGGTCTTCTTTACACCACCTCTGTTCAGATCATTGACAGAAACGTTGCAACCGGTAGCTACGCTTACCTTGAAAACAATGAGGATCTTATTGCTTTCGCAAACAAGCTTAATGACCTCTTCTCTAACAACCAGGCTAACGGTATCTGCTCCGCAACCACAGGCGATATGCAGTCTGCAGGCCTTATCCAGTCCGCAGCAAGCCAGGGTGACATCGCAGGTATCCGCGCTAAGTTCGCACAGAACGGTGTTCTCTTCGGCGGTATCATCGCTCTTGGTTCTGTTGAGTCTGCTGAGTTCCAGACACTTAACGCAGGTGCAGGCTTCGGTCTCGTTCCCGTTCCTGTTTACAAGGCAGGCGACGAGTACCTCACCCTCGTACATAACATTGCTCGTATCGTAGCTATCTCCAAGACTACTACTGAGTTTGAGCAGTGCACTAAGTTCCTTAACTATCAGTCCACCAACTCCGCTGAGATTATCGAGACCTACTACTCCAGCCAGCTTGCTGCAGCAGTTTCCGGTAACGCTAACAACGCGAAGATGCTTACCTACATCAGAAACCACGTACGTGATTGCTTCGACAAGACCTACGAGGACGTTATCTCCAGCTACATGTCCAGCAACGGCGACGAGGAAGCTGATACCAACAAGTGGCACATCCTTCTTAGAAACGCAGAATACATGTACACAGGTATTGGCGGCGACTACAGCTCTATCTATACTGTTAAGCAGGGTCACCTTACCACCATTCTTGGTGTTTGGGCAGGTCTTTCTAACTAATAGTAAGCTTTGCTGAATAACTAACAAACGACCGACTCGAAAGAGTCGGCCGTTTTCTTTTGACTTTTTTAGCCAAAAGGGAATAAAACTCTATACCTTAAAAATACCTTAAAGGTATACCACGTAAACAAAAGTTTACATAGACTTTTTGGCGCAAAATGACATCAAAATGGGTAATTTTTGATGCCTTGCGCGCGCGTATATATAATAATGAAGCTTTCTTCATTTTCGGCGCTTGGCTTTGGTGTAAAAAGGCGTAAAAACAGCCTTTTTTGTCCTGTGGCGAGCTTATACGGGATTATGACGTCTGTTCACATTTTATAACGTAAACAATTGTTTACTATAAATGACGTTTGAAAAAACGAAACAAAAAAGAACGCTCTGTTTTTTTGCCTTTTTAGCAGGTTGGAGCGTTCTTTTCTTGTGTTATATCAGCGTTTTATAAAGTTTGTTCTGACACCCTTTTCTCTTTCGGGGAGGCCGAAGCTTTCCTTGCCGAGCGCAATGCTCTTCATGAGGAATGTCATGTTTCTTGCCAGGTTTCTCATACAGAGCATACCCTCCTCGTCAAGAGCTGCATCCTCTGCGTTTGCACCGTGCACCTGATTCCAATACGTGCTTGTTGCAACAGGCATACCCGATATGGTGAAGTATTTGTTCAGCACGTCAAAGGCTGCTGTACATCCTCCGCGTCTTGCGCAGACAACCGCTGCGCCTACCTTGTCACGCTTGTCAAATCTTCCGCTGTAAAACAGTCTGTCGAGGAATGATACGACAGCGCCGCTGGGAGCAGCGTAGTGTACAGGCGAGCCCACAACGAATCCGTCAGCCTCCTTGAACTTCTTGGCAATCTCGTTTACCTCGTCGTCAAATACGCACTTGCCAAGCTTGGTGCAGGCGTAGCATCCCACGCAGCCTCGTATCGCCAGGTGACCTATCTGTATAATTTCTGTTTCAACGCCCTCTTGATTCAGCGTCATGGAAACCTCTGACAGCGCGGCAAAGGTTGTGCCGTTCTTGTGAGGGCTTCCGTTTATAAGCAATACCTTCATATTTTCCTCCGTGGTAATTGTTATTTCAATATATGCTTCATAGGCTATTGCGCCACAAAAGCGATTTCAATTCATTATACCACAAAGAGCAGCTTTTTTCAAGTTTGTGTAAAAATTACATAAAAACTTGGTAAATTTTGTGCAAAAATTTAAAGTTTACAAAAAATTAATAATTTATTCTTTGAAATACTTGCAAAATATTTTAGAGTGTGCTATAATTGGGAAGAAAAACCATTATTACGCGTGTAAATATTATGATTTAAGGAGGGGCAGAATATGTCGCAAAAGTTTATAAGTCTGCTGTATCCCTCGTCGGAATCCTATGATTTTCACAGCAACAGAGCCAATTTGCCTAATATTTCTCCCGACGTTTGCTACGAGCTTGGTCTTGAGGAGATATTTACTCTGAAAAATGGCGAATTGTCCGATTTCTTTACCACAGACTCGGAGGTTATCCGTTACCGTCAGGCAACGCTCGAGGATATGGCGAATATTCCCGAGATTGCAAGGACTCTTGCGGAAATCCATCCGATTCTTGATGATATAAACGAGCTTCGCCGCCTGGATATTGAGAAGAATTCCTCTGGCGACTCCTACCTTTACAGCATTACCGAGATTGAGCTTTACGTTTCCGTGATTGATAGCTTGAAGAAGGGCTTTGCTGATGTAAGGGATAAAATTAAGAGCGATGCCTTTGCTTCGCTTGCCGATTTTGCAATTGAGCTTGCCGAGTCGGACTACTACAAGGAGCTTAACAAGCAGCTTGATTCTCTGGCATCCAGAGTCAGAGAGGTTAAGAGCATTACGGTTGGCGTAAACCTTGACCGTGAGCTTCGCCCCACATCTGCGGGAGTTATTTCCATAAATTCCGAGCAGTTCAAGTCGGGTAAGGTGCTTGATAAAATCCTTCGTCTTTCCTTTAAAAACGACGCCTTTACCTGCATTGCAGAGCTTTCTCCTTTTGAGAAGGGGCAGAGCGAGAACAGGCAGCAGGCGCTTATAGGAGCTTTCAACTCGGCTATTGAGGACGTGTTCAAGTCCTCGGTAAAGGGGTGGAGAAGCATTGTTGGCGAGTACGTAATCGACAACACAGACTTCCTCTTGAAGCTTCTTCCTGAAATTGAATTTGTCACCCGCGCATCCGAGCTTATCGCAAAGCTTCGCGCGAAGGTGGGATGCCGGCTTTGTATTCCGACGCTTGCTCCCGCATCAGAGAAGGAATTTTCCGCAAAGGAATTGTATAATCCCAGAGTTGCTCTGGCTATCGATGATGAAATTGTTACCAACGACTTTGAGTTTGACGACGATGCGAGAATTTTCGTTCTCACAGGCCCTAACCGAGGTGGTAAATCGGTTATCACCGTGGCAGTAGGAGCTGCCCAGGCGCTTTGCCAGCTCGGACTTCCCGTTCCTGCAAGCAGCGCTAAAATATCTCCTGTTGACGCTATTTTCACACATTTCCCCGAGGGCGCTGACGATACAATCGACAAGGGGCGTCTTGGCGAGGAGTGCGCGAGACTTAAAGAGATTTTTGACTCGGTTACCTCCGACAGCATGGTGCTTCTTGACGAGTCGCTGTCCTCTACGGGCGCATACGAGGCGTCCTATATTGCTTCCGAGATTTTGTCCGGGCTTGCGGTTATGAGATGCCGCGGAGTTTTCTCAACCCACCTTCACGAGCTGGCGGCAGGAATTGCGGATATAAATCTTCGTTCAAGGGAGCTTGGCGGAATTGCTATTGATACCCTTGTGGCAGGTATTGAGGAGGGGCGCAGGTCGTTTAAGATTTATCGCGCCAAGCCTGACGGAAAATCCTATGCAAGAGATATAGCGCAGAAATACGGATTGTCATTTGACGAACTCATCGGCCGCGCGGCTGGGAAAGCGGCGGTGCAGTAATGAGTACTGAAGTGATGGTTTGCGAGGTGCGCCTATGAATATAATGCGATTTGTAGTGCCGAAAAGCCTCGTGGAGTACGTTACGGTTGATAACACCGTGCGACAGGCTCTTGAAAAAATGAGATTTCACAGATATGCGGCGATTCCTGTTATTGATGAAAAGGGCGTTTACGTCGGCACGCTTCGTAACGATGACATTTTTGCTTATTTTCTTGATAACGGAGTCTTTGATTATCGCTCCGCGGAGAAGGATAAGGTCGCAGAGATTCTTGACACCAACTATTCACATCCCGTGTATCACAATTCCACTATGACCGAGCTTATAGATAAGGTCAAGGAGCATAATTTTGTGCCTGTCGTGGACGATAGAGGATGCTTTATAGGCATAATACTTAGAAGAGATATATTAAATTTCTTAATTACTTATTATAATAATAACGACAAGGAGGAGAACAATGGCTGATAACAAGAAATTGCCTGAAAACGAAAAACTGAATAACCAAATCTCCTCCGAAAAGGAAAATATGTCGCGCGAGGACCAGCTCAGAGAGGCTGCGGAGAATATTACCAAGGCTCACGCAGATTCCAGAGCCCGTAACAGCGAGCGCGTGAAGCAGCGTATTAAAGCGGAGAAGGAAACCAACGCCAGATTGGCTGAGGCGGAAAAACGCCGTGAGGAAAATGAAAAATACGCAAAGAAGATTGCTGAAAAGAAGATTGCTGAGTTTGATTATGCTCAGAATTACCGCAAAAAGCTGCTTAAGGAGCGTGAGGAAGCCCTTTCTGCCGCAAAGCAGAAGAGACTTGAAGAGCGTGAGGCAGTTTTGAAGGAGGCGAAGGAAGCCAAGGAGCAGACCGTAGCCAATTTCATTGAAATGGAACGCCGCGAGGCAGAAGAACGCAATGCGCGCGCAGATGCGCTTCTTAAGAGCATTGCACAGAGAGAAAAGGCTGCTGACGACCGTCTTGACGAGGATAAGGATGCGCTTGACGAGAAGATTATTCCCGAAACCGATGAGGAAATAGTGCAAAACGATGCTCTCGAGGCAGAGTCCGAGGTGGCAAAAAAAGAGTCTGAATCGGTGGAAAAGGAGACTGACGACGAGTTCGCAGAGGGCGAGCCTGACGAATCTGATGAGTCTGACGAATCTGATGAGTCTGATGAGTCTGATGAGTCTAATGAGTCTGATGAGTCTGATGAGTCTGATGAGCCTGATGAGCCTGATGACGAGTCGGACGACGAGGACGAATCCGATGATAACACCATAACTCTTGACCCCGAGGTTCTTGAAAAGAAGGACGACGACGGCGAGTTTGAGATGTTCTTCGACGAGGACGGCAGACTTATTATAAGACGAGTTGGCTGGACCGACGATGAGGCAGAGAGCGAAGAGCCTGAGGATGCCGAGGCTGATGCGGAAGACGATGGCAGACATCCTACGGATGACGAAATCGAGGAATTCCGTAAGCAGTACGACAAGGCTTTGCAGAAGAGACCCTTCTGGCGCAGAAGAAGGCTTGTGCTTGACGAGGACGACGAGCTTCCCGACCCCGAGGAGTTTATCATTCACGATGAAATTATCACGGCAATAAAGGCCGAGGGCGAAAGACTCGAGTACGACGGAGTACGCCTTAAAACCTACATAAAGAACAGTAATAGTGCGATAAGGAACTTCGAGTCGGCGCTTAAAGCCGGCTGGCATGCCTTTGAAGCAAACCGCAATGAGAGAGAAGCACCGTCAATTCTTGCAGGTGTTATCAAAATCAGCGGTAAAATATTGGAAATCAGGTGTAACAACCTTGAGAACTTTGTAAGAATTGAAGCTTACAAGTACATAAAAGAAGCGCGCGAGCGTCTGCACGTTGAAATCGACAGATATAACGACTATCTGGTTAGCTATTCGGCTTTGACAGGCGAGCAGCTCACCCGTATGTCAACCTTCCTGCCCGAGAATATTTCCGCAGGAAAGGCGCTTTCGGTAGTACCCGAGCTTTCTTACAAGGAAGAATACATTCAGATTTTCCCCGACGAGAGAATCAAAGAGGACGCGGCGGTAATTACCCCGATTATGTCTGCTGTTACAGCGAAAAAGCTGCTTGAGGATATCGAGCTTCCCACGAGTCCTGTGACCTGTTCGCTTTACAGGCACCAGATTTCCAAGGCGAACAAGATTTTGCAGAGGGAATCGAACCGACTTATAAAGCTGCTTCTCGCTAACAGAGCAACCAAAAAGAGATACGAGCACGAGCTTGATAACCTTGAAAGAAGAACTCCGATTGCCGACAGAGCATCCAAGGAGTACAAGGATAAGGTATTCAGAATCAGTGTTCAGTACGGTAAGAAGCTTACCAGCATAAAAACGGTTAAAACAAGGAGCGCGTTCGCTAAAACGCGAACAAGACTTTACATTAACCGCCTTTCCGTAGAGCGAGAGAAGCTTATTCTCGCATACAACCTTCTTCGTGAAACCTTCCGCGTAGGTAAGATTTCACAGAAAAAGGCAGCCGAAAGATTCTTCGTTAACGCGATGGTTTCATACAACAATTGCGTGGACGATTGCAGGAGAGTTTCGGGCGTCGAGTTTGACAAAATTCCCGATAACTTTATCGAGCAGGTTTGCTTGAACGAAAAGGAAATCGTATTCCCCATGGCAGCCTACAAGCGTCAGCTTGTTGAGACTGTGGGAGAGACTTCCAAGGTAATCAGCACAGCTCTTAAGACCGATATTGCTCCCAACGAAGAGGCTTATGCCGATAACACCAGCCGAATCATTAACAGCTCGGGCTCTATCAGAGACACGTCAAAGCTGTCCGACGAATCGGCAATGGACGACAGAGCATCGGCTATTGCAAAGGTTATACTTAACGCTCTTAAAGAATCTGCCGACATGGTTAACACTGTTAACGAGCTCGACCAGTTCATGAAGCGAAGCAAGAGAGCGCTTAAATATTTCAAAAAAGCTCTGAAGGGCACCGAGTATGCTATATGCAAGGCATTCGACGAGGACGGTGTAATTACCGCGCTTGTTGAAAACCTCAGAGTTATCTCCAATATAATCGAGCTCCGAAGAATCAACATCTCGGTAGCGATGCGAATCAGAAGAACAGAGCATGCAAGGCATCACAGCCGCGCTCTTTACCGTGAGATTGAGCTTTACAACGGCAGAGCCATTGACTATATGTCCATTGTTGGCGAGCAGTTCTCACGTATCAGCATCACCACCGCAAAGGAGCTTATGAATTCGGCTGATAAGCTGAATATTCCTGTTATCACCTATAAGGATAACTACATAGAGGTATTCCCGATGGATCCTCTGGACGAGGCGAAATATGAGAAGCCCAGACTTCACAGAGCAGGTTATTACACACCTCTTCTTATGAAGCATTTCAGACTTACTCAGAACCGCGCGGTTGAAACAACCGTAATCAACTCGCCCTTCATCTTCGAAATCTCGGTTGACGACGTTCCCGTTTCATCCTGGAAGCATCCCATAACCTTTATTGAAAAGATTTTGGTGTGGACACAGCCCATTCAGGCTTGGTTTAAGAGAATGACCGCCAACATTGAGATCTGGTTCGTTGACGCCTCTCTTGAATTCCCCAAGCACGGAGTCAAGAGCAGAGAAAAGAAGAACAAGAACAAAAAGAGCCGTTACGAGCGCAAGCTTCAGAAGCTTAACGATAAGCACAATGAGAAGATTCTCGCTCTTGAAACGGTTATACACGAAACCGACAGACACACCGTTGCTTATCAGAGAAAGCTGTATAAGATTAACGTTAACTTCAGCCGCAAGGTTTACGCCTTGAAGGTGCGCTGGATGCGTGACTGTCCAGGACGTACGGAAGCAAGACTGTTGCTTGAGAGATTGGTTCTCGAGAGAGAACGAGTTGTTGGTATCAACAAGGTTCTCCTTAAGTACCGTAACTACGGCAGAGTAACCCTTCTTCCCAACGTTCTTGAAAGATACAAGAAGAACTTCGTGGAGGCTATCGTAGCCCACAACAAGACGGCGCAGCGCTTGTCCGAGCTTGTGGGAGTTAAGTTCTCTGAGATTTCCACCTCTGTTGCTGATGAAATCATCAGATACGGCAACGAGGTAAGATTCCCTCAGATTGTTTGCTGCAGGGAGACTGTTGAAACCATTAACGGCAGAGCGAGAACGGTTGGTGACCGTTGGCACGGATACGGACTCTACACAGGAGCCGCTGATTCGGATGCAGGTAACGGTGAAGCTCCCGTAATGTCTGTTGGCGCTATGGGTTACTCCACTGAAATGGGTATGCCCTTCCTTAGACAAGACGGTGGCGGAATGTCCATTCTCGGTATGACTGCAGGCGGTGTACCGCTTATCGGCTTCAACGGTACTGAAGAAACTACCGTACCCTTCGTGGGAACTCCGATGATGCTTCAGGGAAGCGATGATTCGGTTGTTCTTGACGCAGGACGCTCCGATCAGGATTCACTGATAATCGGCGCGGTTAACGTAAATAATCCCCACTCGGGAATCAATACGGGAGCAGTTGACCCCGACTTCGTAAGAGAAATCGAAGCCGAGGCAAAGGATCCCAAATCAGGTGGAACAACCGAGACGCCCATTGGCCTTGATGCTAAGATGATTGAGGAGCGTTTCGGCAGAGCCTTGAAGGCTCGCAGCATGACGACCGTTGACGGTGTAAAGACCTGGTGGTCGCTCATTGGAAGCGAGATAAACACCGCTATAATGCGTTGGCTTATCTTAAGGCCCTTCGGCTTCATGTCGTTCCTCTTGCCCGATCCGGATAAATATCACGAGCTTATCAATGACCGTATCTCCGACGAGGACAGATTCGACCTCGAGAGAATCGGCAGATACACGGTAATCATTGATATTGAAACAAAGAGATTGTATTCCGCAGTTAAGGCGGGCATCAGACGTTCTCAGCGTGTATGGAGCGGTTGGTTGTACGAGGATATATGCAAGTACAACGAGTCTGTTCAGAGCTACAACAGCAGACGTCCCGGTGAGAAATACGATCACCTCGAAATGCTTTCTCTTAATATTCCCGACAACATTATTCACCGTAAGGATGACAGACCTCCCGCACCTCCCACCCTCTACCTTCGTAACAGAATTACGATGGCAGACGACCAGTCGAAGAGGTACTACTTAGGTCCTGATCCCGATGAGATGGATGATGAAATCGAGGATGATAATCCCTTAGGATTCAAGAGCCTTACCACAGACGATCTTCGTGACCGACTGAGAGATTACGCAAGGGGCTGCGTTGGCCAGCAACGCTTCAAGACCACTGAGCGTAAGGAGAATAAGAAGCTTGAGAAAGCTATTCAAAAAACTGACGAGGACGGCACCGTAAAGGCGGCTAAGCGAGAGCTTAAGATAATCGAAAAGATTATTAAGTCCAACTCAAACCGTGTTGAGATGCGACGCATCAAGAACGAGGGCAGACACTATCAGGTAAGATATGAGAAGGCCCGCGCAATGAAGCGCTACAACAATCGCACTCTTCGCGCTATCGGAGTCGCAAACGACCCGATTAAGTATCAGCGTAAGGTATCAAAGGGACTTTCGAAGTTCCGTAAATCCATCTTCCGCATAGATTTCAATATGCGTATAAGACAGTTGATTTACAGAGCGCTCCGCATTGACTTCAGAGTATATCTCTGGGGACTTGCAGCAGCATTTGTTACTGTTGCGGCGGCGAGCCTTGCAGTTCCTTATTATCCCGCGCTCCAGACACTTGTCTTTATCGCAATTTTGTGGGCGGCACTGCCGATAATTCTTCTTTTGTTAAGAATTGTTTACGAAATCGCTATGATTCCTGTAGTTATCGTAAGCATTTGCCGAAACATCGTGCTGTTAAAGTACGGCGCAAGAGATATCGAAAAGAACCGCTATGGAGCGATTCTTGAATGCTTCGTTTGCAACCAGCATAAGCTTATGCTCATATGCGAGCTTGTTCGCATAGACCCCTCTAACGATAAGTACAGAAAGCGTCTTATCGAGGAGATAAACGAGTATAACAGAAGATTGGTACTTTATTCAAAGGTACTTCGTATTCCTATCAAGGAGATTGAAGCAACTCTGCTTATCGAGAAGCTGATTTGGAGCGACCGCTCCGAGCTTACCGAATTCCCGACCTACGTTTACGTAAGAGAGGTTGTAGAGAGAGTTAATGCTCATCAGGTTGGCAAGAAGATTCCCAAGAGGGAATTCAAGGAGCTTACCGAGGAGATGAACGCTGTTATCAACAACATCAACCTTGCGGCATCGAGAAACTCGGTTGAGTTTGCAGCGCTTGAAAGGGATATGACGACTCTCAGCAGGTATCTTGACGGAAAGATAGTACCTAACGCGAGAGAAAAATATGAGCTTCGCAGGGCCTTGATTAAGGATATTGAGGCGTTCAACCTCAATCCTGACGGACATCAGACGCCGAGTCCCGTGGCGGTTATCCCCGGCGACCAGGTTAAGCTGTTCATCAGACACGCGAACAGGATTATCGACCACCTTGGCGGTAAGAATTCACGTAAAATCATAAGCCATCTCACAGTAGATGATATGATAAATTAAAGTTAATAGCAAAAACAAAAAATAAATTTTTTAAGGGGCAAAAAGCCCCAGAAGGAGAAAAAAATGAGTAAAGAAAAGCAGCAGACCAGAGTAGAGCTTCTTGTTGAAAGCATTGCTGTTGAAAAGCAGGTCCTCGTTGAGCTTTGTGACGACCTTGCAGCATGCCGCGACACTGGCGACAACAAGGGCGCAAAGGCAGTATCCAAGAAGTTGGATGCTCAGGTTAAGAGGTACAACGGACTCGTAACAGAGTACAACAAGCTTTCCGGCGAGAAGGCACCCACCGTTTCTGCAACCCTCTCTACCGAAATCATGAATGGCAGCAACAACTACAGCGTTGCTACTATCGGCAACCCCATCGTTGCTACCGCTAGCGCTTACAACGCTAACATCACCGTTCTTGACGAGAAGGAGCTTAAGACCTACCTCGCAAAGAGCAACAAGGCACTTGACAACGTTAAGTCCAGACTTGAGACCACTGTAAAGCAGAAGGATGAGGCTACCGGTTACAACAAAGTTCTCCTTATCATCAACTGCCTCACCTACCAGAGATACGTAGTTGAGAGAATCGCTGAAAACCTTCACGTTTGCGTAAAGATCCTTGACAACAAGAGAGTTAAGGCGTTCAAGAAGGTTCTCGCTGATGAGATCGCAGCTTACAACAAGTTCGTAGATGAGTACGAGACTCTTACCAGAGGCAAGCTTACCCGCGCTTCTGCTAACATTCCCGATGACATCATCAACGGCAAGGCATACACTCCCATTCCCGCAATCTCCTACACCGCTAACGATGGTACTACAAGAAACAGCGATGCAGAGCTTGCAGCAGTAGCAGTTTCCGCAGCAGCAGCTGCTGAGAAGGCTAGCACCGACAAGAAGACCGCTAAGAAGAATAAGGAAATCGTTAAGAAGACCGCTCTTGAAGAGAAGATCATTGAGCAGGCTAACAAGGACGCTTCCGTTATTGCTAAGGCTGCTGACTTCGAGATCAGCTACCTTGAGAGCCAGAAGGATATGACTCTCTTCAGATTCGGCAGAGAGACCACCGATATGGCTAAGCTTAAGAAGCAGGTTGACGAGAAGATCAAGGCTGTTCAGAAGAACACCAAGGAGGCTCTCAAGCTTGAGGACGAGGATAACAAGCGTTACTACGAGGTTATCACCAACGATCCCGCTAACATGGAGACCAAGAAGGGCAAGCCCGACAGAGCTAAGATCGCTTCTCTCCGTACCCAGCTTATGACTCTCCTTAACAAGAGAGATGAGCTTAACAGCAAGCTTCTCGCAGTTTACAACGGCGCAGAGGTTAACCTTGACGGTACCAGCGTTAACCAGCAGTGGAGAAACACCAAGTCTGCTGAGGCTGAGAAGTACGTTAACAAGAATAAGAGCCTTGCTAAGAAGATCGCTAAGCTTCCCGCATCCAGCGGTGAGAAGCAGAAGCTTTACAACCTTCTTAACGCTAACATCGATGCAGCTTCCACTCGTGCTCTTTGCGAGTTCCGTCTTAAGACCAAGGAATTCAGAAACAAGGACGAGAAGAAGGCTCTCCAGGCTGATGTTAAGAACATGAAGGCACTTGTTAAGCAGAACGAGGCTGACATCAACTGGGTAATCAAGAAGATCAACAAGCGCGCTTGAAGGAATAGCAACGCATTCTCCTGGTTATCACTTATTATGGTAATCGGTGTAATGTGTGTTGCAATAGGATTCCTTGTTGATATGCATCTTAAGAACGGAGGCACGTTGAGCCTCAGTAACATTTTATAGAATTAATAATGGAGGATAAAATATAATGGCTAAGAAAAATAAGAACCAGGCTGCTCTCGCAGAGACCGAAGCAGTACAGGGCCGCGCTAGCATGGCTCAGAGACTGGAAAAGGAAAGACTCGAGCTTAAGAAAGAGATCGAGGCTGTTATGGTTGAGTACGCAAAGGCTACCGGCATTAAGAAGTACTCCAGCCGTAAGTACAAGGTAGGTCAGGCTCCTAACGACTGGAAGCCCCCTGCAGCACTTAACCTTGACGAGAAATAATTTCTAAAAAGGTATTGCAATTTTCAAATTGCTGTGATATAATACATATAGTAAAATAAAGTATTATGGGGCTGTCGCGAAAGTGACAGCCCCTTCACAATAGTTTTTTTACAGGGATTTTGAGAGCTTTTTACAATAATTTTGAGAATGGAGTAAAGTATGAAGAAGAACATCAGAGAAACGGTAAGAGAGTTGATTATGCCTACCGTAACAGAGCTTGGCTACGATATTTGGGATATTACTTATGCAAAAATCGGGGCGGATTACCATCTCGAAATTACTATTGATAAGGAAGATGGCATTAACATCGAGGACTGCGAGAAGGTTCATCGCGCTATTGACCCCATTCTTGACGAAAAGGACCCCATTGAGGGCTTCTATTACCTTGAGGTTTCATCTCCCGGAGTGGAACGCGAGCTTCGCACAGAGGAGCATATTTCCCGCTCTATCGGGCAGAAGGTTGAAGCAAAGCTCTTTACCGCAAAGGACGGCAAACGCTCCTTTGTAGGCATTCTTTCTGCCTTCGAGGACGGTAAAATCACCATCAGTGAGGACACAGGTGATATTATTCTTACACAGAGTGAGATTTCGAAGCTCACTACGGTTTATTTTGAGGATTGATAGTAATTTAAAATTTATATAAACGACTAAATTGAAAGGAACGTATAAAATACGTGGTACAACGGAAAAATGAACGCAGATTTCTTCAACGCCCTTGACCTTCTTGAGAAGGAAAACGGCATATCAAAGGAGTATATGATTTCTCAGATCGAGCTTGCGCTTGCAAACGCTTGCAGACGTGAGGTTGGTCCCACTACCGTAATTCGTGTTCAGCTTGACCCTAACAAGAAGGACATGAGAGTTTTCCAGCAGAGAACGGTAGTTCCCGACGGAGAGGTTTACGACGACAAGTGCGAGATTTCTCTCTCCTCAGCAAAGGCGCTTTCCAGAAGACATAAGCTTGGCGGTGTAGTTGAGACCGAGCTTAAGACAAAGGACTTCCGTCGCCTTTCCGCACAGGCAGGTAAGCAGATGATAGTTCAGGCTATCCGCACCGCAGAGCGTGAAAGACAGACCAGAGAGTACGAGGAAAAGAAGGAAGAGATTATCACCGCAATCGTTGATAAGGTTGATACCACAAACGGCAACCTTATTCTTGATACAGGTACAGGATATGCAACTCTTCTTCACGAGGAGCAGATTCCCGGTGAGACCTACGACGTAGGCGATAGAATCAAGGTGTTCGTTTCCGAGGTAAAGAGCGGCGAGACACGCGGCCCTATCGTAACCCTTTCCAGAGTACACCCCAACTTCGTAAAGAGACTCTTCGAGCTTGAGGTTCCCGAGATTGCAGACGGCACCATTGTTATCAAGGGTGTTGCCCGTGAGGCAGGAAGCAGAACCAAGATTGCCGTTTACTCCAACGACGAGAACGTTGAGGCAGTTGGCTCTTGTATCGGTAAGAACAGCATGAGAATCAACGCAATCCTTGCAGAGCTTGCAGGCGAGAAGGTTGATATCATCAGATACAGCGAGGATATTTGTGAGTACGTTGCAGAGGCGCTTTCGCCTGCAAAGGTGCTTGACGTTTACCTCGAGGACGAGCGCACCTGCCGTGTAACCGTTGCGCCCGAGCAGCTCTCCCTTGCCATTGGTAAGGAGGGACAGAATGCCAAGCTTGTTGCCCGTCTTACAGGCTGCAAGATTGACATAAAGGCGTAAAGGCTATGGCAAGCGCTGACAATACCACAAAGAAAGTCCCGACCAGAAGATGCACCGGTTGCGGTGAGCATTTTCCCAAAAATACTCTTATCAGAGTTCTTCGCACTCCCGACGGCGAGATAATTCTCGACCTGACAGGCAAGAAAAACGGCAGAGGAGCATATATCTGTAAAAATGCTAACTGTCTTAAGAAGGCGCGGAAGTCAAAAAGGATTGAATCTTCCCTCGAGTGCGCCATATCCGAGGAGCTTTATTTAAGAATGGAAGAGGAATTAACGGGTGGAAAATAAAGCAAAATCTCGCCTTAACGGAATGCTTGGCTTTGCTATGCGCGCCGGCAAGGTGATAATAGGTACAGACCTCGTGTGCACCTCTATGGCAAAGCGCGGTAAGGATAAGGCAAAATTGGTGCTTATCGCAAGCGATGCTTCAGAGGCAACGAAGAAGAAAATTATCTTCAAAAGCGAGTATTACGGCATCGAAGCCGTGGTTTCAGATATAGAAGCCTCAGAGCTTGGCAGATTGCTGGGCAAGCTCTACGCACCTGCCGCAGTGGCAATAACCGACGACCGCTTTGCAGAGGAAATCCGCCTTGCAAATAAAGCGGCGAGGGACAGCGAGATTCAACATTAAAGAAAGGGAGTTTCCCCTCGGGGAAACGGTGATTCTTATGCCCAATTTACCAATTAAAATAACTCAGATTTCCAAGGATTTCAACATAAAATCTAAAGACGTTCTCGACACCTTCAAGGAGCTGGGAATGGAGAAGAAGAGCGGTGGCTCGGCTGATAAGGACGAGTTCGAGCTTTTCCTCTCTCACCTTACAATGAGCCGTCAGATCAAGGATCTTGACGCATATAGAGACGGTAGAACTAAAATCAGAAGCGCAGAGGAAAAGAAGGAGAAGCCCGCACCTAAGGCAGAGCCCGAAAAGGCAGCTGCTCCCGAGGTAAAGCCTGTTCCCAAGGCTCCCGAGCAGAAGCCTGCCCCCAAGGCAGAGCCTGTAAAGCCCGCGGCAGCTCCTGCGCCTAAGGCAGAGCAGAGACCTGCACCCAAGGCGCCTCAGGCAGCTCAGCAGGACAGAAGACCTCAGTCCGACAGACCTCAGGGCGATAGACCTGCGCGTAGCTTCGACAAGCCCCAGAGAGAGCAGAGAGGCGACAGACCTGTACGCGACGACAGAAGAAGCAACAATAACTTCAACAAGTACACCGCAGCTCCTCAGGAGAATCCCTTCGCAAAGAAGATCGATAATATGAACAGAGCTGCTCAGGGACTTCGTAATCCTAATTCCCAGTGGCAGAAGCCTGCTCCCAAGGCAGAGCCTGTAAAGCCTGTGGCAGCGCCCGCTCCCAAGGCAGAGCAGAAGAAGCCTACCGTGCTTCCCGCACAGCAGGCAATGCTTGAAAAGCAGCAGAAGCAGGAGCAGAAGGCAGCACCCGCGCCCGTACAGAAGCCTAAGAAGGAAGAGAAGAAGGCGCAGAAGCAGCAGTTCAAGACTCTTACTCCTACCATTGACAGAAGCAATGTTCAGGGCGGCGTAAATATTGGCGCAGAGTACGTAAGCGACACTGCTCCCAAGACCAGAGTGGTTGACACCAGAACCTCTGACGTTAACCTCTCCAAGTACGACGAGAGATACAACGACCACTACTATTCCATTCTTAACGGCGGCGACTCCAAGGCGCAGAAGCAGAAGCTTAAGAAGCAGGATAACAGAGGTCAGAACCAGAAGAGCGCGAAGGATAAGGAAAGAGCTGCCCAGGAGCGTATCAAGAAGCTCGAGGCAGAGCGCGCAAGAAACAAGCAGCTTGAGATTGAGGTTCCCGATGAGATTACCGTATCCGAGCTCGCTTCCAGAATGAAGAAAACCGCCGCAGAGGTTATCAAGAAGCTTATGTTCATGGGCGAAATGAAGGGCCTCAACGACGTAATCGACTATGCAACCGCAGAGCTTATAGCTGACGAGTTCGGCGTTAAGGTAACTAAAGAGGTTGTTGTTACTATTGAAGAGAAGCTCTTCACCGAGGCGGAGGACAGCGCTGACGACCTTATCGAGAGAGCGCCTGTTGTTTGTGTAATGGGTCACGTTGACCACGGTAAGACATCTATTCTTGACGCAATCAGACATACCAACGTAACTCGCGGTGAGGCAGGCGGTATCACCCAGGCTATCGGTGCTTATACCGTAAAGGCTAACGGCAAGGACATTACATTCCTTGATACCCCCGGTCACGAGGCCTTCACCGCAATGCGTATGAGAGGCGCAAAGTCTACCGATATTGCAATTCTCGTTGTTGCCGCAGACGACGGCGTAATGCCCCAGACCGTTGAGGCAATTAACCACGCAAGGGCGGCTGGCATTGATATTATCGTAGCAATTAACAAGATGGATAAGCCCACCGCTAACCCTGATAACGTTCTTAACCAGCTCACACAGTACGAGCTTGTTCCCGAGGCGTGGGGCGGTGACGTAATTACAGTTCCTGTTTCTGCCCATACAGGTATGGGTATCGATGACCTTCTCGAGAACGTGCTTCTCGTTGCAGAGGTTAAGGAGCTTCGCGCTAACCCCAAGCGCCGCGCAGCAGGTCTCGTTATCGAGTCTAAGCTTGATAAGGGCCGCGGTCCCGTTGCAACCGTCCTCGTTCAGAACGGTACACTTCATCAGGGCGACTACGTAATCGTAGGTAACGCAGTTGGACGTGTAAGAGCAATGGTTGACGATAAGGGTAAGACTGTAAAGAGCGCAGGCCCCTCTATTCCCGTTGAGATTATCGGTCTTGACGACGTTCCTCAGGCAGGCGACGAGCTTAATGCAGTTGAGGACGAGAGAATGGCGAAGAACCTCGCTGACCAGAGAAGAGAAAGACAGCGCCAGGAAATTCTTGCGGCAAATGCAAGAGTTAACCTTGACGAGCTCTTCGGACAGATTGCAGCAGGTGTTAAGACTCTTAATATCGTAGTTAAGGCAGACGTTGCAGGCTCTGTTGAGGCTGTAAAGGCGTCGCTTATGAAGCTTTCCAATGAGGAAGTTAAGGTTGCAGTAATTCACTCCGCAGTAGGTGGTATCACCGAGAGCGACGTTATGCTTGCTGCTGCTTCCAACGCGATTATCTGCGGATTTAACGTTCGTCCCGACAGAAACGCTCTTGACTCCGCAGAGAGAAACAAGGTTGATATCCGTTGCCACAGAATCATCTATGAGATCATCGATGAGATTGAGGCTGCTATGAAGGGTATGCTTGCTCCCACCTACAAAGAGGTTCTCCTCGGTCACGCTGAGGTTAGACAGACCATCAAGGTGCCTAACGTTGGTATTATCGCAGGATGCTACATCCTTGACGGTAAGATTACCAGAAACGCGCAGATTCGTATCGTTCGTGACGGTATCGTAATCTTTGAGGATAAGATTGCCTCTCTTCGTCGTTTCAAGGACGACGTTAAGGAGGTTAACGACGGCTACGAGTGCGGTGTCGGCATTGAAAAGTTCAACGACATCCGCGAGGGCGATACCCTTGAGGCCTTCATCATGGAGGAAATTAAGAGATAAAATGAATTCGGAATTCGAAATTTGAAATTCGGAATTAAAGGGCAAATTTATTGCTGAAATCTCTTTAAAAAGTAAACAAAACTTGTCAAACGGCTGTATTTTACTACAAAATACAGCCGTTTTTCTTTGATACAATGATGATAATAAATTGAAAAAATCTTTGTTTTGCGTAAATAGTGCTTAAACACATTCTTGATTTCGAATTGTGATTTCTTTATCTTAAATTTCATGATTTTTTCCAAATTTTATCATATTATTGACAAAATCTTTTATATATGATATAATGACAATAAATAGATATAAAATTAGATGACATTTGTTTATTTTGTACAATTTTAGCTTTTAATTGTTTGAAAGGAGGTTGTTTTATGGAACGAGTTAGTTTGCATAATAAGAAAAACAGGGTTTTACGAGCAGTTTTTTCTGTTGCATTTGCGTTTGTTTTGATTTTTGCGCTCACTGTTATGGCTTCTGCAAGTGATTATTCAAGTCCTCTTGACGCGGAATTTGGCGGAAACTTCTATGAAACGCTTCCTGAGGCGATTGAAGCTGCCAACACAGCAGGCGGCGGCACTGTAACCCTCCTTCGTGACGTTTACCTTTCGCAGTCCCTGACTATTTCCTCTGACGTAACCCTCACAGGCGAGCATACCGTATACCGTAATGACGATTACAAGCTTGGTCTTTTTGTCATTAACTCAGGCTGCACTCTTACTCTTGACGGCGGTATTGTTTTTGACGGCGGTAATGAGTGGGTTATGGACTACGATCAATTCCTTACCGATATTCAGCAGGGTAGTGCATATACAGGAACGTCCTATGTGACTGCTGAGGCGGGCGCACCTGTTGCAACTACCTATATGTTCAATATTTCAGGTAACGTTGTTATGAACAGAGCAACCGTTCAAAATAATTACGGTTCGTCGAGCGCAAGCTGTCCCTTCTATCTCGGGGCGAATGCTACCTTGACAATGAACAGCGGTGCAGTTGCAAATCATAACTACACCACAGGCACCAATGCGCTGGTTGCCTGCAAGTCGCTTGGCGCAGTTTGGACCATAAACGAAGGCGTTGAAATCTATGACCACGTCTCTGCAGGCGGTGGCGGTGTTGCCTATATTGAAAAGGGACACGTGCAGATGAATGGCGGTGACATTCACCACTGCTACGGCTTGGGTAAAGATGGCTCTGTATTCAGACTTTACGGCGGCGGCTCTTTCACAATGAATGGTGGTTCTATTCACGATAACTACGCATACATTTCGGCAGACCAGTGGGGCGGAACAATTTCCGTGCATCACAGCTTTGATTCCACAATACCGAAGTACTCTACCTTCACTATGAATGGTGGCTTAATCGGTCCTAACTACGGTAATTTCCAGACAACTCTTGTTGGTAACGGATATAATAAGCCTATGATTATCCTCAACGGCGGTAAAATTATCAACGTTGACGGTTATTCGGGCGAGCCCGGCATCTATTACTATTACAGCCCCGATACGGGAATAATGGAGAGCGCAATTGTTGAGGGCGGCACGATAAAGGTGCGCCGCGACCTCGTAAATCACGGTACCATTAACGCTGACGTTATTCTTTATAACAAGGCTGATGCTAATCTTATTGGCGAGGGCGGTAATATAAACGGTGATTTGATTATCGACACCGAGACCGCAGGTAAGAAGATTATTATTTCCTCTATTACTGTGAATGGAAATCTCGTTCTTAACGAGAAAGCAACGGTTGTTATTAACGGCGGCAGCTATAACGGTGAGCTTCAGCTTGCCGACGGAGCAAGCCTCACTATTGTAGGCGGTAGCTTTGATTTCGACCCTTCGGAATGGCTTGCAGATTATTGTGAGGTGTTCTACGATGATGCAAGCGGTCTCTATACCGTAGAGAAGTACTACGAGGCATCCTTCGGCGGTACAAATTATGACTCGCTTGAGCAGGCGGTTGCAGCGGCAATCACCGCAGGCGGCGGCAGAGTAACTCTGCTTCACGACGTTGACCTCGATGCTTCAATTGCAGTTTCGGCAGACGTTGAAATTTTCGGAGAATATACCATTTTCCGTTCCAAATCCTATACAGGCAACCTCTTTACCGTATCCGAGGGCGTAACACTCACCCTTGACGGCGGCGTTGTGGTTGACGGTAATAACGAGTGGGTGCTTGACTACGAAGGTCTTTACAACTGCATGATGGCAAACGGCGAGGGCATAAAGAACTTTACGACTCCCGAGGAGGGAGCGCCTATTGCTTCCGCCGCTATGTTTAAAATTTACGGTAATCTTGTAATGAATAGCTCTACTGTTCAGAACAATTACACGAATTTGTCCAACCAGGGCTGTCCCTTCTTGGTTTATTCGGGCGGTGTGTTCACAATGAATAGCGGTGCAAAGGCTGCTCATAACGCCTCTACGACTAACAGCTCTGTTGTATACGTCGAGAACGGCGGTACTTGGATTATCAACGACGGTGTAGACATCAGCGATAATTACGCCGACGCAAACGGTGGTATTTCCTATTCAAGAGGTCAGATTACGATGAATGGCGGTGAGGCGCACCACAACTATCTTGCAGGCGGTGCAGGCTCATTCGTTATAGTAGTAAACACAGGAAGACTGGTTATGAACGGCGGTAGTGTTTACGAGAATATAGACGTTGTTTCAGCAGGCTCTGTTTCCTCTGTTATTTACGTTCACGATAACGCAAAGTTCACTATGAACGGCGGCTTGATTGAGAAGAACTATTCCAATGGCGCTACAACCCTGTATGCCAAGGCGGCAACCTCGTCTATCGAGCTTAATGCGGGTATTATCCGTCAGGAAAGACGTGCCACAGCACCTACCGGCTATACAACTCTTTGCAACGGTCCTACCATAATCGGTGAGAGCATGCTTATCGAGGGCGGTGTTGTAAGATTCTCAAAGGCAGGCTTCACCATGGACGGAACTATAAACGGTGACGTTCAGATTCGTAAGTTCTCAGCTGATATCAGCATTAACGGAACTATAAACGGCAACGTTTCTGTTGACGGCAGCATCAATCCTACAATCAGCGGCGGCACATGGCTCGGTGAGTTTACAGTGACTGCAGGCTCAACGCTTGTTATTACAGACGGTGAATACAAATGCGACCCCTCCGAGTGGCTTGACGATAGCTTCGGTGCTATTTATAATACCGAGAGCCGGATGTATAGCGTTATCGAGACCGCAAAGGCTTCTGTAAACGGTGTTGAATACACCTCTATTGCAGATGCAATTGCAGCAGCAAACAGCGGTGATACGGTGCTTATAATTGCCTCTCACAGAATAAAATCAGGCATCGTCATCGACAAGGATATCATTATTGACACAAATAATCAGTCGATTTCCGCATCAAGCGAAGTGGCAGTAGCCTTCACCGTATTGGCAAACGCCACTATTACGGGTAACGGCTCATTTAATACCGATAACGGTCATACCGACGTATTTTTGATTGGCAGTGAAAGCACGGAGGGAAGCCTCGTGATTTCTAACGGAAGGTTCGTTGGTGAAAAATCGGTGGCTTCACTGGTTAACGGTGCTTTGGTTATTGACGGCGGTGAATTTGCTATAAATCCCGACGGAGAAACACCCGATTACTCAACGCTTATCAACGTATCTGAGACTTCGCCTAACGGTGCAAGAAGAGAGGTTGGAGTAAGAGGCGGATCGTTCCATCACTTTAACCCTGCTGAAGCTAATATCGGAGAGGGCGGAGAAATCACCGTAGATCCTGCTTATGACTCGGTGGAAAAGGTTGAGGACGTATTCTCGATTATAACCCATAGCTTTACTAACTACGTTTCCAACATGGATGCAACCTGTGACCATGACGGAACTATGACTGCAAAGTGTGATAATTGTGACGAAACTCATACGGTTGTTGACGAGGGCAGCGCAGGACATTCCTTCAGCGTTTACATCTCTGACCAAAATTCAACCTGTCAGAGCAAGGGCACCAAAACTGCAAAATGCGACAGATGCGATGCTACCGACACCCAAGAGGGCGACAAATACGGCAGACATCAGTACAAGGGTGTAAAATGCCAGAATTGCTCACGAGGACAGATAACCCAACTCATAATTATTGCTATGGCGATAGGGGTTGGCGGCTTTGCCGTATGGTTTATGGGCTTTGACCGTATGTTCAGACCGTTCTGATAACACATATAAGCAACAAAAACGCAGAGAATTCGAGCAATTCTCTGCGTTTTTGCATATTATGTATATAGGGGCTTCCCCTTAAAAAATAAAATGGAATGTATAAGTGAAAATAGTTTTTATAACCGCCTTGGGAGTAGGCGGAGCAACGATTTTCGGAAGTATTTTAGGCCTTGTGCTGAAAAGGGTGTCCAAGGCATTAAATGATTGCTTTTTGGCATTTGCTGCAGGCGTAATGCTTGCATCTGCAATAATCAGCCTTATTCTTCCGTCGGTTGAATACGGAGGAAGGCTTGGCGTATTTGTTTCCTGTCTGGGTTTGTTTTCGGGAGCCGCATGCGTGGGCCTTATTGACTCTATAACCCCTCTGCTTTGCAAAAGGGCAGGGCTTTCAGCCGCAGGCGAGGAAACGAAAAGGGTATATCTATTCATTATCGCAATCGCCCTGCATAATCTGCCCGAGGGAATTGCCGCAGGAGTGGGCTTTGGCACAGGCGACGTGGTGCGTGGAATACTTATTGCGGCAGGAATTGCTCTGCAAAATATACCCGAGGGCATGGCTGTGATTTTGCCAATGATGAGCGTTGGTATCTCTGTTAAAAAAAGCATTTTATTCGCCCTCTTTACAGGCCTGATTGAAATAATAGGCACGCTTCTCGGCTACTTTGTGGTGAATATTGCTATGTTTATCCTACCCTTTGCGCTATCCTTTGCGGGCGGAACTATGCTCCAGGTGGTAAACTGCGAGATGATAGCCGAAATTTACTCGTCGGATGCTAAAAAAAGCTCATCATACGCCCTGCTTCTCGGCTTTTCTGTGATGCTTATTCTTGATGCCTTGCTTTAAAAAATTTTTACTCCTATATTGAAAAAAATACAAAAATAAAGTATAATAATATACGTATAAAGCTAATTCAAATTAAAAAGAGGTGATTATCCTTGAAAAAATATAACGTCAGCGGTATGAGCTGCGCTGCCTGCTCCGCAAGGGTGGAAAAGGCTGTTTCTTCTCTCTCGGGAGTTGATGCGTGCTCTGTCAATTTGCTCAGCGGAAGTATGATTGTTGAGGGCTCTGCCACCGATGAGGAAATCATTGGCGTAGTAGTTGCCGCAGGATATGGAGCGAGGGCTTTTGATGATAAAAATCCCAAAAATGCAAACCAAAGTAGTCAAAAAGACGAAAATAAGCAGATTTTGAAAAGGCTAATCGCCTCTGTTATATTACTTTTGCCCATTATGTATTTGTCTATGGGGCATGTTATGTGGAATTGGCCATTGCCTGAATTTCTTGTTAACTACCCATTTGTAGTAGCAATTTTGCAGATGCTTATTTCGGGAGTGGTGCTTGTTATTAACCGTCGCTTCTTTATAAGCGGTGTAAAGGCAGTACTCAAAGGCTCTGCAAACATGGATACTCTCGTGGCGCTTGGCTCGGGTGTTTCCTTTATTTATAGCGCGTTTCTTACTGTTTTAATGATACCCGATGGCACCCATCATGCTTTACACGGACTTTATTTTGAGTCCGCGGCAATGATTTTGACGCTTATTACGGTTGGTAAAATGCTTGAAGCGAGGGCAAAGGGCAAAACCACCGACGCTATCAGCAGTCTTATCAACCTTGCTCCCAAAACCGCCTCTGTTATTCGTGATGGTAAGGAGCAGACTATTCTTGCTTCCGAAATAATAGTTGGCGACGTCTTTTTAGTCCGTCCTGGTGAGAGCATTGCCGCTGACGGTGTTGTTATCGAGGGCGAAAGCAGCGTTAACGAGTCGGCGCTTACAGGCGAGTCGGCTCCTGTGGACAAGCAGGCAGGCGACAAGGTGCTTTCCGCAACCGTAAATCAGTCGGGATTTCTTAAATGCAGGGCTGAAAAGGTCGGCTCTGATACGATTTTTTCCTCGGTTATCAGAATGGTTGAGGATGCCGCATCCTCAAAAGCGCCTATTGCAAAGGTTGCAGATAGAGTTTCTGGCATTTTCGTGCCTGTGGTAATCAGTATTGCCTTGATTACACTTGCAGGCTGGATGATTTTCAATGGTAATTTCGAGTCGGCTCTGACCAAGGCAATTTCTGTTTTGGTTATAAGCTGTCCCTGCGCTCTCGGACTCGCAACCCCTGTTGCCATAATGGTTGGAAGCGGTGTTGGCGCAAAAAGAGGCGTTTTGTTCAAAAATGCCGAGGCTCTTGAGCTTACAGGCAGAGCAAAAATTGTCGCTCTCGATAAAACAGGCACTATCACCTCGGGAGAGCCTCGTGTTGTGGACGTTATTTGCGCTGAGGGAGTCGAGGCGGAGGAGCTTCTCTCTGTGGCAGGCGCAATTGAGGCTCCCAGCGAGCATCCGCTTGCTCTTGCGGTGAGAAAATACACCGAAAATCTCGCATTTAATAGCGAAATCAAGGATTTTGAAGCATTATCCGGTAGCGGTGTTCGTGCTGAAGTGGACGGTTGCAAGGTTTATGGCGGAAGCTATAAGTTCGTTTCCACAATTTGCGATATTTCTGCCTTTAATTCAGACTATGACGCGCTTTGCCGAGAGGGAAAAACACCGCTGTTCTTCGTTAAGGACGGTAAGCCTCTGGGCATAATTGCAGTTGCCGATACCATTCGTGAGGATAGCGCAGATGCAATAGCCGAAATGAAGAAAATGGGTATCGAGGTTGTGATGCTCACAGGTGACAATTCACACACCGCCGAGGCAATCGGAAGGGCGGCAGGAGTTGACCGAATTATAGCAGACCTTCTTCCCGACAAAAAGGCGGAGGCAATAGAGAGCCTCTCGAAAAGCGGTCGGCTTATAATGATTGGCGACGGCATAAACGATGCTCCCGCGCTTACCAAGGCTGACGTAGGCATGGCAATAGGCGGCGGAACCGAGATTGCCATTGAGTCGGCAAACGTCGTGCTTATGCGAGACTCTCTTTCGGATGCGGTGTACGCGGTACGTCTTGGACGAGCCGTGCTTCTAAATATTTATGAAAATCTGTTCTGGGCATTCCTTTATAACGTTATTGGAATTCCCCTTGCGGCAGGTCTTTTCGGACTTTCGTTGAACCCCATGTTCGGAGCAGGGGCAATGAGCCTTTCCAGCCTTTGCGTTGTGACAAACGCTCTGCGCCTTAACCGATTTGGATATAAGAAAATAAAGAATAATGCTGATAAAAAGGCAATAATAGAGGAGAAAAATATGAAAATTACCCTTAAAATCGAAGGAATGATGTGTCCTCATTGCGAGGCGAGAGTGCGTGATACTCTTTCTGCGCTTGACTGCGTTGAGAGCGTTAGCGTAAGTCACGTAGAAGGCACGGCGGTTGCTATGGTAAAGGAAAATTGCGCTGATACTCTTAAGGCTGCCGTAGAGGGCGCAGGCTACAAGGTTCTGTCGGTAGAATAAGCCCCATGGGCTTCGCGAAATTTTGTGCATTTTGTCCCCTTGAAATTTTCGTCGTTTTGTGGTATAATAATCATATAAAACAGTATCGGAGACGGGATTATGCGTAATATAGGAGAGTACGTTTTATACGGCGCCGCAGGCGTTATGACGATAGTTGACATACGGGAGGAGTCCATTGGTGACGTCTCTCGCAAGTACTATGTTCTCCGCACAGCATCCTCTCGTACCGACTCGCTTACCTTTGTCCCCGCAGATAATGAAAAGCTTATTACCGCTATGCGACCTCTGCTCACAGCTGAAGAGCTTGATAGTCTAATTTCCGATGCGAAAAACATTCAGCCTTGCCAGTGGATTGAGGCTAACAGACATCGCTCGGAGGTGTTCAAGACAGTTATGGAGTCGGGCGACAGAGTTGGTATGATTGCAATGATTAAAGCAATCAACGAGCATGGTATTCGTCGTAGCGAAGAGGGCAGAAAGAACTTCCTTGCAGACGAAACCGCAAAGCAAAAGGCATTGAAGCTTCTCTCGAGCGAAATCGCCATAGTTCGTGGCATATCCGACGAGGAAGCCGCCGTCATTACGGAAAATCTGGCGAATTAAATAAATGAAAAGCGGTCAGCTACATTGAGCTGACCGCTTTTGTATTTGGAAAATTATTTCTGTACAAGGTGAACTGCAAATCCGCAGATTTCGTCCTTGAAGTAAACGAACTTGGGCTTGCCGCTCTTTTCGTCGTAGGTGATGGAGCTCTCGTCAAACTCGAAGCCCATTCTGGTGAAGTAAGCCATGGCTCTGTCAACAAAGTTGGTACGGATACCGATGTGACCGCACTTGCCGGGGCCTCTCTTGTGCATGAACTCGAAGGCGTCGCCTGCGAAGGTGGACTTGGAGGTCTCCTTAAGAGGCATACCGAACATAAGATTGAAGAGCTTTGCGCCCTTTTCAGCCTCTTCCTTGTTCTCGTTGTTGATGCCCATGTGAGTGAACTCAAGACCAAGCATCTTCTTAACTGCATTCTTGGTGAGAGCGGTGATTTCATCCCACTTCTTCTCTTTTACAAGGTCGTCAGCAACCATGAAGGAGCCGCCGCAAGCGATAATCTTGTTAAACTTGAGGTAGTCGAGAAGGTTCTCTGCATTGATACCGCCGGTAGGCATGAAGGTAAGCTGACCGTAGGGAGCAGCCATAGCCTTAAGCATCTTAAGACCGCCAGCAGCTTCAGCAGGGAAGAACTTAACGGTGGTAAGACCAAGCTCAAGAGCCGCCTCAATGTCAGAGGGGTTAGAGCAACCGGGAAGCATGGGAATACCCTTGGAAAGTGCATACGCGGTTACCTTGGGATTAAGACCGGGGGAAACGAGGAACTTGGAGCCTGCGGCAATAGCAGCGTCAACCTGCTCGGTTGTAAGCACTGTGCCTGCGCCAACAAGCATCTCGGGGTAAGTATCGGTAATTCTCTTGATTGCATCAGCAGCACAAGCGGTTCTGAAGGTAATCTCCGCAGCGGGAAGACCGCCGTCAATAAGAGCCTTTGCAAGCGGAACTGCATCGTCAGCGTTTTCAATTTTAATTACGGGAATAAGACCGATAGAATAGAGTTCTTTAATCATATCGTTCATTTTTTAAATCTCCTTTTTACATATTATATCACTATAATTATACAATAATTATGCCTTATTGGTAAATTGCAAATATTGCTCATAAATATTGCAAAAATTGACATACATTCCATCTGTCAGTATATCGCAACACTTACCACTTGACAAAATCTTTTAAATATAATATAATTATTCTAATAAATTAGAAAGCGGAGAGCATGATGAAAAAGGCTGTTGCGGTTATCACAAGCGATGAGTTTCTTTATCAGAAGATTTATTTAATATTACAGCCCTACGCGGATATTACGAGGGATAGCGCCCATGCAGGAATTTGCCTTTGGGATATCGATAGCTTCCCAGCGCCTGAGGACAGAGATGGTGTAATCCTTGTGGGAAGAGAGTCGGGGGATTTGAAAAGGCCATTTAGCCACCATGAGCTTATAAGACGGATTAGCGGTGACGGCGCGGCTCTTACCCTTGGTGACAGATGCGCCTTTTTAAGAGGCAGACATATTAGATTGACCGAGGTGGAGTTCTCGCTGCTTTCCTGCCTCGTGAACTCTGATGGCAGGTTTGTCAGCCGCGATGAGCTGATAGGTGCAGTCTGGGGCCCTGATTTTGACGGCGGAGTGCTGAACGTGTATATTCATTATCTTCGTGAGAAACTCGAGTTTAACGGCGAGAAAATTATCATTTCCTCTCGTAAAAACGGCTATAAAATCGACGAAAAATACCTGAAGGAGCAGAGCCTATGCTGAAAATAGTCAGAAGCGGATTTTCCGCATCCGCGAGAGAGGCGTTTTGCAGGGAAATAGAGTTACTTTGCCAAAATGACAGCAAATCCTGCCTTATAGTGCCCGAGCAGCAGACGCTTATTGCCGAGACAATGATGTCAGAGCGACTTGCTCCGTCCTCAAACCTTGTTTTTGAGGTAACCAACTTTACAAGACTTGCCAATACCGTATTTCGCTCGCTTGGCGGCCTTGCAGGTGAGTATTGCGATTCGGCAAAAAAGGCTCTTATAATGTGGAAAACCCTCACCGAGCTTTCCCCGATGCTTAGTATGACATCTGCAAGACGTGAAATCAACGCAGGCATGGTGGAGTCCGCCCTTGCAGCCGTTGCTGAAATGCAAACTTTAGCAATTTCGCCTGCCGAGCTTATGGAATCGGCAGAATTCAGCGCTATTTCAGGCGACGGCAGATTGGTTGGTAAAATTTCCGACCTTTCAAGGATTTATAGCCTTTACAAGTCGCTTTTAGCTGAAAAATATCTCGACACAGGCGACGACTCGGAGGCTATGGTGAAGAAACTCTCCGAAAACCCCGACTTTTTATCGGACACCAAGATTTTTATCGAGGGATTTACCTCCTTTACCGAGCCGCAGTATCGACTTATCGCGTTGCTCTCGGAGCGTACCGACGTCAGTGTTGCGCTTTGTTTGCCTAAAGGACGCGAGGATGCGTACGAGTTCTCCGAAATTGCCAAGGCGGAGAATAGACTTATTGCCTATGCCCGCAAATTCTCGGTAGATTTGAAGCGTACCAGAGAGGATGGCTGCCAACCTAAAAACCGTGAGAGCCTTGGCGAAATTTGCAGCTATTTGTGGTCGACAATCGCGCCAAATGACAATATAACTTTACAAAATGACCAAGAATTGCGTATTTTTGAAGCAAAAACGCCCTATGATGAGTGCGCGTTTATTTGCGAGGATATAAAAAGACGCGTTATGGCAGGCGCATCATACCGTGACTTCGCAATCATAGCGAGAAATGCCGATAAATACGACGGTATTCTCGATTATGCGCTTTCGGGAGCGAAAATACCCGCATTTACCTCGTACAGACGCGACGTCAGAGAGTTCGAGGCGGTGAAAATGATTTATACCGCTTATGCGATTTCCCGTGGATTTGCCCGAGAGGACGTTTTGAGCTTTGCAAAGTGCGCTCTTTCCCCAGTAAGCCGTGAGGAGTGCGACGAATTTGAGATGTACGTCAACAAATGGCAGATTAACGGCAAGCGCTTCACAGATGAGCTTGTGTGGAATATGAATCCCCTTGGATATACCACGAGAAAGCCCGATGGATGTGACGAAAAGCTTGCGCGAATTCATAACACCAGGTTGAAGCTTATAGAGCCTCTTTCTGCCTTTGCGGAGCGTATAAAGGAGGCTTCCACCGTGCGAGCGCATGCCGAGGCACTTCTTGATTTTCTTCTTTCCATTGAAATGGAGTTGGCAATCAATGCCCAGGCTGATACACTTGCGGCTATGGGAGAGGTCGAGATGGCTGAGGAAAATCGCAGTCTTTGGAAGATGATTTGCGACTCGCTTGACACTCTTGTCAGCGTGGTTGGCGACTCACCTGCCGATGCTGACGCATTCCTCTCGCAGTTGAAAATCGTATTTTCCGCCACCGATATAGGCAGAATTCCTGCTTATTATCATCAGGTGACGGTGGGCTCTGCGGACATGCTCAGGCTTTACAGCAAGCCTCACGTGTATCTTATGGGCGTCAACGCAGGAGAATTTCCTGCAGGCGTCAGCGACTCCTCGTATTTTTCCGAGCAGGACAGACGTCTGCTTTCCGAGAGCGGACTTATAATAGAGCCCGAGCTTGAAATTAAGGGCGCACGTGAGCTTTACGTTTTTTCCAGAGCATTTTCCTACGCTACCGATAGCGTGACGCTGACTTACTCTGCCGCCGACACGCGCTTCAAGTCCCGAGAGCGAGCAGAGGTGATTGATAAAATCACCGCGCTTACAGGCGGAGCGGTAAGGCCTGTAAAAATTTCCGAGCTTGACGTGAGTGAGCGCCTGTTTTCAGCCGAAAATGCGCTTATGCGAATTGACGAATCGGAGCGTGAATATTCCGCCATCAGAGAAGCCTTGATACAGTCGGGATACGGCAGAGAAATCGAAATTTCAGAGGGTGATATAACCAATTCCTCGGCATCTTTAGGCAAGGAAATTGTATCGGGATATAAGGACCGTCCGCTTTCCTTGACACAGTCGAGAATAGATAGCTTCGTCAGCTGTCCCTTCGGCTATTTCTGTCGATATACCATAGACTTAAGCGAGGATGAGCGCGCCGAGTTCGACGCGCGAGGTATCGGAACATTCGTGCATGCGGTTTTAGAGAATTTCTTCCGCGCGCTAAACGACGAGGGAAAAAAATCAGGCGAGCTTTCGCTGGATGAAAAGGAAGCCTTAACACGTAAGGCAGCTGAAAAATACGTCAGCGAGCTTTCCGACGACGCTATAAACAACAGCGCAAGAACGAAAATCAAGATTGATAGGCTGACCAGAGCCGCTCTGCCTGTAGTTGACGGACTTTGCGAGGAATTCAGCCTCTCGGCATACGAGCCGAGATTCTTCGAGCTTTCGCTCTCGGGCGGTGAGGATTCTCCTGCGCCCGTAACCCTTGATAGCGAGGGCGGAGGAGTGAAAATATACGGAATAATCGACCGTGTTGACGCCTACAAAAAGGGCGAGGACGTTTATCTTCGTGTTATCGACTATAAGACGGGACAGAAGAAATTTTCACCCGAAGATATGGCAAATGGGCAGAATTTGCAAATGTTTCTTTACTTAAAAGCCCTTGTTGAGAGTGAAAATGAGAAATTCCGTAAGCGTGTAGGCGTTGGCGAGGGTGGTAAAATTCTCCCCGGTGGAGTAATTTACGTCAAGACTGCCATAGGCGGTCAAAAGGTGGATATGCCCGACGATAGCCTTGCTCTTGATGCGGTAAAGGATGCCCAAGCGCGTGAGGGAATGATTCTTGATGACGAGGACTCAATCACCGCAATGAATCTCAAATACACTCCCGTCTACTCAAAGCGTTATCCCGATAAAATCTCCGAGGATAAGAAAAAATTCCTCTACGACGAGCCAGGCTGGCAAAAAATTATGACCGAGGTAGAGGCCTCAGTCACCAAGGTTGCCGACAGCATCCGCACAGGCGAGCTTCCCGCTACGCCAAACAAGCAAAGCGACAGAAGCCCCTGCGAATACTGCAAGTATAAGCCGATTTGTCGTAAAGTGGAAATTAAATAAAACAAAACCGACTGCTTGAACTTCAATTCAGCAGTCGGTTTTTTCTATTCCAAGTATGTAATCGGAGCTGACCTTGTAAAACTTACAAAGCGTAATCAAGTGATGAATAGGAAGCTCGTTTGCCTCACGCTCATATCTTGCGTACATCGTTTGAGAGGTGCCAAGAACGTCGGCAATTTCCTTTTGCGTCTTGTCGTTGTCCTCTCTCAAATCACGAATACGCTTGACGTAAGTCTTCATAAGAGCCTCCTTTTCTTACAAGGTTTCATGGTTCTATTATATCAAGTAAATTTGTTTACTATTGACATTAGTAAATATTTGTACTATAATGAAGCTAAAATTGATACCTTGTACTATAATATTGTTATCTTAACATTGGGAGGCAAATTATGAAAAAGCTTTTAATACTGTTTTTCGCTTTGCTGTTGACTTTTGTATCCTGCAAGGATGAGCCCGAGGTTCATACTCATGATTTTGGAGAATGGTCCACAACCGAAAGGGCTACCTGTACCGAGGATGGAGAAAAGGTTCGTTACTGCTCTTGCGGAGAAAAGCAGACCGAGGTTGTAGCGTCGTCAGGACACACTCCCGGCGAGGCAAAGGAAGAGGACAGAGTTGATGCTACTTACAACAAGGCAGGAAGCTACAAAATGGTTGTCCGTTGTACAACCTGCTATGAAAAGCTTTCTGAAACCAGCCACACAATCCCTGCCCTAATACACGTACCCGCGAATTCCGTGATGGAAAATAATATTGACGCAACCTGCTATTCCGAGGGTAGCTATGATATGGTAGTTTACTGCTCTAAATGTAATGAGGAGCTTGAAAGAACTACGTATACAAGACCTGTAATCGGCCACACACCCGCCACTGCCGTCATAGAAAACAGAGTTGAAGCTACCTGTACCACTGACGGAAGCTATGACGAGGTAGTTTACTGCAGTGTGAAAAATTGCGGTGAGCTGATTAGTAAAACGACAAAAACTATAAAGGCAGACCACGACTATCAGGCAGGAACCTGCACTCGTTGCGGATTGTCCATCCCCGGTTTATATAATTCATACGGAGATCTTGTGGCTTCATGGGATAAGTTAATCAATACCTACGGCTTGGTTATTGCCAAGGAATATTCAGATAATTCATCTGACAGTGATTATTACGTCAGCGCAAAGACCTCGCTTTACTACATTTTAAAGAATAATTCGAGCTTGAAATCGGGCGTTCGTCTTATAATTGATGACTCCGTTGAATTCGTCGGTGATTACGCCTTTGCAGGCTGCACCTCTCTTGTGAGTGTAAAGGTTGGCAATAGCGCAACATGGATTGGTTACGGCGCATTTGAAGGATGTACCGCTCTTACCTCTGTTGTTGTTCCAAAAAATGTGGTTAGCATTAAATATGATTCATTTGACGGTTGCACCGCCATTACCGAGATAAACGTTGACGAAAACAATAGAAACTACAAGTCTATAGACGGAAATCTTTATAGCAAAAATGGTAAAACCTTAATCAAATATGCTGTTGGAAAGACACAAACCAGCTTTGTTATTCCCTCTGACGTAACGAGAATTGAAGACCGCGCCTTTGAAGGATGCAAGAAGCTTGTTTCGGTTACTATTCCAAATAGTGTAACGACTATTGGCTATTCTGCGTTTAAAGGATGTACCGCCCTTAACTCTGTTACCGTTCCCGATAGCGTAACAAGCATAGAAACTATGGCCTTTGAAGGTTGTACCGGCCTTAAGAGCGTAACGCTTGGTGGAGGAATAACGAGGATTAGCGTTGATACGTTTTACGAATGTGCAACTCTTACGTCCGTTACAATTCTCGGAACCGTAACAAGTATCGGTAAATTTGCATTCTTCCGTTGTAACAGCCTTGCTAACGTATATTACGCAGGCACCGCAGCAGAGTGGGCAAATATTACAGTTGGAGAATATAACAGCGCTTTGACGGGCGCCACCATAACCTACAACTACCAAGGATAAAAAAATAAATTCGAAATTCTGAATTCGAAATTCGGAATTTTGGCAGAGCAGAGATCTCGCCTACGAAATAACAAAGAGTCCGTTTCGGTCGAAACGGACTCTTTTAATATTGATTTTTGCTATCGGGGTTTCCCGAAGCTTTTTTGCTTGTTTTTTGCTTTACGGAGATTAAATCGCGTAATCTTCTTTATATGTCTTGTATTTCTGCTGGAATGCAGGGTTATCTGCCTTGAGCTCGTGGAGATACTTATGCATATCCAGTGACTCGTAGGTAGATATCTCGATTACACAGCATCCAATGTTGGAGCAATGGTCGGACACACGCTCGAAGTTGTTGAGCAGGTCAGCAAGAATGAAGCCGTGCTCGATTGTGCACTCGCTCTTCTGCAGACGGATGATGTGATTTGCCTTGATTTTGTCCTTCAAATCATCAACAACCTGCTCCAGAGGCTCAATGTTTACCGCGAGGGCAACGTCATTGTTCTTGAATGCCTTTTCAGCCATATCGAGAATATCGGAGATTGCTCTGCGGAGCACCGCAAGCTCGCGTCTTGCATCTGCGGAGAACTCAATCTTCTTATCCCTGATTTCCTCTGCCGACTCGATGATGTTCACCGCGTGGTCGGAGATACGCTCAAAGTCACCGATAATATGAAGAAGCTTGGTTATCTGACGAGAATCCGCCTGGGTAACGTCGCTTGCCGAAAGCTTAACGAGATATGAGCCGAGGGCATCCTCGTAGTTATCCGCCTTGTTCTCAAGGTCACGAACACTGTCTGCAACCTTAACGTCATACTCCTCAAAGAGAGTCAGCGACTGGCGCAGAGCCTTACAGGAAATTTCTGCCATAGAGCAGGTAACCTCTGTCGCGCGCTGAACTGCGATGGCAGGGGTGTTGATAAGACGCTCGTCAAGAAGGTTGGAAACCTGCATTTCCTCCTCGCTATCCTTAACCGATACGTACGCGAGCCTTTCAAGCTGGCGATAGAAGGGTGAGAGAATAGCAACAGAAATAAGCTTGAATATGGTATGAACAGCGGCAACGCCCCACATATCGATAACGTTTTCGAGGAAGGGAATACCTGCCATGCTGAACTTGAATATCCAGTTGCAAAGGTAGAACAGAGAAAGCACTACCACAACTGCAATTATGTTGAAATAAAGATGAATCAGAGCTGCGCGCTTGCCGTTCTTTCCTGCGCCCATGGATGAAATCATAGCGGTAACGCAGGTACCGATGTTCTGACCCATGATAATGGGAATAGCCGCCCCGAATGTGATTCCGCCTGTTACAGTCAGCGACTGTAAAATACCAACCGATGCAGAGGATGACTGCACGATGGCGGTGAGAATCAAGCCTGCGAGAATACCGAGAATGGGATTCTCAAACATTGTCAGAATGGATTTAAAGGTATCGTTGTCACGAAGACCGCTTACCGCGCCCGACATCATCTCCATACCAGTCATAAGAACGACGAAGCCCATGAGGATGAAGCCGATATCACGCTTTCTGCCGCGCTTGGCAAACATAATAAGGCAAATGGAAATAATTGCAACAATAGGAACCCAGGAGTCAGGCTTCAGAAGCGAGAGGGCATCAACAACGCCCTCGGCGCTGTCACTGCCCATGCCCGAAAGACCTGTAATCCATGCGGTAACCGCAGTACCAACGTTAGCGCCCATAATAACGCCAACCGCCTGAAGCAGAGTCATGGTGCCAGAGTTAACGAAGCCCACAACCATAACCGTGGTCGCAGAGGATGACTGAATTATTGCGGTAACGCCAAGTCCGAGAAGAAAGCCTTTGAGGGGGCTTGACGTCATTTTGCCTAGTGTTGCTTTAAGTCCCGAGCCTGCGCTCTTTTTCAGCGAGTCGCCCATAAGGTCCATACCGTAGAGGAAGAGGGCGAGACCGCACAGAAGCGGTAAAACCATATCTAAAATAAAGCTCATAAATTTACCTTTCAGAATATCGCGAGAGTAATGCAAAACTATGCATTACAGTAAAACAAAATCATCTCTTTTCAATAATATGTAAAGTGGGGTTTACAATCTGGTCGCAAACTGCCACCGTAGTCTGTCTGGAAGACATAAGACGCATACCAATGTTCTCGATAATGTTACGAGGAGGAAGGGGAAGGTCTCTCATCTCCTTGGAGTTAATCTGCTTGGACTTGGACATGATGGAAATGTATCTGTCGTAAATGGTGGAGTTAAGCAGAGCAAAGAGACCGAATGCGAGTCTGGGACAGATTTCGCCATTCTTGTCCTTTGTATCGATAAAGTTTATCTTGTTGTGAGTGCTGATATATCTGTAAGAGGGAAGCTGCGCTGCCATGTAGATAGCCGAGTTGACAAAGCGGTCATCGCTCTTGGCAGGCACACGCTTGATGATAACCATGTTCTTGTTCTTCTGAATAAGCTTGGGGTTAACAGGCGCAATGTACTGATTCTTTATAGGCTGGGGGAAGGTAATCTGTCCTCCCTTGATAGCATTGGGACGAAGGAGAGGAACAGAGCCCTTAACAGGCTCGGAGAAGAGAAGTCCCTCGCATCTCGAATCGAGAATGAGACCTGTGGACATCTTAAGTCCGAGGCTGTCGAGAGTCTCGGGAAGGTCGGAAATGTGCTTTACAATCTTGGTATCCTCAATGCTCTTGGGAAGAGTGAGAGTGCCGTCCTCTTTGTCAACCACGAAGCCGTAGGGAACAGGGGGAAGCGCAACAACCTTAATACCGTTGTCGGTGGATGTGGTAATATCGATTGTAGCAGGCTTCTCGCAGTTGCCGTATGCTAAGATAAAGGATTTCTTAAGGGGAATTGCGCGCTTGGTGTTCTTCTGCTTGCCAACGAAGAGGTGAATCTTGTTAAGAGCAAGCGCATCTGCCATATCCTTACGGAAGGTAGTCAGCGCAGAGGATGTCGCGGAGTTGGTGGGAAGCATAATAACAAGCTGTCCGTCAATCTCAAGATGTCTTGCAGCCAGCTTCGCAAAGAGGAAGGGCGCGCCAATCTTCAGCTGAGTAACGCCGCCAACCGCCTCAGCCTCGGGAGAATACTTGTCCACAAGGTCGAGAGGGGGATTACAGATGATAATATCGAACTTGTCCTCTTTTACCTGGTCAAAGAGAGCAACTGTGTAGTGATTTTTGGAATCGGTGAGGTAATTCTCCTCGTAAACAGTCACGTAAAGCTTTACGCCATAATCGTGGCGAGCCTTTTTTCTGATACGCTCAAGGTTGTTTTTAAGCATAGGAATGAAAACGGGGTCGTTTTCGTAGCAGGTAATGAAAATCTGCTTGGATGCAGGACATCTCTTGCAAATCTCCTCAATTGCCGCAGCGGCAAGAATACCTGTGCCTGCTCCTGGGTCAAGAATGGTATATACGGTTTTGTCCTCGTCAAGCTTAAGCATACCTGCCATAAGTCTTGCGGTGTCTTTCTTGGTAAAAAGACGTCCGAGACGGATGTTTTCGCTCTTGGATTTTTCTCTGATAAGCTTTCCTGTATTTCTTACAGCTAAATTAAGCATATTAACCTCCAAAAATTCTGCCTTATTTTATCAATAATTATTTTAACATATATTTTTATCCATTGCAAGACATTTTTCAAGTTTTTTATCAAAAAATATTGCAAATACCGTCGAAAGATGTTATACTATTATAAAATGAAAAGTTTTATCTTTCTGCGTCGGGCGGAAATTGTCCCAAGGCGCAAGATGAAAGGATGGTAACATATAATGAGCGAAAAGAATCAGGCATTGGTTTTGAAATTCCTGCATTGCGCTGATATTCACCTCGATACACCCTTTGTCGGCCTTGCTCCCGAGAAGAGTGACGAGCGCAGAGTAGGCCTCAGAACTGCCTTTATGAAAATGATGGAGTACGTTCGCGGCGCGGGCATTGACTACGTGCTTATGAGCGGCGATATCTTTGAGACAGAGTGCGCTACCAATAGCACAGCGGAGCTTCTTATCCGTGAATTCCGCAATTGCCCCGATACAAAGTTTATTATTGCTCCCGGTAAGTTTGACGCTTACGAGAACAACCCCATATACACATCGGGCAGACTTCCTAACAACTGCTTTATCTTCTCTGATGATAAGCTTGGCAGATTTGATTTCGAGGAGGATAACGTTACCGTTTACGGCTGGGCGTTTATGACAGAAAGCCTCAAGGAGAGCCCCATTTACGACAAGACCGTAGGTGACAGCTCCAGAATTAACATTGTCTGCGGCTACGCTGACCTCGATGGCAAAATCGGCTCTGACACCTGTCCTGTTTCCTCTGCGGATATGAAGAAGTTTGGCGCAGATTACTATGCCTTCGGCTCAAGACACGAGGCTACCGATTTTATCAATCTCGGCTCGGCAATGTACGCTTATTCCGGCGCGCTTGAGAGCACAGGCTTTGATTTCCCGGGCATCGGCGGAGCGAAGCTCGTTATCGTTAAGTACAACAAGGGCGAGATGTCTATGGACGCAAAGAATCTTACCTTTGGTCAGATAGTGTTCAAGAGAGAAACCATCGATATTACAGGCGTTGACTCCAACAACGAGATAATAAACCGTATAAGCAAGCTTGTCAGCGATAAAAAGTATGGCGCAGAGACTGCGCTCTGGCTTGAGCTTACAGGCTATATCAGCCCCAGATACATCGTACCCAAGAACTTTGGCAGCGATGCATTCGGACTTTACTCCTTCGAGCTTACCGATAAGACCATTCCTCTCTTCGGCACAGAGAGCTTCAAGAGAGATATGTCAGTGAAGGGCGAACTATTCAGACAGCTTCTTCCCATGATGGAAAGCGACGACGAGGAAGAAAAGCTCCTCGGCTCAAGAGCCTTCCGCGAGGGACTTGCGGCGCTTGAAAATAGAGAAATAGACACCTAATCCGGTTGGTGATTTAGGGCATAAACGTAAACAAAAAAGTGGGGACTGTGTTTTAGTCCCTGCTTTTTGTTTCATCAGATTTTCAAGCGTAGCATATTTAAGGTGTAAAAACTGCGTTTTTCAATCTTTAATTTTTGTTTACTATCGTCGTTTCCTACCTCGTCGTATATGTATACGACTTCTCGCTGCGGCTCGGTCACATTTCGGCTCTAACAGTCCACCGGACTGGTATTCACTACCGAAATGCCGCTTCGCTACGGTCGTCAGCCGACGATTTCTGCTCCAAACTCACCTAACCGTCCGTTTGTTACTACGCTTCGGTCACAAACGGCGGTTCTCGCCTAAATATGCCTGACTTAGGAGAAAAACAAGGTTATACGAGATGTTTTGATTAAAAATTAAGCCACCCTCGAAATTTTTTGGGTGGCTTTCGTTTTATATGTCTTTTTTGCTTTCGGAAATGGAGCTTTTTACTTTTATCAGCTCGTATTCGGGATTGCGTAAAGGAACGCCGTCCTTTGTTAATACGACCTCAACGCTTTTGTCGAGTGAAAACCTATTTCTCATCTCTTTCGGGATAACAATTCTACCGAGATTGTCTATTTCTTTTATTACTCCAACCGTATCTTTCATTATATTACTCCTTATGTGCAACATCTTACACAAGACTTCCTACATCTTACTTTTTTATTATAACTTGTCTATAATATATTTGTCAAGAGTTAATTAAAAAAAGCAGGGTGAAAAAATGAACGGACACGGAAAAATCATTATCAAGCTTGATGAGATTATTAAAAAGACAGGTATAAGTAAGAACAAACTGAGCCATAGAGCAGAGATGCAACGCACTCAGCTGAACAATTATTGCAACAATAAGATAACTCGGCTTGATACCGATGTTTTGGCAAGGATTTGCTCGGTTTTGGATTGTAAAATCGAGGACATTCTCGAATACGTTCCCGACGAGAAAACAAAATGATAAGTTTAAAGCCACCCTTGAAATTTTGGGTGGCTTTGGTTTTATGGCTTTGTATGTGACGTCCCAAAAGACGTCAACAAATAAAAAAGGACGCGAATTTCGCGTCCTTTTTGTTATTTTATAACCACTATTGAATCAAGTACGGCAGTTACTATTTCATCGGATAACTCGTGACCGCCTCTGTATACAGGAGAAAGCGAGAGGGCAAGCTTGCCGTCTATATAGATAAAGTATGCGCCCGAGAAGAAATCGGTGCTGTCATCCACCACCCATTCGTAAGTGAAGCCATCGGCGTTGGGATATTCATCCAAAACACCAAGTTCCGACGTTCCCGGTACAAATAATATATATGAATCGTAAAAAGCTATATCTTCATATACAAGCTCGTCTATTTCGACGTCCTCCACAAACACAATGCTCTGCACGCGAACTCCTTCAGATTTTCTGTCAAAGGGATTTTCACCGTATTGAATTTCATCCGATCTTGCACCATTCATTTTGAAGCAGTATTTTGTGTCAAAAAGCTCGCCGTTGTAAGTGAAAATCGGCCATTGTTCAAAAGTACTGCCGTGGGATTTTAAAAGCTCGATTGCTTCAACGCACTCCTCATAGGTCTCTACCCAGTAGTATTCAACATCCGATCCCGACGGAATGCCCATTCCACCCGTATATCCGTCAGGAAAATAATTATCAACCTTACCGCCCATCACCCAATTATAAATTTCATCACGATATATAACAGCACAGCTTGTAAGAAGAAGCAACGCTGCAACCAGCAAAGCAACAATTCGACGCGCTTTTGTAGTCCAAACAATGTTTCCTGTTACCTTGCCTGCCAAAATCGCTTTCATTGCTTCCTCGTGCCTTTTTGAGCATGGAGCGCTCTCTATTTGCGAGCTTAGCGTATCGTCTATTCTTTGATTAAAACCTTCAACTATGGCTTCTTTTAACAGATTCATGTTTTTATCCATTAGCCTTTGCTCCCTTCAAGGTGTTAATCAATATCTTTTTACCTCGGGCAAGCCTTGTATAT
>JAZQWA010000027.1:0-3340 GCA_045632065.1 Eubacteriales bacterium | reverse complement strand
ACAAGAGCCCATATGGCAAGAGCTACAATGGAGGGTGTTTCCTACTCCCTTAACAGCTGTGTTGAGCTTCTTTCCGATCTTGGCATTGATGTGTCCGATATGGTAGTCTGCGGTGGAGGCGGAAAGAGTAAGCTCTGGCAGAAAATCCTTGCGGACGTGTACGGAATTGATGTAAAAACACTTAAAAATCAGGAGTGCGCCGCTCTCGGCGTTGCAATTCTCGGCGGAGTAGCCGCAGGAATTTATGCTTCTGTTGAGGAGGGCTGCAGGATCTGCGTAGCCGAAAAGAGCAAAACCCTTACAGACAGCGCAAATCATAACGAGTATAAGAAATACTATGAGCTTTACAAGAAGCTTTACCCCTCACTTAAGGATAGCTTCAAGGAGCTTTCAAGCTTATAAAATCAAAAAAGCGACACTGAGTGTCGCTTTTTTTACTGAATCCACCAAAAACGAGTGGCTTTTGTTTATAAATGAACTGAACCTATAAGCCGTGTTCTGTAATCGACGGTCATCTATCTTTGCGCACTGTCACCAGTACGCTCCGCATTTCTGCGTGCCACCCATGAGACGGCAAAAGCCTTATCGGGCAAATAAAATCTCATATGCGGTGTTGCTTCGGATAGGGTTTACACCCACCCCATGTTACCATGGCGTGTCGTGAGCTCTTACCTCACGTTTTCATCCTTACCATAAATGGCGGTAATTTTCTGTTGCACTTTCCCTAAGGTCACCCTCGGCTGACGTTATCAGTTATCCTGCCCTGCGAAGCACGGACTTTCCTCGCGATAATACCTTTCGGCGTGATATCACGCGACCGTCCGGTTCAGTTCGTCATTATTATAAATAAAAAATTTACGTTTGTCAAGTTAAAGAAAGAATTACCACCCATATTTTATTTTTTGGAGCGTAAAATAGTAGTAATGACCTTTTTACACGGAGGAAGCTATGTACGATCCTATAAACGAGCATTTGCCAATCGGCTTTTCCATGGCTCTGGCTCATAATCCCATTGCATTCAATACTTTTTTGAAAATGGAGAACTCCGAGCAGGATGAAATAATAGCCAAGGCAAGAGTGGCAGAAACCAAAAGAGAGGTGCAGGCTCTGGTGGATTCAATACCCAAAATGCGCAAAATGTGACGGTATTGTGATGAAATTTTGTCAAAATTTGTATTTTGTATTGAATTCATTTTTTTGGTGTGTTATAATATAAGTGCAAATTTTTTATATGAAAGGAATTCACCATGAGAGAAAAATTAGACAAATTTTTCAAAATCAGTGAGCGTGGTTCTACTGTAAGAACAGAAATCATTGCAGGTCTTACAACCTTCTTTGCTATGGCTTACATTGTAGTTACCAACCCTAACCAGATCGTTAGCTTCAATACAGCAGGCGACCTTGGCACTATCTGGTATGCAACATATGTAGCATCTATCTTGGTAGCAGTAGTTGGTACGCTCCTTATGGCTCTCTACGCTAAGATGCCCTTTGCACAGGCGTGTGGTATGGGCCTTAACTCCTTCTTCTTCGTATCCTTCGTCCTTCCCGCCCTTCTTTCCGGCGGAGATGTAATCAAGGGATATCAGGAAGGCTTGCTCATTATCCTTCTTTCCGGTATTGTATTTATGATACTTTCACTTACAGGTCTTCGTGAGTACATCGCAAGAGCTCTTCCCGAAAACCTTAAGAAGGCTATTCCTGCAGGCATCGGTCTCTTCATCGCATTCATCGGCTTTAAGAACGTAGGCATCATCCAGGCTAACCAGTACACATTTGTACAGCTCTTTGACTTCCACGGCGCTGTTGCAGGTAAGTCAGTATTTGAGGCTTGGGTTGCTATTGCTCCTGTTGTTCTTGCTCTTCTTGGCCTTTTTGCAATGGCAGTTCTTTCAAAGAAGAATGTTAAGGGCTCTGTAATCATTACAATCCTTAGCGTATCTGTTCTTTACTACCTTACAACTTGGACAGCTCCCGACTTCAACATGGGCGCAATCGGCGAATCCTTCAAGGCATTCGGCGAGATCGGTATCATCGGCGCATTCAAGGGCTTCAGTGTATTCAGCGGCGGTGCTTCCGCAGTTATCAACGCTATCGTTCTTGTTATCACATTTGCTCTTGTTGATATGTTCGATACAATCGGTACACTTTACGGCACAGCTTCTCAGGCTGATATGATCGACGAAAACGGCGACCCTCAGAACCTCAGAGAGTGCATGAACTGTGACTCTATCGCAACAGTAACAGGCGCTATCCTCGGTACATCCACATGTACAACATTCGTTGAGTCTGCAGCAGGCGTAGGCGCAGGCGGTAGAACAGGTCTTACATCTGTTGTTACAGCAGCTTGCTTCTTCCTCTGCCTCTTCCTCACACCTCTTGCAGTTATTATTCCTGCATGTGCAACAGCTCCCGCACTTATCTACGTTGGTGTTCTTATGCTTAAGGGCTTCGGCAAGGTTGATATGGACGATATTGCAAGCGCAGTTCCTGCGTTCCTCGCTCTTATCATGATGCCCCTTACTTACTCTATCTCCAACGGTATTGCAGTAGGCGCTATCGCATACGTTATCATTACAGCTTGCCAGGGCAAGTTCACAAAGAAGGATATCCCCGTTACAGTTATCGGCATACTCTTCGCTTTGAGATTCTTCCTCGTAACAATGTAATTTTAATAAAAATTATAAAATACCGAGCTTCGGCTCGGTATTTTTCTTTTTATTTCCTTGACACAGTGTATTTTGTGTGATAGTATGTATGTAGACAGACATACTAAAGGAGATTTATTATGGCAACAAGTGATTTTGGCGAGCTTTTGAAGCAGCTTATTAAAAAAGAAGGACTTTCTCAGCAGGATTTCCACACAAGAGTCGGTATAGGTAAGCCTTATTTTTACGATATCGTATCCGGTAAGGTTGCTCCCCCTCCTCCTGAGGTTCAGCATAGAATGATTTCCATTCTTACAAAGTCAACCCTTGATGAAAAGAACAGATTTTTTGATATTGCGGCAAAGGAAAGAAACGAGATCCCTGCGGATATTGCCAAGCTTATAAACGATAATCCTAACGATATCGGCGCTATACGTAAAATCCTCAGCGCACTTTTGGTATCAAGAACAATCAAGCTTAACTAAGGAGATAATATGAAGCTTTCAAATGAATCATTAAAAAAGCTGGTACGCGGCGCTTGCTACTTTGAGGAAATCAAGGGCTATTTGTACCTTCATCACTATTCGGCGGAGCAGATAGAGCATTTTAAAAACAGAGACGAATTCTGGTATACACGCTCCGTGCTTGCAAGCGGAATCAAAATTGAATTTAAAACAGATGCCGAAAAAATA
>JAZQWA010000026.1:0-3443 GCA_045632065.1 Eubacteriales bacterium | reverse complement strand
TTTGTAAACGACCGTCCTCTTGATGAAACAGAGGAGAACGTTAAAGCGCTTTTTGAGTCTATTCTAAAATAAGATTTGAGGAGTAAAAACATGTTAGAAAATTATAAGCATTCAACCGTTTATCAGATATACCCACGCTCGTTTTGCGATTCAGACAGCGATGGAGTAGGCGATATTCGGGGTATTATTTCAAAGCTGGATTATATCGCCTCACTGGGAGTTGACGTAATCTGGCTTTCTCCCGTTTATAAGAGCCCTAACGACGATAACGGCTACGATATCTCCGACTACAAGGATATTCAGCCCGAGTTCGGCACTATGGCAGACTTTGACGAGCTTCTTTCCGAGGCAGGCAAGCGCGGAATGAAGATTATTATGGACCTGGTAATCAACCACACATCCGACGAGCACGAGTGGTTTGAGCGCGCAAAGGCAGGAGAAGAGAAGTACAAGAATTACTATATCATCAAAAAGGGCAAGAACGGAAAGCTTCCTAACAACTGGGGCAACTTCTTTGCCGATTGTCCCTGGGAGCCCTTTGGCGACCCAAAAAATGAAGAATATTATCTTCACCTGTTCTCGAAAAAACAGCCCGACCTCAATTGGTATAACCCCGAGGTGTATAAGGAAATCTGCGATATTATGCGTTTCTGGCTTGATAAGGGTGTTGCAGGCTTTCGTTGCGACGTAATCAATATTATCTTCAAGGAGAGCTTTGCCGACGGAAAAAAGCATCTTGCCCTTACAGGTAAGGAGCATTACGTTTCCACCGATGGCACACACCGTATTCTCAAGGCGCTCCGCCGTGACGTAATGGACAATTACGATGCATTCACCGTTGGAGAAACCGTACTCGTTAACGTTCCTATGGCGCGCGATCTAACCGCCCCCGAGCGTGGTGAGCTTGATATGGTATTTGCCTTTGAGCATATGGAGTGCGACCAGATTGGTGTTAAGTGGTTCAAAACCAAGTTTAAGCCCAAGCGACTTATGAAAATTCTCACCAAATGGCAGACAGGCCTTGATTGGAACACCTGCTATCTTGAGAATCATGACCAGCCTCGCTCGGTTACAAGATTTACCGAGGGCGGAGAATACCGCAAGGTAGGCTCGAAGATGCTTATCAGCCTTAATTTCTCGCTCCGTGGCACACCCTACTTCTATCAGGGCCAGGAAATCGGTATGACCAACGGCGCATTCAATAATCTTGACGAGATAGTTGATATCGAGAGCCACAACGTGGATAAAATGGCAAAATCTCTCGGTATCTTCCAGCCTTTCCGCTGGAATCTTATTAACAAGACCAGCCGTGACAATGCGAGAACTCCTATGCAGTGGTCGGCAGAGGCTGGCGCTGGATTTACAAGCGGTAAGCCTTGGCTGAAAATTCACCCCAATTATACCGAGGTGAACGTTGAAAGTGACCTTGCCTCTGATGACGGAATTATCGACTACTTCAAGCGTTTTAATGCTTACCGTAAGTCCAGCGATATTCTCAAAAATGGTAATTTCAAGGAAATATTCGCAGGCAGAACGGTTTATGCCTTTGAAAGAGAGTATAACGGCGAAAAGCTCATAGCCGTTTGCAACTTCTCAACCAAGAGCGCAAAAGTGCCTTCTTCGGTAAGCGGAGAAACCGTTATTTCCAACTATGAGGGAACAAGCAAAAAGCTTCGTCCCTACGAATTCAGATTGATTTCTCCTAAAAAGGAGGACAAATAATGATTAGCGTAAAGGACCTGATATTCAGGCTACAAACGAAGAATACAACCTACGTCTTTCGCATAAACAACGGCTATCCCGAGCATCTGTATTACGGATCTCGCGTGATTGACGAGGATTTCACAGCGGTTTCGCTGAAAAATACTATCGACCTCGGCTCAACTGTTAAAGAAGAGGGCAGTAGCTTCTTCCTTGAGAGAAATCTTCTTGAATACTCGGGTGTTGGCAGAGGTGATTATCGTCACGCGCCTATCGAGCTTCTTATGCCTGATGGCACCTTCGTTTGCGACTTTGTGTATGAATCACACAAAATCATTGATGGAGCATATGAAACGGCCTCGCTTCCTACGGCATACGGCGAAGCGAAGACGCTTGAAATCACCCTTGCAGATAAGAAATTCGGCAATTTAAAATTGCGCCTTAATTACACGGTTTTTGAGGATTGCGACGTAATCTGCCGTAACGTAGAGCTTGTAAACGGAGAAAAAGAGCCTCTTTATATCCGTAAGCTGATGAGCTTTATGCTTGATTTTGCTGAGGCAGAATTTGAAATGCTCACCCTCGACGGAGATTGGGGCAAGGAAGCTCACGAGCACAGAAGATTCCTTGCAAGTGGATTGCTTGTTAACGAGTCCACCGTTGGCGCATCCTCAAACAAGCATAACCCCGCCTTTGTGCTTCTTGAAAGGGGCGCAGATGAGCAGAGAGGCAAAGCATACGGCTTTAATCTCATTTACAGCGGTAACCATTACAGCGCAGTTGGGCGCTCAACCTTTGATACCGCAAGAGTTATGTCGGGTATCAACCCCCATTGCTTCCTGTGGAAGCTTTCGGAGGGCGATAGCTTTGTTACACCCCAGGCGGTGATGACATATTCTCCCAATGGACTTAACGGAATGATGGCAAATATGCACGATTTCGTTAACGAGCATATTGTTCGCGGTGAGCACAAATACGCAGACCGTCCCGTTGTTCTTAACAACTGGGAAGCAACATTTTTCAATTTTAACCGAAGCAAGATCCTAGCGCTTGCAAGGTCGGCAAAAAAGCTAGGAATAGAGATGTTTGTTCTTGACGACGGCTGGTTTGGAAAGCGTAACAGCGACAAAGCAGGTCTTGGCGACTGGGTAGAGAACAGAAAGAAGCTTCCCGGTGGAATTAAGTCTATTGCCAAAGCAGTTAACCGCATGGGAATGAAGTTCGGACTCTGGTTTGAGCCAGAATGTGTTAACCCGGATAGCGACCTTTATCGCGCACATCCCGATTGGGCAATCAGTGTTCCAGGCAGAAGCCTTACTCTCGGTAGAAACCAGCTTGTTCTTGACCTCACCAGAAAAGAGGTCAGGGAATACATTATCGAAAACGTCGATAAGGTACTTTCGGGCGCGAATATCGAATACGTCAAGTGGGATTACAACCGCCACATCAGCGATATGTACTCCGCGGGACTGAAGCAGCAGGGAGAGTTCTTCCATAGATACATTCTCGGACTTTATGAAATTTTGGACGAGATATTTATGAAAAAGCACCCGAACATTCTCTTTGAGAGCTGCTCATCGGGCGGAAATCGTTTTGATCTCGGTATGCTTTGCTACTCACCGCAGATATGGACGTCGGACAATACCGACCCTATCGAGCGACTTGACATTCAGGGCGGTATTTACAACTTCTACCCACAGACAACTGTATCTGCCCACGTTTCTATGGCGCCCCATCAGCAA